>PMST01000269.1 GCA_003168295.1 Actinomycetota bacterium
CTCGGGAACTTCAGCCGGGTGGCGAAGCGTGAGGCCAGGCCGGGGTTGGTGCCCAGGAACGCCTCCATCTGCTTCTCGTAGCCGGCCAGGATGATGATGAGGTCCTCGCGGTTGTCCTCGGCCCGCTTGAGCAGCGTCTGGACCGCCTCGACACCGAACCGGTCGGTCTGCCCGTCGCCCTCGTTGACCAGGCTGTACGCCTCGTCGATGAAGAGCACGCCGCCCAGCGCGGAATCGACAAGCTCATTGGTCTTGATGGCCGTCGCGCCGAGGTACTCCCCGANNTGGCCAGCACCCGGGCCACCGTTGTCTTCCCGGTCCCGGGCGGCCCGAGGAAGACGAAGTGCCGCATGGGCTTATCCGTGGTGACGCCGGCTACCGCACGGCGCCGGGCCGCCTCGACCGAGGCGGCGATCGAGCGCACCTGTTCCTTGACCGAAGCCAGTCCGATCATCGCGTCGAGCTCGGCCATGGCGTCCTCGACCGAGATCTGCGGCCGGGGCTTCGGCAGGCCGGGTCCGCTGCCCTGATGGTCACGCGCGGCGTGATCGGCGTAGGGCAGCGCGGCGGCCTGGGCCCGGGCGCCGTAGCCCGGCTGGTTCGCAGGATGCGGACCTGGCCCGGGGTGCGCCGCCCCAGGCTTAGTGGCCGGCGCCGGTTTCGCCCCGCCAGCCGGATACATCCGGGCGTCCTGCGCTCCCTTCGCCAACCGCCAGCCGACGACGGCGAGGGCGATGAGAACGGCCGCGATCACCCCGACAAGCGGCTGATGCGGCCAGATCCGCAGCAGTACGACGCCGACCGGCAGCGACCAGAGCATCGCCCACGCCGTGGTGCGGCACGGCAGGTACCAGCGGGCCAGCGGTCCCGTCCCGGCCACCCAGGCCACGACGAAGGGAAGGATGAGCAGCGGAAGCATATGCAGCCGGGGCACCTGGGAGAGCAGGTCGACAGGGATGCCCCAGGTGGCGACCGCGAACGCCGCCCCGCGCCCGGGCCGCTTCTGGATCACGTCGACGGCCGCGCTGCCCAGGGCGTACAACAGGAGGAAAGGTGACACGAAAACGGCGACCACGAGAACGATCAGCTTGACGTAGAGGGGCGCCTTGCCCACCCACCTCAAGATTCGGCTAGCCCGGCTCGGCTTGTCTCGCGCGGCGGGCTGAGCCCTATCCTTTGGCTGCATCTCGCTTCCTCGCCCCCACTCCCTGCCTCGCAGCCCCGCCGCGAACCCGGCCGTGAGGTCGCCTGGCCCACGGCCCCCGCACCTGGTTGCCGGACAGTCGTATGTCCCTGTATAGCGCATCACCAATGATCGCAACAGCACACACGTCGATACTGTCGGTGAAAAAATGCGCCGTGTCGACCTGAACCGAGAGCCTCCTGCTGAACGTCGCTAGATAACCATCATGGACCGTCCACTCGTCGGCACGTCAAGATGAACACCGTTACAAACACGACATCCCTGGCGTCTAATCCTCGCAAAAATCCCAAAGTCCATTAAGACTACTCAAACAGTCAGGCAAGGAGCTAATGTGCACAGGATCGAGGCTGAGCTGCTGCTTCCCGGGCGCGGCGATCCCATCCGAGGCGGGGTAGTTGTCCTCGACGGACCCGTGATCAGCTACGCGGGCCCGGCCGCGGGGGCGCCCCCGGAGCCCGAGAGCCCCCGGACGCCCGCGACGCGGGTCGCGACCGTGATGCCCGGGATGTGGGAATGCCACGGGCATCTCATGGGCACCAGGACCTTCGACCTCGGCCGTCTTCCGCTGGAGCCCGAGGCGCTGCGCGCGGCCCGTTGCACGCGGGACCTGCGGGCCGCGCTTGACGCGGGGATCACCTCGGTGCGCGACGTCGGCGGGCTGGGCGTCCATCTAGCCCGGGCCGTCGCCGAAGGCACCGTCGACGGCCCGGCCATATACGGCGCGGGGGCGATCCTGAGTACCACCGGCGGGCACGGCGACCTGCACGCCTTCCCGCTGGACTGGATCGAGGACTATGCCAGGCACGCGGGCATGCTGCGGCTGGCCGACGGCCCGAATGAGTGCGTCAAGGCGGTCCGCGAGCAGCTCAGGCGCAACGCGAAACTGATCAAGGTGTGCGCGTCGGGAGGTGTGCTCTCCGAGGTCGACGACCCCATCCACCAGCAGTTCACGATGACGGAGTTGCGGGCCATCGTCGAGGTCGCGGGGCTCGCCGACCGGATCGTCGCGGCGCACTGCCACGGCAAGCCCGGCATCATGGCGGCCCTGCGGGCCGGCGTGCGGACCATCGAGCACGGCACCTACCTCGACGACGAGTGCTGTGACGCGATGCGCGAGACCGGCGCGATCCTGGTGCCGACCAGGACCATCATCGAGGACATGCTGGCCAACAAGGCCGCGGTGCCGCCCTACGCGATGGCCAAGCTCGAGGCCATCGCCGACCTGCACGCCGAGGCGGTGGCCCGGGCCTGCGAGCACGGCGTCACCATCGCCATGGGCACCGACATCGCCCTGACCGGCAGCGACCTGCCGAACGCCTGGGGCCAGAACGGTTCAGAACCCGGATACCTGGTGAAGCTGGGGCTCTCGCCGCTCGAGGCGATCGAGGCGGCCACCGCCACCGGGCCGTTCACCCTGGGGCCGCAGGCGCCGCGCAGCGGCCAGCTCGCTTCGGGCTACGACGCCGACGTGATCACCCTGGACGCCGATCCGCTAGCCGACATCGGCGTGCTCGCCGACCCCGGTCACGTCACCGCGGTCTGGACCGGAGGACGGCAGGTCAAGGGGGCTACCCGCGCGGCGTGAGGTGAAGAGGGCTACACGCGCAGCATGAGGTCGATTTCGTCGTGCAGCGGAATGCCGTAGTCCCCGACCCGCGGGATCTGGGGTTTGTCCTGCCGGGACCGGTCCACCGCGCCCGGGCGCAGTTCCGCCAGCCGGAACCCGCGGCGCTGGTAGAACCGCAGCGCGTCGACGTTGTCGTTGGTGGTCGTGAGGCGGATATCGCGGCAGCGGAAATGGCGCGCGGTCCCCACGGTCGCCTCGATGAGCAGCGTCCCGATCCCGGCCCGGCGGTCGATGGCGTTGAGCGTCACGATCTCCAGCGACTCGCCGACCAGCTGATAGGTCAGCAGGCCAGCTACGCGCCGGGCCCGTTCGGCGATAAATCCGGGGAGTTCGCCGGGCCGCAGGAGGTTGCCGTGCACGGCCACGACCTCGGATCCCCAGAGCTCGGCGACGAGCCAGGCGAGCATGGGCCGATCGCCCTCGTTGACCGGTCTGATCTTGGTCTCCGGCTCGTTCACCCCGCCATTATGCAGGCCGCTCCTAGCCGCGCGGGCGCCCCGAGGCACAGGCTCAGCGGCCGGGGCGCTCTGCCGTCCCGGCTAGATAGCCGGCACCCGCCGAGACGTTACAACGCCGGCTCGGTGGGCAGGTGGCATTCATGCCTGTACTGAGAGCCTTCGCGCGCCCCATGGTGGCGTCCATCTTCATTCTCCAGGGTTATGACACCCTCCGTCGGCCCGAGCGGGTCGCGCCGACGGCCGAGCCGGTGGTCCGGGCGCTCGCCGAACGGGTCCCCGCCGTGCCGGCCAAGACCGAGCAGGCGGTGCGCCTCAACGGCGCCGTCCAGCTGGTGGCCGGCTCGCTGCTGGCCCTGGGCCGGTTCCCGCGGCTTTCCGCGCTCGCGATCGCCGCGACCCTGGTCCCTACCACCCTGGCCGGGCACCGGTTCTGGGAGGACGACGAGGAAAAGGATCAGGTGCAGCAACGCATCCACTTCCTCAAGAACCTCTCGATGTTCGGCGGCCTGCTGATCGCCGCCGCGGACACCGAGGGAAGCCCCTCGATCGCCTGGCGCACCCGCCACGCGGCCAAGACGGCACGCCGGGAGGCGTCGCTGGTCGCCAAGACGGCTAAGGTGTCGGGCCGGGCCGGGGCGAAGGCCGGAGTGACGTCGGGCCAGGCGGGTAAGGCGGCCGCCAAGGCCAGGGCGAAGGCGGCCAAGGCAGGAGCAAAGGCGGCCAGGGCGGGAGCGAAGGCGGCCACGGTCAGCAACCTGGTCACCAGGTAATCAGCCAGCTGTTACGGCTTTCCTGACCAGCGGAACAGGGCCGGGGCTCGCGATAAGGCAGGCGCACGCACGATGGCCGTTCGGAAAAAAAGATCTTCAATGATGCCGAACGGGCAGTGACGTGAGCGCTCGCCGAACTGGCCCACGTGACGTTGGCCTAGTCATCGTTATCGTTTTGTTACCAGCTGGGATGTATTCCGCGCTGGCGGCGATGCTCTAACAGATTGGCGAGACCCAAGCCGATCCGGGATGAACTGCGCCGCACAGGCGGGAGCCGAACATGAAATGGTTCTTCCAGCCGCTTCCTGCTGGTGGCGGAGCAGGGCGGGATGATGACGACTCCGCGCCTGCCGGCCTGATCGGCCTGCCGGCCGCGGTGCTGCAACGGCACGGCGCCCGGGTGCTCGACCCGGCGCACGCCGCAGTGGTGGATCAGCCGCGGAGCGCCGACGAGCCGGCTCCCCCGCCGCCCCGGCCGACGGTGTACCGGGCCAGGACGCTGCTGATCCCCGACGACCTGCTGCGAAATACCGGTTTTATCGCGGCCATCAACGCCGTCCTGGAACGAGTCGGGATGATGGTGGTCGCGCCGACCGAGGACCTGGACCCGGACCTGGACGCCAACATCGGCCGCGGGGATGAGGAAATTCTCCGGCCGCTGCGGGAACTGCCGCGACCGGCGGTGCTGGCCCCGCGGCCAGGCGGTCTCGTCCCGGTGGTCATCGACGCCTGGATCGCGCTGCAGGCGCTGCGCGCGGCCGCGCGCTCCGGCCGCACCCCGCGCGATCTAGAGGACCTGGACGAAACGGCGATCCAGCGGATTTCGGAGATCTCGCTGGAGCACCTGCTGGTCGGCTCGGCCATTATGGGTGATCCCGCCGACAGCGGCATGGGCGGGATCGCCGGGAACCAGAACAGCAGCAGTAACGGCAGCGGGCCCACCATCACCGACTCCTACCAGTTCAGCGGCGGCGATACGCGTACCCCGGTGACACTTCTCCTCGACCCGCCGGCGCGTAGGTCGACTAAGTACTGTGACGACAACTACGGTCGGCGTTCTGTGGTCGCCGTCCTGGACACCGGCGTCCGGCCTCATCCGTGGCTAGAAGGGGAACCGGGCCACCCCGGGGGCCCTTACGGCGCCGCCGCCGACGGCTTCGTCGCGGTCGATCCCCGGATCCAGGATGCGATCCGCCGGGAAGGTGAGCACGCGCGGGCCCGCGGCGACAAGCCGCGCCAGGTGATCAGGGCGCCCTGGGACACGCCGGAGGCGGACTACCCGTTCGTCGGTGAGCTCAACCCGGCCCTGGGGCACGGCACGTTCATCGCGGGCATCGTGCGCCAGGTCGCGCCCGACGCCCGGGTCCTGGCCGTGCGGGCCATGCACAGCGATGACGTCTGCAACGAAGGGGACATCATCTGCGGACTGCGCCATCTGGCCAAGCGGATCTTGTTCGCCGAGGCAGGCGACCTGGCGGCGATGGTCGACGTGCTGTCGCTGTCGTTCGGCTACTTCAGCGAGTCCCGGCACGACCGGGTGGTTACTTCCGGGCTGTGGAAGGCGATCAAGGTCCTGCTTGACCTCGGTGTCGTGGTTGTCGTCGCGGCCGGAAACTACGCCATGAGCCAGGAGTTCTACCCGGCGGCGTTCTCGCAGGAACCGGCCGGGGCGGGTCAGGTGCCGGTGATCAGCGTGGGCGCGCTCAACCCGAACGGCACCAAGGCGAGCTTCAGCAACGACGGTCACTGGGTCACGGCCTGGGCCCAGGGCGCCGCCGTGGTCAGCACCTACCCGGTCGACGTGGACGGCAGCCGCAGCCCCGAGCTCAGGATGCCCGTCAACCGGAAGCCGCCAGGAGAATTGCCGCCCGGACGCGAGGCACTCGATCCGGATGACTACTCCGGCGGCTTCGCGGTCTGGAGCGGCACGTCGTTCTCGGCTCCGTATCTGGCTGCGCTCGTGGCCAGATCGCTGCTGGAAGGGGCGGGCGGCCTGCCGCTCAACGGGCCGGGAAAGCAAGCGGCGGCCGCGCGGGCGGTGGCCGCCATGGAGCGCCTGCGGGAGAAGGAGAAGGAGTTGCGCGAGGACGACTTGCAGGGGAAGGCCAGTCACGGTGGATGACCAGGGCCGCGGGACGGTGCGGGCGGGCCAGTCGGATCGCGGCGTGCGCATCGCGGAGCTCGTCGGCGCGGCCAGGCAGGGCAGCGAGGACGCGCTGGGCCAGCTCGTGACCGAACTCAGCCCGATGCTCTGGCATGTGGCGCGCGCGGCCGGGCTGAGCTCGCACGATGCGGAGGACGTGCTGCAGACGGTATGGATGCGGCTGGTCGCGCACCTGGATGACATCCATACCTCGGCGGCCCTCACCGGCTGGCTGGTCACCACCGCGAGGCGGGAGGCCTGGCGGGTACGCGCCGTGGAGCGGCGCCAGCTTCCGGCCGATCAGGAACTGTTCGCTGAACTACCCGACCGGGGACCTGGATCGGAGGAGCAAGTCATCATGGACGACCAGCGACATGTGCTGTGGACGGCTGTCAGCCGGCTATCGGCGCGGTGCCAGGAACTACTGCGGATCGTCGCCTTCGCACCGCGTCCGGACTACGCGACGGTGGCGGCCGAACTTGGCCTGGCGATCGGGAGCATCGGTCCCACCCGCGGCCGGTGCCTGGCCAAGCTCCGCGCCCTGCTCGGCCTTGATGCCGAGGGATGCCCGCGATGACCGTCTCGGACTCGGGCGGCCTGCCGTCCGCTGACGAGCCGCTCGACGACATCGATTTCGGGCTGCTTGACGATATCCGCGACATGTTCGACGCCACCGACCCCATGCCGGCCGACCTGCCCGAGCGGATCCGTTTCTTCCTCGCGCTCCGCGACCTGGAGATCGAGGTGGCCCGGCTGGTCGCGCAGGAGGACCAGCCCGCGCTGGCCGTCCGCGGTGCGGAGCTGAGCCGCACGATCACCTTCGACAGCGACAGCCTGACCATCATGATCAGGATCGACGCGAACCGGGACGGGACGGTCCGCGTCGACGGGTGGCTGGCGCCGCCGCAACGCCGTGAGATCGAGATGAAGACCACCGCCAATGCACTCACCGTCAGCAGCGATGAACAGGGCCGTTTCGCCTTCGTCCGGGTGCCCCGCGGCACGGCTCAAGTTATCGTCAGGCCCGCGACGGCGGGGCCGGGCGGAGCCGGGCCGTCAGTCGTGACGCCCGCCCTCATCCTTTAACCGGAGGCGCCTGCCGAATGCTCCGCGCCGAGCGGCGCTCCAGCCGCTCCGACCGTTCGCTGGCCCAGGTCGAGCGCCGGGCCCGCGAGGCACGCGACCGCGCCCTGCGGGAAGGTAACGCTGGCCGCCCCGCTGTCGGTGCCCGCTACGCCCGCGCCGGACTTCGGCAGCTGGGCTGGGTGGAGGACGCGGAGCAACCCGACGCGTCGCAGCTGCCCGAGACGCATCGCGGGCTGGCCTTCCGGATGGTCGTCATCTTGGCGGGATGGGAATCCAAGCAGGGCCGGACCGAGTACGGGCTGCGCCTCCTCGACCGCGCCGAGGCTCTGGTCGCGGCGGATGACCGGGGTCTCCTGCTCGGCCAGCGCGGCCTGCTCTTGATGCGGACGTGGCGGCGAAGCGATGCACTTCGGTTTTTCGACGAGGCAGTAGCCCTCCTGCAGGGGAACCCGGCCGAAACTGCCGCCCTGGCGGGCACCTTGCTGAATAGATCCTTCGCGCACCTCAACGCCGGCGACGTCCGGCGGGCGCGCCGGGACGCGATGTGGTGCCAGCAGGTGGCGGCGGACGCGGGACACGACCTGATCGCGGCCAAGGCGCTGCACAACCTGGGCTACTGCGAGCTGCTGGCCGGCGACATTCCGGCCGCGCTGCAGGTCTTCAACACGGCCGCCAGCGGTTACACGCTGAACGGGCCCGGCATGCTGCCCGTGCTGGCCATGGACAAGGCCCGGGCGCTGCACGCGGCCGGCTTGTCCGGTGATGCGGCCGCTGAGCTGGACGCTGCGATGGACTCGTTCCGGCAACAGCGGCTTGATTACGATCTCGCCGAAGCGGAACTGGCCCGGGCCGAGGCCGCGCTGGCCGCCGGGGAGGCGTCCGTCGCGCGCCGCTGGGCGGCGGCGGCGCAGCGGCGGTTCCGCCGGCAGGACAATGAGGCATGCGCCTGCCTGGCCGAACTCACCCAGCTGCGGGCACGCTCGATCTCGGCCGGCCGCCCGGCGCCCATCGTGACCGAGGCGCTGTCGCTGGCCCACCGTCTGCGGAACTGCGGCCTGAGCGGGGACGCGGACATAGCGGAACTCCTCGCGGCCCGGGTGCTGATCGCGGGCGGGCGAGCCGATGAGGCGCGGCGGCTGATCGCGGACGGACAGCCGATCGCGGACGGACAGCCGATCGCGGACGGGCGGCGCCGCGGGCAGGTGGTGTCGCTGACCGCCGGCTTGCTGCGCCGGCTGGTCCGGGCCGAGCTAGCGGAGCAGGAAGGACGGCGGGGGGCGGCGCTGGCCGAGCTCAGGGCGGGCCTGGCGACGGTGCAGGCCCGGCGCGGCCGGCTCGGCAGCATCGACCTGCAGACCGGCATCGCCGCACAGGGCGCGGAGCTGGCCGCCGCTGGCCTGCGGCTGGCCCTGGACCGCGGCTCCGCACCGCTGGTGTTCGCCTGGCTGGAACGCTCCCGGGCCCAGGCCTTCCGGGTCAGGCCGGTGCGACCGCCCGCCGATCCGCAGGTCGCGGCCGCCCTAGCTGAGCTGCGCCAACTCGGCCGCCTGCTCCGCGAGGCCGAGCTGAAAGGCAAGCGCGACCCACCCATGGCGGCTAGGTACGCTGACCTGAGGCGCGAGGTCGCAGAGCACGACCGGCAGGCCAGCGGCCTCGGCCAGGCCGCCGCTCAGGCCAGCCTCGGCGAAGTGCATGCGGCCCTGGCCGAGAGCCGGCAGAACCTGGTCGGCATCTTGGCCAGGCACGGCCAGATGCTCGCGGTCGTGGCCGGCCGCGGATCGGTGCGCCTGATTGAACTCGGCGACCTGGAGGAGGCCGCGGAGGCGGCCCGGCGGCTGAACGCCGATCTCGACACCCTGGCCGGACGGCGGCTGCCCGCCCGACTGGAGGCCGTGATCCGGGAGTCGATCCGGCACCAGACGGGAATTCTCACGGCCGAGATCCTCGCGCCGCTGCGATCTTCGCTCGGCGAGGGCGGCGTCGTGTTTGTTCCGTCCGGACCGCTGGCGAGCATTCCCTGGAGCGTGCTGCCTGACCTGCGCGGACGGCCGGTCACGGTATGCCCGTCCGCGTCTTCGTGGCTCGCCGCCTGGCGGCGCGGGCAGGCCGGGGCCACGGCTACCTCGCCACCACTCCTAGTCGCAGGTCCGGACCTGGAGCACGCGATCCCGGAAATCACCGAGATAGCCAAGATCTACCCGGGCTGTCAGCCCCTGCTGGCCGAAACGGCCACCGTGAGCAGCACGTTGCACGCCCTGGACGGCGCACCGCTGGCCCACCTGGCCGCGCACGGGCACCACGATCAGGAGAATTTCCTGTTCTCCCGGCTCGACCTGGCCGACGGCCCGCTGATGGCCTACGACATCCAGCAGCTCACCGCCGCTCCCCGGCACGTGGTCCTGTCATCCTGCGACGTCGGGCGGACCGTGGTACGCCCAGGCGAGGAGATCCTCGGCTTCACCGCCGCCCT
>PMST01000328.1 GCA_003168295.1 Actinomycetota bacterium
TACGTCTCGGTGTTCAACCCGGTGTCCCCGACCGTGGACACCATGGGCCCGGAGAGTGCCTGCTACCGGCTGGAGAGCGGCATCCAGAGCTGCCCGAGTGAGATGTTCGGGGCGGACGCGCCCGGATCGACCTGGCACATGTCGTTCGATCACGCCGACCTGGGCCCGGTCACCGACTTCGTGCCTGTCCCGCTGGACAGCCCGTTCAACAGCAAGGGCAATGGCCAGTACGTCGTCCAGCCCAAGCAGCCCAAGCCGACGCCGACCAAGACCGGCGGGACCGGCGGAGGCGGCGGAGGCAAAGGCGGGCCGCCGACCAACGCCGCCACCCGCAAAGAGTGAAGCTGGCCGGACTCAGCTGGCGGTCAGGCGGCGGCGGACCTCCGCGGCGACCCGTGCCCCGTCGGCCCGGCCCGCGATCTGCGGGGTCAGCGTCTTCATGACCTGACCCATGCCTGACACGCCGCTGGCGCCGGTCTCGGCGATCGCCGCAGCGACCAGCGCGGACAGCTCGTCGTCGCTGAGCTGCGCCGGAAGATAACCGGCCAGGACTTCTCCCTCGGCTCGCTCGGCGGCAGCCTGGTCAGCCCGGCCGGCGGCGCCGAACGCCTCGGCGGCTTCCCTGCGCTTCCTGGCTTCGCGAGTGAGGACCTTCATGACCTCGTCGTCGCTGAGCTGGCGGGCCGAGGCCCCGGCCACCTCCTCGTTCGTGATGGAGCTAAGTGCCATCCGCAGGGTGCGCATCCGCACCTGGTCACGCGCCCGCATGGCGGCGTTCAGGTCCGCGCGCAGCCGCTCTTTGAGTTCAGCCACATGCCTATCCTAGGAAGCGGACATAGACCGTGTGCCGTCAGTGGCACGCCTGCGGTCATGGCACCATGGATCAGTGAGATTGCGAACCCTAATCCCAGTCACCGCTGCCGTTGGTGCCGCGGCTGTTGGCTACGTGACGGTGATCGAGCGGAACTGGTTCGCTCTGCGCCGGTTTGAGCTCCCCGTCCTGCCGCCAGGCTCGGAGCCGTTGCGGGTCCTGCATATCTCCGACGCGCATCTCACCCCCGGCCGCAAGCGGCTGATGTCCTGGATCCGGGCGCTCGACGACCTGGACCCGCACCTGGTCGTCAACACCGGAGACTCCATCGCGCACCCAGGGGCCGTCCGGTATTTCCTCGACTCGCTCGGACCGCTGCTCGACCGGCCCGGCGTCTTCGTTTTCGGCTCCAATGACCTGTACGGACCCAGGCCAGGGAACCCGCTGCGGTACCTGCAGTCAGAAGGCTCGCGCGGGCGAGGCAAGAAAAACATCGACTTGCCCTGGGAAAAACTTCGCGACGGCATGCTCGCGGCCGGCTGGCTGGATCTGAACAACCAGCGCGGCCAGCTCACCGTCGGCGGCCTCGACATCGCGTTCGGCGGCGTGCATGACTCGCACATCGACCGGGACCGCTACGAGCAGGTAGCAGGGCCCGCCGATCCGGACGCCGCCCTCCGCGTCGCCGTCATGCACTCACCCGAGCCGCGGCTGCTCGACCGGTTCACGGCCGATGGCTATGACCTCCTGCTGGCCGGGCACACCCACGGCGGCCAGCTGTGCCTGCCGGTCTACGGGACGCTGGTGACCAACTGCGGGATAGACCGCGAGCGGGCCCGCGGGCTGCACCGCCATCCCGCCGACGGCCGGCCCTGGCTGCACGTTTCCGCCGGGCTCGGCACCTCGCCGTGGGCTCCGGCCAGGTTCGCCTGCCGCCCGGAGGCCAGCCTGCTCACCCTGGTACCCCGCGATTCGGCCTGACCGTGGCGGCCTCGGCTTTATCGCGGCCGCCGCGCGGTGCGTAGCCCGGCCCGAGCGGGTCCACGTTTCGGCTACACTATCCAAGTCTCGTGCGGTACCGATTGAGGTCCCGTGCGGGCGGGGTGTGGCGCAGCTTGGCAGCGCGCTTCGTTCGGGACGAAGAGGCCGGGAGTTCAAATCTCCCCACCCCGACCAGGTCAAAGGCGATATCCGGCTCTCGGGTATCGCCTCTTTTATAGGTGAGTGACTACCCTCGCGACAACGGCCGCCAACTTGACCTGCCTGCCTGCGCAAACGCTTGCCGGTCAGTTCTTGATGCCTGGCCACCGGGGGGAAACCCCCGCTTGACGGGGGAGGGATGCCTCATTCCTGCGGTGCATGCGCGCGGGTAGCGTGAGCTTCAGCTTCATCCCAGGGGATGTCCTACCCCGGAACGGGAACTGGACAATAGCAGGCCGGACCGGGCACGTGGCTATGCTCCCTGCGCAGGCCACATGGCACGGGCACGGCNNTCGTTCGGGACGAAGAGGCCGCCGGTTCAAATCCGGCCACCCCGACCCACGTCGCAGGCAATATCCGGCTCTCGGATATGCCTGTCGCATGCCGGTGAATGACTACTAGGGTAATTAACCTTCAGGGAAGATCCGGTCCATCGCTTCCGCGCCATTCAGCACGACCGGACGTATCTGGTTGCCCGTAGGCGGTCTGGTAGTGGCCTTGTCCATGGGGCCGACCAGATGGCTGGCCAGCGACACGATCGATACCGACGAGGTCAGCGCTGAAGGCACCCTCCACCTCATCAGGGCGAGGAAGGCGACGACCACGGTGAGCTCGTTGACAGCCCAGTGTGGCGACATAGATACGAACTTACCAGCGATTAGAATGGTCACTGTGAAACTGGTCGTGCCGGTCCGCCTGTACCCGGGCGCCACCTCCGAGGCGGCGCTGCAGGACACCCTCGCGCTGTGCAACCAGGCCGCTAACCTGGCCTCCGCGCAGGCGTTCAGGATGCGGGTCACGTCCCGGCAGTCCCTGCAGCGGATGGCCTACGGTGACCTGAAGGCCATGGGCCTGTCCGCACAGCCCGCCATCCACGTCACCCGGAAGGTCGCCGGCGCCTACGCCGCCCTGCGGGCCAACATCCGGGCCGGGAACCTCGGCGACCCCGACTCCAAACGCCGGGTAAGCGCCGAGTCCAAGCCCATCACATTCCGGGCGGACGCCGCGCAACCGTACGACGACCGGTGCCTGTCCTGGCAGCTAGACCGCCGCACCGTATCGATCTGGACGACGGCCGGCCGCCTCGCCGGAATCCGGTTCCGATGTTCCCCCGCACAACTCACCCGGCTCCGCGAGTACCGCCAGGGCGAGTCGGACCTGGTGCAGCGAGACGGCAAATGGTATCTCTATGCCACCTGCGACATCCCCGAACCGGCCGTGACCGGCCCGGACGCTTTCCTGGGCGTTGACCTGGGGATCGCGAACATCGCCACCACCGACGACGGGATCCGGCATTCCGGCAAGTACCTGAACCGGCAACGGCACCGAGCCCGGCACCTGCGCACCAGGCTCCAGGCGAAGAACACCAAGTCCGCGAAACGGCTGCTGAAGAAACGGGCCCGGAAGGAAGCCCGGTTCGCCGCAGGCACCAACCACCTCATCGCCAAGCGCATCGTGACCGAGGCTGAACGCACCGGACGCGGCATCGCCCTGGAAGACCTGACGGGCATCCGCGCACGGGTACGGCTCCGCAAGCCCCAGCGGGTCACGCTGCACTCCTGGGCGTTCGCCCAGCTCGGCCACTACATCGCCTACAAGGCGGCCATCGCCGGGGTGCCGGTGGTGTACGTCGACCCGGCGTACACCTCCCAGACGTGCTCGTCCTGCGGGCACGTCAGCAAGAAGAACCGGCCGGATCAGGCCACCTTCCGTTGCACGTCGTGCGGCT
>PMST01000190.1 GCA_003168295.1 Actinomycetota bacterium
ACGCCGATTACGCCGGCCGCGACCTGCTGCTCATCGGCGTGCTGAAGGGCGCGGTCATGGTGATGGCCGACCTGGCCCGGGCCATGCACCTGCCGGTCCAGATGGACTGGATGGCGATCTCGTCCTACGGCTCGGGGACCAAGTCCTCGGGGGTGGTCCGCATCCTCAAGGATCTCGATACCGACATCACCGGCCGGCATGTGCTGATCGTCGAGGACATCGTCGATTCGGGCCTCACGCTGTCCTGGCTGGCGGGCAACCTGCGCTCGCGCTCGCCGGCGTCACTGGCCGTCTGCGCCATGCTGCGCAAGCCGGGATCGGCCCAGATGCAGGTGAACGTGGCCTATACGGGTTTCGACATCGGCGATGAATTCGTCGTCGGCTACGGCCTTGACTACGCTCAGCGTTACCGGAACCTGCCGTTCATCGGGACGCTCGCTCCAGACGTGTACGGGGGCGGTTAGGCGTGCCAGGCAGGGGAACACAATCCGCCACGTATAGCGTTCACTTTTCAGGCGTTACGCCAAGCGGTGTACCGTCGTAGTCTGCGCCTCGCGGCCGCACGCTGGCCGCGAGTTTTGGGAATCATGGCCATCCCGCCGGAGGTCGACGGGACTGTGAGGCTGGTCAGGAGGGAACGGTCCCGGGCCGACGGGACCGCTCATCGATGGAGCTAAGGCGCTTTTTCCGCGCACCGCTGCTGCTCATAGCCGTAGCGGTGCTCTTGCTGCTTTTCGTGCTTGATTACGCGAATTCCGGGAGTTCGTATCAGCAGGTCGACACCTCCGAGATCGTCAAGCTCATCGGTGCGGGCCAGGTCAAGAGCGCGCTGATCACCGACAAGAACCAGACGATCCAGGTCACGACCAAGGCCGGCAAGGACCTGGAGGCGGACTGGGTCTCGGGTCAGGGCCTGCAGCTGCAGAATGAGCTGCAACTGCAATATGACAAGGGCAACTTGCCGCAGGGATACAACATCAGCATCCCGAAGAGCAACGCGCTGCTTGACCTGATCCCGACCGCTCTCATCTACCTGGTGATCTTCCTCGTCTTCTTCTTCATGCTGTCGCAGATGCAGGGCGGCGGCAACAGGGTGATGAACTTCGGCAAGTCGCGCGCCAAGCTGATGACCAAGGACACGCCGAAGACGACGTTCGCGGACGTGGCCGGCGTGGACGAGGCCATCGAGGAGTTGCAGGAGATCAAGGAATTCTTGCAACAGCCGGCGAAATTCCAGGCGATCGGGGCCAAGATTCCCAAGGGCGTGCTGCTCTACGGCCCGCCGGGTACGGGCAAGACCCTGCTCGCCCGGGCGGTGGCCGGCGAGGCCGGCGTGCCGTTCTACTCGATCTCCGGTTCGGACTTCGTCGAGATGTTCGTCGGTGTCGGCGCGTCCCGGGTCCGCGACCTGTTCGAGCAGGCCAAGGCGAACGCTCCGGCGATCGTGTTCGTGGACGAGATCGACGCCGTGGGTCGGCACCGCGGCGCGGGTCTTGGCGGCGGCCACGACGAGCGCGAGCAGACGCTGAACCAGATGCTGGTCGAGCTGGACGGCTTCGACACCAAGGGCGGCGTCATCGTCATCGCGGCCACCAACCGGCCCGACATCCTCGACCCGGCGCTGCTGCGGCCTGGCCGCTTCGACCGGCAGATCGTGGTGGCCCAGCCGGACCTGGCTGGCCGCAAGGGGATCCTGCGGGTGCACGCCCGCGGCAAGCCCATCGCGCCCGATGCCGACCTGGACATCATCGCCCGGCGTACGCCCGGGTTCACCGGCGCCGACCTGGCCAACGTGATCAACGAGGGCGCGCTGCTGACCGCGCGGCACAACGGCAAGCAGATCACGATGGAGTCGCTGGAAGAGGCCATCGACCGGGTCATGGCGGGCCCGGAGCGCAAGAGCGTCCTGCTCTCGGAGAAGGAGCGGAAGGTCATCGCCTATCACGAGGGCGGCCACGCGCTGGTCGGCCACGCGATGCCGCACGCCGATCCCGTGCACAAGGTGACGATCATCCCGCGCGGTCGTGCGCTCGGCTACACCAGCGCGCTGCCGACCGAGGACAAGTTCCTGGTTACCCGGGCCGAGATGCTGGACCAGCTGGCCATGCTGCTGGGCGGCCGCACCGCCGAGGAGCTCATCTTCCACGAGCCCACCACGGGTGCCGCCAACGACATCGAGAAGGCGACCCAGATCGCCCGTGGCATGATCACCGAGTACGGCATGAGCGAGCGCCTGGGCGCGCGCAAGTTCGGCCACGGTGACGCCGAGCCCTTCCTGGGCCGTGACATGTCGCACAGCCGGGACTACTCCGAGGAGATCGCCTCCACGATCGACGAGGAGATCCGCCGCCTCATCGAGTCGGCTCACGACGAGGCCTGGGAAGTCCTCGTGCAGTACCGTGACGTGCTCGACGCGCTGGTGCTGCGCCTGCTGGACAAGGAGACGGTGGGCAGGAAAGAGGTCCTCGAGATCTTCGCGACGGTGCAGAAGCGGCCGGTCCGCGGCTCGTACACGGGCTACGGCAAGCGGCTGCCNNCCAACGGCCAGTCGTTCGGCTTCAACCCGCCGGGCGCCGGATCGCCGGGCGCCGGCCACGGCGATGAGCCAGGTCACGGCGAGACGAGTGGTAACGGATGACCCAGGACGCTAACGGCGGGGCCTTCGACCTGCCGCGGATCGAGCGTGCGGTCAGGGAGATCCTGGTCGCGATCGGGGAGGACCCGGAACGGGACGGCCTGCGTGATACACCGGCCAGGGTGGCGCGGGCCTACGCGGAGCAGTTCGCCGGGCTGCGGCAGCGCCCGGCGGATGTGCTCACGACCGTGTTTGACGTCGGCCATGACGAGATGGTCATCGTCAAGGACATCGAGGTGTACGGGACCTGCGAGCATCACCTGGTCCCGTTCGTCGGCGTCGCGCACATCGGCTACATCCCGAACGTCAAGGGCCAGATCACCGGGCTCTCCAAACTGGCCCGGCTGGTCGATGTCTACGCCCGGCGCCCGCAGGTCCAGGAACGGATGACCAGCCAGATCGCCGATGCCCTGGTGGACACCCTGGAGCCGCGCGGCGTGGTCGTGGTGATCGAGGCGGAGCACCTGTGCATGACGATGCGGGGGGTGCGCAAGCCGGGCGCCAGGACGGTGACCTCGGCGGTGCGCGGCTCCTTCCGCGACAACGACGTGACTCGCGCCGAGGCCATGAGCCTTATTTACGGCCGCCGCTAAAATTCACCGCCGCCACTGAACGAAACCGCTTCCCGCCGCGTCTGTGTATTAGGTAGGTTCGCCAGATTCGGCGGGGGAAAGCGAAGTTAAATTCCGGGACATTCCGGTGAGCGGTTACTGACTTCTTCCCGTCAGGCCAGGACCTTTGCCTAGGCTTGGAGGTACCGTGAACGCAGGACGCGAGGTGACGCGATGAGCACGCTCACCCATCGTGATCTAGGGCCTGATAAGGAAGCTGCCGAGATGAGCGACAGCGACGACGCTGGATACGGTGACGCGGCGAACCTGCCGACACTCGAGGTGGCCGGTTCGCCGGCCCCCGCCGAGCCGGAACACTTTGCCGACCGCAGGCGCCAGCACGCCTGGGTGCCTGCCATCGCGGCGTTGCTCACCATGCTCATCGGCCTGTCGGACATCATCGATATCTTCAAACCCGGCTGGCCGCACCGGCTGCACAACGTCAGCCACCTCGTGCCCGGGACGCTGACCAACGTCACCCGCAGCGCCGACGTCATCATCGGCCTGATGCTGCTGCTGCTGGCGCACGCCCTGCGCCGCCGTAAGCGGCGGGCCTGGCAGGCAGTCGCGGCGCTGCTCGCGTTCGACATCGGCATCCATTTCGCCCATTCGCAGCATCTCGTGACCGCGGTGATCGCGATCGTGCTGCTGATAGCGCTGCTCTACTTCCGGGACGAGTTCTACGCCGAAGGCGACCAGCGCAACCGCTGGCGGGCGCTGCGGGCCATTGTCGCCCTGGTGGTCGCGGACGTCGTGATCGGGCTGACCTACATCCTGCTGGCCCGCGGGCTGGAGACTGACTACTCGTTCAGCCAGCGGGTGTGGGAGGTCATCACCGGGCTGGTCGGGGTGTCCGGGCCGGTGCAGTGGTCCCCGGAGGCGCGCGGCGACCTGTTCGGCATCCTCACCAGCGCGCTCGGCCTGTTCACCCTCATCGTCGCCGCCTACCTGTTCTTCCGTCCGGCTGAGCCCAGGGCGAGGCTCGCCAAGGCGGACGCGGCCCGGGTCAGGGAACTGCTCGCCAAACACGGGGACCGGGACTCGCTCGGCTATTTCGCGCTGCGGAACGACAAGAGCGTGATCTGGTCGCCGACCGGCAAGGCCTGCATCTGCTACCGCGTCGTCTCCGGGGTCATGCTGGCCAGCGGCGACCCGATCGGCGACCCGGAAGCCTGGCCCGGCGTGATCGCCCCCTTCATGGACGAGGCGGCCCGGCACGCCTGGGCGCCCGCCGTGATGGGCTGCAGTGAGCTCGGCGCGGAGGTGTGGTGCCGCGAGGGTCACCTGACCGCGCTCGAACTCGGCGACGAGGCGATCGTGAACGTGGCTGATTTCAGCCTGTCCGGCCGGTCGATGCGGAACGTCAGGCAGATGGTCAACCGGGTGGCGAAACACGGCTACGTGGCCGAGGTCCGCCGGCTCGGCGACATACCGCGCACCGAACTCGACAAGATCGTCGAAGTGGCCGATTCCTGGCGGGGCAGCCACACCGAGCGCGGCTTCTCGATGGCCCTCGGCCGGATCGGCGACGATGAGTGCGTGCTCGCGACCGCGACCGAGGGCGGGGTGGTCCGCGCGGTGCTGCAGCTGGTCCCCTGGGGCGCCGACGGCCTGTCGCTCGACCTCATGCGGCGGGACAAGGCCGCCCAGCCCGGGCTGAACGACTTCCTCATCACCGAGACCATCAAGGCAGCTCCCGGCCTCGGCGTGAAGCGGATATCGCTGAACTTCGCCGTCTTCCGGGCGGCGCTCGAGCGTGGCGAGCGGATCGGCGCGGGCCCGGTGCTCCGGGCCTGGCGGTCCGTGCTGATCTTCATGTCCAAGTGGTTCCAGATCGAGTCGCTGTACAAGTTCAACGCCAAGTTCTGCCCCGTCTGGCAACCGCGGTTCTTCGTCTTCCCGAGCAGCAAGGACGCGCCGAGGATCGCGCTGGCCGCCCTCCAGGCGGAGGCGTTCCTGGTCCTTCCGAAGCTTGAGCTGCGCCGGATTACCCGCAGGACCGCCCGCAAGCTCGGCCTGGGCCGGCTCAGGCGCCTGCGCCGCAAGCAGGTGCCGCAACGGTGAGCCCCGCGGCAGGTCACCTTCCGGGCTTGCCGAGACCGGACCGGTGCCTGGTCATGGGCGTGGTGAACGTCACGCCTGACTCTTTCTCCGACGGCGGTCAGTGGTACGGGGCGGATGCCGCCATCGCGCACGGCCTGGAACTGGCCGCCCAAGGCGCCGACATCGTGGACATCGGCGGTGAGTCCACCCGGCCCGGGGCCCAGCGCATCTCCCTGGACGAGGAGCTGCGACGGGTCAGCCCCGTCGTGACCGAGCTCGTCGCGGCCGGCCTGCCGGTGTCCATCGACACCATGCGGGCGCCGGTCGCGGAGTTCGCGCTCAACGCCGGCGTGCAGCTGGTCAACGACGTGAGCGGCGGCCTGGCCGATCCAGCCATGCCCCGCCTGGTCGCCGCGGCCGGGGTGTCCTACGTGGTGGTGCACTGGCGCGGCCACAGCCGCGACATGGACACCCGCGCGGTCTACGCCGACGTGGTGAGTGAGGTCCGCGACGAACTGTCCCGCCGGGTGGACGCGGTGATCGGCGCGGGGGTCGATCCTGGCTGCATCGTGCTTGACCCCGGCCTCGGCTTCGGCAAGCGTCCCGAGCACAACTGGCCGCTGCTCGCTCACCTCGCCGACGTGGCCCAGCTCGCCGGAGGCACCTTCCCCGTTCTCGTCGGGGCCTCAAGGAAACGCTTCCTCGGAAACCTGCTGGCCGGACCGGACGGGACGCCGCGGCCGTTCGAGGAGTGCGACGGGGCCACAGTCGCGGTCACGGCGCTGGCCGCCGCCGCAGGCGCCTGGTGCGTGCGCGTGCACCAGGTCCCGCTGAACGCGGACGCCGTCCGCGTCGCCTCCGCCTGGCGCCGCGCCGCCGCCGTCCCGGATGCGGCTGCCGGCCGGCCATGACCGTCCGGCGGCGCGTGGTACTGGCCGTCGGAGCGAACCTGGGCGACCGGCTAGGTACCCTTCAGGGATGCGTGGAAGCAATCGGCGGACTCCCGGATACTGACGTGCTGGCGATTTCACCCGTCTACGAGACCGCTCCGGTGGGCGGTCCGGCTCAGCCCGACTACCTGAACGCGGTGCTCGTCGCGGCCACCGGTCTTAGCCCGCGTGACCTGCTCGAGGCGGCCCACCGTATCGAGGCGGAGTTCGGCCGGGTCCGGGCGGAACGGTTCGGGCCGCGCACGCTCGACATCGACATCATCAGCTACGCGGCGCAGGTCAGCAGCGATCCGGTGCTGACCCTGCCGCACCCCCGCGCGCACGAGCGCGCGTTTGTGCTTGTGCCGTGGCACGATATCGACGCCGACGCCACGGTCCGCGGACGAGGACCGGTCCGGGATCTGCTCGCGGGCCTGGACGCCGGCGGCATCCGGCGTCGGCCCGACATGGTTCTCCGGCTGCCCAAGGTCCCCCCGCGGCCCAAGGTCCCCCCGCGCCCCAAGGTCCCCCCGCGGCCCAAGACCGGCCCTTCGGCTGAGGCGATATGAAACCGACCCGTCCGTCGACGCTAGCTACGGTCGCTGTCGTTTTCGCGCTCGCGGCCTGGCTCCTGCTGCACCTGATCTACCAGCGGCTTCCGCCGTTGCCGTGGACGGGAGCCCCGGCGCTGCTGCTGGCGGCCGCATTGGAGGCATGGACGGGCCGCGACCTGCGGGCCCGGATCACCGGCCGGCGCGGGGTTAACGGGACCAAGCCTCCCGACCCGCTTTTCGTGTCGCGGATGGTCGCGCTGGCCAAGGCCAGCTCGCTGGTGGCCGCAGCGGTCGCCGGGCTCGCGGCCGGTGTCGACATCTACCTGAGCGGGTCCCTGAACGCCTCGGTGCCGCGTCAGGATGAGCTCACCGCGGCCGTGACGCTCGCCGCCGCCGTTCTGCTGGCCTGCGCCGCGCTCTACCTCGAATTCTGCTGCCGCGTTCCTGACCCGCCCGGCCGCGACCCAGACGACGAACTACCCCCACTGCGCTAATCCGGCCGCACTCCGCGAGCGTGCGGCCCAATATATCTTTCGATTGTCCAGGTATTGCTCCTCGGCCTCAGGCCGGCATATTCCTGCTGGTGGGCTATTTGTCGCAGGGCTTGCTTGGCGGTGAATTGTGATGTGAATTAACTGCGTGTCGCCGCGGCTCCACTTCGTGTAATCACTCTCCGCTACCGTGCGCGGGTGAACGCCTACAACCGGCTCTTTACTGGCAAGGCCGCTAAGGCCGATTTCCTCGGCCATCTCCGCGCTGGTTAGGTACCGCCGATGCGTGCAAGGTCCTCCGTGTCTCTGCCTGGGGAAGAGCAAGAACGTGCAGGTGAGGACCTATGCCGCCGGGGGTCTCGTGGCTTGCGCGGCGGTGGTCCCTTGATGCGCGGGCGGCCTTGGCGTCCACGCGCTGGGACCGTATGTTCACCGGATCACCGCGATTAATTCGCGCAACACCGTCCATTCTCGGCGGAAACGAGGTGGACCTGCCGATTTCCGCTCCGATCAGAATTTGCGGTGTCTAGATCGTGATCCTCGGTCTCGGGACGCCGGTGGCCGGGGCGGCGCCACGGTTTCTCCAGGCTTCGCCTTCTTACCTCCTAGCCGCTCACTAGGGCGCTGGGGACGCAGCATACCCGCTTGGTATCCGGCGCCCTTTCGCGTGGCTATCCTGGTCACCGCAGCATCCGCCGTCCGGTACCCGCAGGACTGGAACGAAATGAAGCCTGATCATCAACCGCATTCTGAGCGAGGTCCGGCCGCGCCGCACCCGGCCCGGCTCGCCGTCGGCGTCGTCGGCGCGGGACGGGCAGGTACCGCGCTGGGGGCCGCGCTCGCCCGCGCCGGGCACGCGGTGGTCGCCGCGTCCGCGGTATCCGAGGCCTCCGTGGCCAGGGCGCGCGCGACCTTCCCCGATGCTGTGATCACCGAACCCGCCCAGGTTCTCCGCCACGCCGACCTGGTCTTGCTCACCGTGCCCGACGACGCGCTGCCCGGCCTGGTGGCCGGGCTGGCAGCGACGGGAGCGCCGGTCCAGGGCCGGATGCTCGCGCACGCGAGCGGGCGCCACGGCCTGGCGGTGCTCGAGCCGACCACCCGCCTAGGCGGACTGCCGCTGGCTCTGCACCCGGTGATGACCTTCACCGGGCGCGGCGACGACGTGGACAGGCTGGCCGGAACGTGCTTCGGGGTGACCGCGCCCGACGCGCTCAGGCCCGCGGCCGAGGCCCTGGTGATCGAGATGGGCGGCGAACCTGTCTTCATCTCAGAACAGAACCGGAACCTGTATCACGCGGCGCTGGCCGGCGCGTCCAACCACCTGATCACGCTGGTGGCTCAGGCCGGGGATCTGCTCCGGACGGCCGGGGTGGCCGAGCCCGCGCGCCTCCTCGGGCCGTTGCTCTTCGCCTCCCTCGACAACGCGCTGCGGTTCGGGGACGCAGGCCTGACCGGTCCGGTCGCCCGCGGCGATGCGGAGACGGTGGCCGCGCACGTGATGGCCCTGGAGGCCGCGCCGTCGGCGTCGGCGGCCGCGGTCGCCGGTTACATCGCGATGGCCAGGCTGACCGCGGATCGCGCGCTGGCGGCCGGTCTGCTCAAGCCGGCCGACGCGGAGCGCCTGCTCGATGTTCTCGGCGGCCGCCCGTGAGCGGGCGCGCCATCGGCGGGCCGGCGCAGGGCGGGCCGACGGCGAGCGGGCC
>PMST01000453.1 GCA_003168295.1 Actinomycetota bacterium
AACAGGGGTTCTATCACCCTGAAAGCACTTACCTGGGAAAGCCAAAAAAGCCCAGCTCACGCGCATAAACGCTGGTCAGCGAACGTATTCCGTTCCTTTAACATGCATAACAAGTGTACCGCATAGTGCCGTTTCGTCCGTGGGATTCCTGTGGGGATCGGCCGCCGCGTCGCGGACTTGTGGGGTTTCTGTGGGGCTCGCAGAAGCCCCTGACTTGCGTGGCCGGACCGACGCGGGCAACCTCATGCCCGAATCCAGTGATTTACTCGCGGCGGGATTGGGCCAGTCGTGAGGCGTCGAGATGATCTTAGGTTGAGTCGGTGCTCGCATGTGGTTTTGGTGCTGTGGGTTACATGCGGAGGTAGGCCTGTACGGCTGCCTCCATTGGAGCGTGCTGCGCGGCCGGTTATGCCTTCAGCGTCACTCTCCTGACCTGGTTGAGGTAGGCGTCGATTGTCTTGGTAAACAACTCCGTAATGACCTCCGGTCGCGCCTTGGCCTCGTTAGTGTCGGCGTGATCAGGATCTGCGGGCGTGAGCCGAGGACAGTAATCGTCTTGCGGGCGCGGCTCAATGCTACATAGAGGTTACACGCGTCGGTGATTTGGTCGACGTTCGCAACGATCACATGGTCATATTCCAGTCCCTTTATCAAAACCGTTCTTGACACGATGCGACGTCGGTCTTCCCGGCCAGTGTGCCTGAGCCGGTTCCGGATCATATCCAGATGGTTTAGCAGCGGCACCATATCGGACCCTAGTGAAGAGTCTTCCGGTGTCGTCGCCACCGCGCTTGCACTCCGAATTGCCGACAGCATGTCATACCAGGCCTCATGTGAATGCAATCTAGCTTCCTTTGCCCGCGCAAGGACAAGCATAGCCTGGGCTAGAGACTCCAGGTTGCGTTTGGTTGCGACCAGGTCGAGAGCGGTCAGGGTTTCGCTGAGCCCGTCGCGCTTCAGATGTGAAACGGTGAGGCCCTTGTCGAGCTTCAGGAGAACGGGCGGATTGAGGTCTCCGTAGCCGACGAAGCAATTCTTCGCCACGTCCGCGAGCCAGCGGCCGTAGCGGATGGGGTCTGTCGCATTAAGGACGGTCAGCTGATTGCGCATATAGGACCCGCGGATCTCATCCATGGCCGAGTACTGACCGTTGAGGCGCTTAGCGGTCGCGCGAACCATCTCCGGTGCGATGCCGCACAGTATTAGAACGGTTTCCTCTGCCGTACCGACCTCGCGTGCCACGCGGGGTAGTACACGGTGGTCCTGGGAGCCGTATTCGAACCGGACACCATCCGGAAGGGCGGCAGCCGAAAAGTCAAAGACCTCTCCAGCCTTCAGTAGGCCTCGCACTTTAACGAGCCACCTTCCCAGCGATTCGTTGTGTCCTTTCCAGCGCCAAGGTGTCCAGTTGACGTCAAACCGCGGGAAAGCCGTCTCCACCGCCGACCATGAGACGAGCGGATCGGCGAATCCGAAGATCGCCTGAAGTCGATCGCCGAAGACTCCGGCGGCCGGTATGGCATCAGTGAGGCGGAGCACGAACTCGTGCTGAGACTCGGTGCAGTCCTGGTACTCGTCAACTAGGAGGTGGGTGAAGGAAGCCTCCAGCACTCGACGGATATGACCAGACCCGCTAACGTGCGTTGCCGCTTCGATGTAGGAGGCGGAGTTCGCCCAATTGGGGACTCCAGGTACCTCAAGTCCTCCGAGCTGGGGGTAGGCCCTTGCGAGCTCGAATGCGAAGCTAGTGATTGTGCTGACCCGGATGGTTGCGCGCGCGCCGAAATCGTCAAGGCGCTTCCTGATGGCGTGCACGCCGGCATTTGTGTGGGTCAGGACCAAGGCCCGGTTCTTCTGCGGCGGCTCGTCGCTCGCGACAAGAGCTGTCAGCTCTGTCACTACGGCGGCGAGTAGGTGGGTTTTGCCTGTTCCGGCTGGCATCTCCACCGAGGCTGGCAAGGCCGCGATGAACGCCCTGGCCTGCGTGAGCAGATTCTCGTTCACGACTGGGATCGATCGTCCGCGATTGTGTCCTTTATCGGCGCAGGGTCGGTCGGAACCGTGGATCCTGGCGCATAGACCGCGGCCTCTAGTTGCGCGAGAGCAGAGCGAAGCGGGCCGGCTTCGAGTTCCATGCGAGAGAGGAGGAACGCGCCGAGTCGCCTTCCGCGGTCGACGTTTTTGAACCAACCTTTGGCGTGGGCAGCTTCGGCCACCATCTCTTGCGCTCGGTCAATCTAAATACCGGCTTCTTTCCAAGAGGTGACGCTCAGTACGGTGTCGATCCGCGGAGCACCGCGATCCTTTAGGTGGTCGGCGTACGCAATCATTGCAACCTCAGGGTCCTCGGCGACCTTGATGGCAAGGTCAATTAAAGCTGTCAGCCCCGCAGGGTCAAGCTCGGAGCAAATCGCCTGCTCCGTGTTAAGGCTGCCCATCCACTGGACTACGTCCGCGCCCGCCGCCGCAACTGTTGCTGCCTTGTTATTGACGTCCTCGACGTCACTGTCGGCGAACAAAGTGATCCGGAAACCCGCATCCAGCAGCAGTTGGGCCAGCTTCACGGCCTGGTTTCCCCCTCTTCCTTCCACGGCAACGACTCCCAGGGCAGAGCTCGGCGATTTCTGCTGCTCAGCACGCTGCCTGTCCCAGGTCTCCATCAGTTGAAGGCTGATCCCGTATTCGGTCTTACCTTCCGCGATGACGATGTGCCTGGCAAGAAACGCTTCGGGCCAGCCGCGGAGCAGTCGTTGCATCTCGGCTGGGTCATCGAGCCGTTTCACAGTGGTGATCCCGCCGCTGGAACGGGTGGTGGTGAGTTCCTTGGCGTCCAGGTGCAGCAGGGCCGTCGGCGAGTGAGTCGTGACGAAGACCTGTGCATAGGCCTGCGGCCTACGAAGCTGTGTTAGCAGATGGACGAGCCGATGGGGCTCAAGTCCGTGCTCGACCTCATCGACCAGCAGAAGCGCCTTGCCGTCGTACGCTAGTTGCTGGGTAGCGGCACCCGCCAGCCGCCGGCTCCCAAGCCCGAAATTCATCAGCGGCACCTGGCCCTCGAAGAGCGCGAGGTTGCCCTGAGCATAATTGAGTGAGAGGTCAAGCCCTGGTTTCAGATCGCGGAAATCGCCACTACCCGATTCTTGGAGCTTGGCCTGAATCTCGCGGGTAAGGGCGGTGAGGGCTTCGCTGACGGAACCTGACGCGGCCTCGCGAGCGGCTCGGCTAGCCTCAGCGAGTGTCTGGTTCGTCCCGTGCCTGGCCTCGGTGAGTCGGCCGAGGGCGGAGGTACGTGACCAGCGCAGATGGGCATCAATGCGCTCGTCTATACGGAAGACGCCAAACCTGGCCCGTAGGCTGGGTTTGAGCGGGTGCGGTTCGCCGGTCGTGCCGGGCCGATAGGCGGTCCATCTCGGCTCGAGGTCCTTCTCGACAGTCAGCTCGACAACAACGCATGGTTCGTCTCTGTCTTCCGGGTCGTGCGTGAGCTGCCCTGCCGCAGTGATCCCGCACAAGTGCAGCCCAAACACGTCCATGGACATTAGGTCGGCGGTGAGGCCTCCGACTGCGACCCGAATCCGGATCGGTTCCTCGATGTTGCAGTCGAAAAAATCGGTGTCGTAAAAAGTGATATTCCATGCGTCAGTCAGAGCACGGTGAATCGCGGTGAGGATGGTCGA
>PMST01000246.1 GCA_003168295.1 Actinomycetota bacterium
CCGAGGCGGCCAGGCGGGCCGGAATCAGCCTGAGCCGGATCCGGGTCCTCGCGTTTACGCTGGCCGGGCTGACCGCGGGCATCATGGGCATCCTTTACACCTCCTACCTCGGCTCGGTCTCCACTGGAGTCCAGGGCGGCCAGCTGGTCCTGCTCGCCGTCGCCGCTGCGGTCATCGGCGGCACCAGCCTGTTCGGCGGTCGCGGCAAGATGGTGGGCGCGGTCCTCGGCGGGCTCATCGTCGCGGTGATCTACAACGGCCTGGANNCCGTCACCGTGGACACCCTGGCTCGCCGCCGGAGCACCACCGCCTGAACCCACCAATGACCGCCCGCCGCGTCCGCGCGCCGGGCGGTCATCGTTAAGAGGCATTATTCCGGACGGGCTTGGCTGCATGCTCGGCTCGACGCCTGGCCTTTCCCTGAGAAGCGCCTTAATCCGAACGGGTCGTCATGCATGCTCTCGCTAAGGTGGGCAGATACCCCTGAAACGAAAGCGCGGGGATGTGCCGCCTGTGAGGAGTGCCGATGCGTCTTGCTGTCTTGTCGTCCGACGAAATGACCGCCGACCAGGTGGACTTGTACCGGCAGATCCTGGCCGGCCCGCGCGGCCAGGGGCCGCGTGCGGTCCAGCTTTCCAGCGGCGCCGGCGGCCTGGCCGGCCCGTTCAACGCGATGCTCTACGCGCCGACCGTCGGCCATGCGCTGCAGGAACTCGGCGCGGCGATCAGGTTCGGGACCAAGCTGACGCCGCGGATTCGCGAGATGGCCATCCTGGTGGTGGCGCAGGCCTGGGACAGCGGTTACGAGCAGGCCTCGCACGAGCTGATCGGCCGCGACGCCGGGCTCACCGAAGCCGAGCTCGACGCGCTGCGCGAAGGCGAGGATCCCAAGTTCGCCGATGAGCAGGAGAGCGCCGCGTACGGTGCCGTCCGCGCCCTGACCGGCCCCCGCGACCTGGACGACGAGGAGTACGCCGCCGCGATCGCGGCGCTGGGTGAAGAGGGCCTGGTCGAGCTGTCGACCCTGGTCGGCTACTACTCCACCCTGGCCCTGCAGCTGCGCATCTTCCGGGTCCCAAGGCCTACCTAGACCCCTATCGACCCCGGACATATGACAGCTCCGGTACGTGGGAGTGGGAGCCTGTACCGGAGCTGTCATCCCCCCCTGTGGGATTAACCACGAACCTATCAGACCAGATCAGACCAGTCTAGAGGCGATACGTGTTCTGGTGGCTTTTGGTCTGCTAAGTTGGTCGTGTGGCCGGCCATATGAGAGTTAATGCCGATTTGCCGGAACCGGCATACCGGCAGGTCGTAGCCATTCTGACCGGCCGGATCGAGGCCGGGGAGTGGCGTAGCGGTCCGCTGCCCTCGGTCAAGGCCCTGCAGCAGGAATTCGGCGTGGGCCGGGACACCGTGCTGCACGCCCTGCGGCTGCTCCGCGACGCCAACCTGATCTTCACCGTAGCCAAGCGCGGCAGCTACGTCGTTCAGCCCTGACCGCGCAGGACGCGCGCGGCAGCTACGTCGCCCCGGACTGACCGCGCAGGACGCGCGCGGTGGCGGCGGCGCGGCCGGCCCACCACTGCTGGACCGGATCGCCCGCCGCGATCCCCAGATGCCGCTGCGACCAGCGCGCCGCCTCCTGGCCCAGCCAGCCGGCGGTCCGGTCCGGTTCGCTTTCCAGCATGGCCCGCAGGGCGAAGCGCCGCTCGCCGATCCGGTGCCCGGCCCCGGCCTGCCCCGCCCCCGCGGCGACCGCCCGGCGGGTCAAGATGAGCCCGCTCCGGACCGGCGCGACCAGCCCGCCCAGCAACTCGTCGAGCCCCCCGTCGGCGTCGACCGGCGCCGGCGCCTCCCGCAGCGCCAGCGGCAACCCGTCCGGTCCGGTCCCACCCCGCTCCCGCTTGACCACGCGCAGCGTCAGCTCCGCCCACGCCACCAGGGCGCCCACCCCGAGGTCGGTCACCGCGCTGAGGTAGCCGGGCAGCCAGGGCCACAGGTGCTCGTCAAACAGGGCCTGGCGCATCTGGCCCAGCGCGGCTGCGGTCCGCGCCGTCCGCGACTCCGCCGCCGCCTCGCCCAGGTGAGCGTACAGGCTGAGCAGCGACGTCAGGTGATCCGGCTCGCCCGGTCCCGGGTCTATCCCGATGGCGCGCCAGAAGCCGGCCACCCGGTCCGCGCCCTCTCCGCCCAGCCCACCTTCCGCGCCGAGGTACACCGAGGCGTACGGCGGGCAGTTGAGCACGAAGACGTCGGCGTGCTCGGCGTTACCGCAGCCCGGCAGCCCCAGCGCCGCCGCCGCGGTCCGCGCGTCCGCCGGATCCCCGGCCACCGCCCCCAGCGCCCGCAGCAACTCCCACCGCCCGGTCACTCTCCGTCCTCCGGCCGCGTAGCTCCCGCCTCCGGCCGCGCAGCTTCGGCCTGCGGCAGGGCGAACGCCGCCTGGGACGGCTTGAGCGGCCGCATCAGCCATCGCGGCCGGCGCGTCCCGTCCGGCGACACGTGCCCGGCCGGCCGGGTCAGCGCCAGCCACTCCCGGTACACCTCGCGGGCCTTCCCGGTGTCGGCCACGATGTCGCCGTGCTGGTCCCCGGCCGCCGCGGGCGAGACCCGGACCGCCTGATGCCAGCAGTGCATCCCGGAGATCGGGTCGGGGTGCACGCCAAAGGTGAGGTTCTGGTGGACCCCGGTGTCGCTCCACCAGATCCGCTGCGTATCAGGATCCGCTGACCGATAGGCCCCCGCCGCGGAACGCCGCGACATCGCCCACTCCGAGTCGTCCTGGGCCAGGTCCACCGTGGCCATCATGCCGCCGGCCCCGCGCGGCCCGCCGTCCAGCCGCCACCGGCCCATGTGGTGGCTGCACGCCACCACGCCCGGCCGGATCCCCTCGGTGATCCAGGCCTTGGCCACGAAGTACCCGATGTCGGTGCTCACCCGGACCAGGTCCCCGGTCCGCCGCACTCCGAACCGGGCCGCGTCGGACGGGTGGATCCACACCGGGTTGGTGTGCGCGAGCTCATCCAGCCACTTGGCGTTCGCCGACCGGGTATGGATCTGCGTCGGCAGCCGGAACGTCGAAAGCAGCACCACCTGGTCCTCTGCCAGCCGCGACGGGTGGACGTGGCTCCGGATGTACCCCGGCAGGGCCTGCTCCGGCCACCCCCACCCGGCCAGCGTCGACGACCAGAACTCCAGCCGCCCCGAAGGCGTCGGGAACCCCCGCCGCACCACCCCGTCCACCAGCACCCCGACCGCCCGCCGCCCGTCGGAGTCCGGCTCAGGCGCCCCCATCGGCACGATGTTCGGCCCCGCCACCGCCGCCGTTCCCGTGTACACCCGCCCCAGCGGCGACACCTGCACATCGGACAGCTCCGCGGCGGGCACCTCCCGCGCGTGCAGCGCCCCCTGACCGGAGCTGATCTCGAACGCCCCGTACCGCCGCATCCACTCCAGCGGCGAAAGCCCCTCCGCCGCCGCCCGCTCCGGCAACCCCGGCACCGAATGGGAGAACATCCACCCGTAGTACTCATCCACGGTCAGCTTCGAACCCGGCCGGTCCGGCGACTCGTAATACCGGCGGATCCCCAGCGTCCCGTCCGGATCGATCCGCCAGGACAGCTCGATCCAGAACTCGTTCTCCTCCCACACCTCACCCGGGTTGACCTGCCGGGTGTCGGTCACCGTTTCGCCCATTCGTTCCCGCGCGGCGCGCCGCACCGGCTGCCGGAAGCCCACCCACTGCCCGTCGTACTGCTCATAGGAGTGGGTGTCGTGCCGTTCGGGCCCGTGCCCCATCGGCAGCACGTAGTCGGCGAAGAACGCCGACTCGCTCCAGGTCGGGGTCAGCGCGACGAAGCAGCCGACCAGCTCGGGGTCGCGCAGCACCTCCATCCAGCTCAGCCCGTCCGGGTTCGTCCACACCGGGTTGTAGACCCGGATGAAGTAGGTGTCCAGCCGCCCGCGCCCGTCCTTGAGGAAGTGCGGCAGCAGGAACGACAGTTCGTTCTGCGCCAGCGGATACTCAAGCGGCCAGGACAGGTCCTGCCACACGCCCGGGTGCGAAGGTACGTAAATAGGCCTGGGCACGAACTTGTTCCAGGCGTTCGGGAACGTGCCACCTTCCGTGCCCACCGCCCCGAGCAGCGCCGAGATCAGGAACAACGTCCGTGACACCTGCCAGCCACCCAGGTTGCCCGCCGCGGCCGAGCGCCACGCGTGGCACGCGAACCGGGTCCCCGCCCCTGCCACCACCCCCGCGACCTCGGCCAGCACGTCCGCCCCGATCCCGGACTCGGCCGCCGCGAACTCGAAGCTGAACTCCGCGTACAACCCCGCCAGCACCGACTCGAAGTTCTCGAACGTCACCGCCACGTCGGGGTGGCACTCCTCCAGGTACTCCGCCCAGTTCCACCACCGCCGGACGAACTCCCGGTCGTACCCGTGCGTCTGGATCAGGTGGTTGGCGATGGCCAGGTTGATCGCCGCCTCGCTGCCCGGCCGCGGCGACAGCCAGTAGTCCGCGTGCGTCGCGGTGTTGGACAGCCGGGTGTCCACCACGATGACCTTGGCCCCGTTGGCCCGCCCCTCGGTGATCCGCTGCGCGTGCGGGTTGAAGTAGTGCCCGGATTCCAGGTGCGCGCTGATCAGGTAGATCACCTTGGCGTGCGCGTGGTCCGGGCTGGGCCGGTCGATGCCCATCCAGAACTGGAACCCGGTCCGGCCGCCGGCCGAGCACACGTTGGTGTGCGAGTTGTGCCCGTCGACGCCCCAGCTGGCCAGCACCCGCTCGGTGAACCCGTCCTCACCGGGCCGCCCGATGTGCACCATGATCTCGTTCTGCCGCTGCTCGACCAGGGCCTTCCTGATCCGCGCGGCCAGCGTGTCGAGCACCGAGTCCCAGCTGACCCGCTCCCACTGCCCGCCGCCCCGCGCCCCCGCCCGCTTGAGCGGGTACAGGATCCGGTCCGGGTCGGTGACCTGGTTGATCGTGGCCGGCCCCTTGGCGCAGTTCCGCCCGCGCGACCCCGGGTGCTCCGGGTTGCCCTCGAACTTCCGCACCTGCCCGGTGTCCCGGTCCACGTAGGCCAGCAGCCCGCACGCCGACTCGCAGTTGAAACAGGTGGCGGGCACCAGCATGTAGTGATGCTCCTCCCGCCGCGGCCAGGCCCGCGAGGACAGCTCCACCCAGTCGTCCCAGCGCTCCCTGGGCGGGAACGCGGCCAGGTGCACCCGGCTCGCCCCCTGGTAAAACGTCTCCCCGCGCGCCTCGGCCTCCGCCCGCGCCGCGCTCACCCGCCGCCCGAGCTCCCCAAGCCCTACGCGAGCGGAACGCACTGCCCAGCTCGTACATAAGCATGCTCATACAACAGCAACCCCACCAGCACCGAGATCCCCGCCCCCACACCCAGCCAGGGGGCCCCCACCCCCACCATGACCAAAACCACAGATATCCAGAACGATCGCCGGTACCTCCCCACGGTCAGCTGATCGCTGGCCAGGCGCGCGTGCCCAGTGCCGTTCCGTCCCGATCTGTGCCGACCTAGCTCGGCCGCGACCAGGACCAGATGCACCCCCGCCGCCACCGCCACCAGCACCTCATCGGCCCGCACCGCCCGTCCCCCCAGCAGCACCACCGCCCCTCCCGCCAGCACCGCCTGCACCGCCAGATGCGGCGCGAGCACGGGACTCTGCCACAGGTCCCGCCCCCTGGCCTGCGCGAACAGGAACGCCGTATAAACCGCCGTCCCCACCGCCGCCACCATCCCCACCCACCCCAGCACCTCTAGCACCGTGCCCGCGCCTACCAGCGCCGCCACCAGATACGCCGCGAGCACCGCCCCGTACCCGCTCACGATGAACGCCCCCCGCACCAGCCAGCTCCTCCAGTGCGGCCTGGTAAAGATGAGGTAGAAGCGCATCGGGTGCTTCAAATCGGTAATGAGCAGCCCGCCCGTGATGGCCAGGAACACCAGCCCCACGACCGGCGCCCCCCACCGCACCGTCGCGTTCGTCCAGCTCAGGTACCCCGCCACCGCCAGCCCGACCGGCACCGCGAACCCGCCCGCCGCGATCGACTTGGTCCACGTGTACAGGCTGACCCGCCACCCCCACGGCGCCTGATGCGGCACGTCGTAAGAGATCAGCGCCGCCGCCTGCGACCCCCCAGGGCTCACCGGCTGCGGCCCCGGGCCCTGGGTGGCCCACGCGTACAGCCCGCCCTCGGGCCGGACCGCGGCCAGCGGGTCCAACGTGGCCTGCTGCGCCCCCTTGTAAAACACCCCCGGATGAGTTTCCTTCTCCGGCCGCCGCACCTGCACCGGTTCGGAGCTGATCACCTGCGACGCCTTGCTGTCCGGGTCGTTCAGGTCGCCGACCAGGATCGCCTCGACCGGGCACACGGTCACGCAGGCCGGCTCGAGCCCCACGTCGAGCCGGTGCGCGCACAGGTTGCACTTCTCCGCGGAGTGGTCCTCCGGGTTGATGAAGATCGCGTCGTACGGGCAGGCCGCCATGCACGCCTTGCAGCCGATGCAGATCTCCTTGTCGAAGTCGACGATGCCGTCCTCGCGCCGGTACATGGCCTGGGTCGGGCACGCGGCCACGCACGGCGCGTCCTCGCACTGGTTGCACCTGGTCACCTGGAACGCCCGCCGTACCTCAGGAAACACCCCGACGTCGACCGACTTCACGAAGGTCCGGGTCACCCCGACCGGCACCTCGTTCTCGCTCTTGCACGCCGTCGTGCACGCGTGGCACCCGATGCACCTGCTCTGGTCAAGCAGCTTCACCCACCGCGGCCCCCCGGGTTCCCCCATGACCCGATGGTACGGCGAGCTTGCCGACCCACCTCCATGCACCTATACCCCCTAGGGGTATATTTGTTCCATGCAGGCAACTACCGCGGACCTCTCGATCGAAGGCATGACCTGTGCCTCGTGTGCGGCCCGGGTGGAGCGCCAGCTGAACAAGCTCGACGGCGTCGCCGCGTCGGTCAATCTGGCCACCGAGACCGCCACCGTCACCTTCCCCGCCGCGATCCCCGTCGCCGACCTGATCACCGCCGTCAGCCAAGCCGGCTACACCGCCACCCCGGGCTACACCGCCAACCCTCGCGCCCCGCGCAACTCCCCGCCAACCCGACCTGCCCTGGCGACACTCACGTCCCGGCTGCTGATCTGTTTGGTGCTGGCGGTGCCCGTGGTCGTGCTGGCCATGACCCCGCACTTTTCCGGCTGGGCCGCTCTGTCGCTCGTCCTGGCCTCCCCGGTGGCGCTGTGGGGGGCGTGGCCGTTCCACCGCGCGGCCGTCGCGAACGCCCGGCACGGTGTGGCCACCATGGACACGCTGATCAGCCTCGGCGTAACGGCCGCGTACGCCTGGTCGCTGGTGGCCCTGATCACCGGCACCGGATCGAGCTACCTGGACGTGGCCGCGGCGGTGCCGGTGCTGATCCTGCTGGGCCGCGATCTCGAGGCGCGGGCCAAGCGGCGGTCCGGCGCGGCGCTGCGGGCCCTGCTGGCCCTCGGCGCCAAGGACGTCGCGGTGCTCAGGAACGGCCGTGAGATGCGGGTGCCGGTGACGCAGCTGGCGGTGGGGGAGGAGTTCGTGGTCCGGCCGGGGGAGAAGATCGCCGCCGACGGGATCGTCCGGTCCGGCCGCTCCGCGGTGGACATGTCGCTGCTGACCGGTGAACCGGTTCCAGTCGAGGTCGGGGCGACAGACGCGGTGACCGGCGGCGGCGTGAACGCGAACGGGCGGCTGGTCGTCCAGGCCACCCGGGTCGGCGCCGACACCCAGCTCGCGCAGCTGGCCCGGCTGGTCGTGGCCGCGCAGGCGGGCAAGCCGCCGGTGCAGCGGCTGGCGGACCGGATCTCGTCGGTGTTCGTCCCGGTCGTCATCGGCATCGCCCTCGTTACCCTGACCGCCTGGCTGGCCACCGGGCACCCGGCCGCGGCGGCGTTCACCGCGGCCGTCGCGGTGCTGATCATCGCGTGTCCTTGCGCCATGGGCCTGGCCACCCCGACCGCGATCCTGACCGGCACCGGCCGCGGCGCCCAGCTCGGCATCGTGATCTCCGGCCCGGAGGTACTCGAGTCCACCCGGACCGTCGACACGATCGTGCTGGACAAGACCGGCACCCTCACCACCGGCCGGCTCAGCCTGACCGAGGTGATCGCCGCCCCCGGCGAGACCGAAGCCGAGCTGCTCCGCCTGGCCGGCGCCCTGGAGTCCGGCTCCGAGCACCCCATCGCGGCCGCCATCACCGCCGCCGCCGACTCACACCTCCCAGAGGTCACCGGGTTCACCAGCTACCCAGGCCTCGGCGCCCGCGGCGTGGTGGACGGCCACACGGTGCGGGCGGGACGACGGGACTGGCTCGAATCCAGCTGGACAGTCCCCGAGCCGCTCGCGGCCCGCGCCGCTGCGGCCGAAGCGGCCGGGCAGACCGCCGTGTTCGCCGGCTGGGACGGGCAGGTGCGCGGCGTCCTGGTGGTCGCCGACACGGTCAAGCCCACCTCGGCCGCCGCCGTCGCGCGGCTGCAAGCCCTGGGCCTGCGCCCGATCCTGCTCACCGGCGACAACGAGCGAGCCGCCCGCGAGGTCGCCGCCGCGGTCGGCATCAGCGAGGTGATCGCGGGCGTGCTGCCCGCCGGGAAGGTCGACGTGATCAAGCGGCTGCAGGACGCCGGGCGCGTCGTGGCCATGGCGGGCGACGGGGTCAACGACGCCGCCGCGCTGGCCCAGGCCGACCTGGGGCTTGCCATGGGCACCGGAACGGACGCGGCCATCGCGGCCAGCGACCTGACCCTGGTCCGTGGCGACCTGCTCGGCGTGCCCGACGCGATCGCCCTGTCCCGGCGTACCTTGCGGATCATCAAGGGCAATTTGTTCTGGGCGTTCGGCTATAACGCGGCCGCGATACCGCTGGCGGCGCTCGGATTTCTGAACCCGCTGATCGCGGCGGCCGCGATGGCGTTCAGCTCCGTGTTCGTCGTCACCAATAGCCTGCGGCTGCGTCGTTTCCAACCCGACACCTGATACCGCTAGGATGCCGCGGTGGTCCCGGTTCTATTTGCCCTGCTGACGTCGCTGTGCAACGGCACGGCGTCGGTCTTCCAGCGGATGGCCGCATCCACCGCGCCCGCCGCCAAGGCGCTGCACCTGTCCCTGTTCAGCTACCTGATCAGGCGCAAGATCTGGCTGGCCGGAATCGGCATGGTGATCCTCGCCGCGGTGTTCCAGGCCATCGCGCTTGACACCGGCCCGATCGCCTTGGTCCAGCCCATCTTCATCATCGAGCTGCCGTTTACCCTGCTGGTGGCGAGCAGGTTCATAGGCCACCGCAGGCTGCCCGGGCTGACCTGGTGGGCCGTCGGCCTGGTCACCGTCGGCCTGGGCTCGGGCCTCGCGATCGCGGCGCCGTCCGGCGGGACGACGCACGCCTCGCTGAAGATCTGGGTGACGACGCTGATCGTCACCGGCGGCTTCGAGACGGTGGTGATCGCCTTCGGCGTGCGGGCCAAGGGGAACGCCCGCGCGGCCGCGTTCGGGCTCGCCGCGGCCTGCGGTTACTCCCTCACCGCCGTGCTGCTGAAGAGCGCGGTGGCCACCTTGTCGCAGGGCGTCGTGCCGTTCTTTGAGTCCTGGCAGTTGTACGGGACGGCCGGCGCCGGCGTCGGTGCGCTGTTCCTGCTGCAGAACGGCCTGCAGGCCGGCTCGCTGGTCGCCGTTCAGCCGCCCCTCACCCTGGGCGACGCGCTGATCAGCGTCTCCTACGGGGTGACGGTCTACAACGAGAACGTGCGCACCGGCGGCTGGCTGCTCGTCGGCGAGATCGCCGCCCTCATCGCGGTCGCCATCGGCTGCATCCAGCTCTCCCGCTCCCTAGCCGACGTGCACGTGTCCCAGCCCACCTCGCCCGCCGCGGCCCCGCCCCCCGCGCCCCCCGAGGCCCAGCCCGCGACGGAATGACGCCCGTGGACCCGCCCACTCCGCCCGCCCCTCCGCCCNNCTCCGCCAGTCCTGCCCATCGCGGTCAGCACGGCCATCCTGTTCGGTGCGCTGGCGACCCGGGTCCACCCCGGCCTGGTCCTCGCCGCGGCCTGGTGGCTCGCCGCCTGCGCCGTCCCGCTCGCCTTCATCGACGCCGCCGTCCGCCGCCTGCCCGACCGGCTGACCATCCCCGCCTACGCGGGCACCGCCGCCCTGCTCCTGTCCGCCGCCGCCGTCAGCGGCCACTGGCCCATCCTGCTGCGGGCCGCGCTGGGCGGCCTCGCCCTGGCCGGCTTCTACCTGGCCCTGCTGCTCATCAGCCCGTCGGCGATGGGCCTAGGCGACGTCAAGCTGGCCGCCAGCCTGGGCACCCTGCTGGCCTGGTTCGGCTGGCGCACCCTGATCGCCGGCGGCTTCGCCGGCTTCGGCCTGGCTGGCTTGTTCGGCGTGGCACTCCTGGTGTCGCGTCGCGCCACCAGAAAGCAGCACATCCCCTTCGGCCCCTTCATGGTCCTGGGCGCCTTCCTGGTGATCCTTCTCTAGCCCTGAGCCTACGGACGCTGCCCCCTCGCACCTGCGCCCGTCTGGCGTTGACGAGGCTGACGCCGGTGGGCTAGTGTCTTAGCAACCTAGGACACTGGAAGGGTGAGACGGTGATTCGGTTCCGGGTGGACGGGCGGTCGTCGGTGCCCCCGTACCTGCAGATCGTGCAGCAGGTGCGCCAGGCGCTCCGGATGGGCCTGCTCGACGTGGGCGACCAGCTCCCGTCGGTCCGCGAGGTGGTCGCCGTCACCGCCATCAACCCGAACACGGTGCTCAAGGCCTACCGCGACCTGGAACGCGAAGGTCTGGTCGCCGCCGCGTCCGGCCGCGGCACCTTCGTGACCAAGCGGCCGGACGGGCCGCCACCCGGCACCCACGCGCGGCTCGGCCGCAGCCTGGCCCGCTGGGTCCGCGAGGCGCGCACCGCGGGACTTGACGACGAATCGATCGAATCGCTGCTGCGCGTCACGCTGCGCGCGGCGGCCGAGGAGGAGATCGCATGACTCTGGCCATCGAAACCCGCGGGCTGACCAAGCGATACCGCCGCATCACCGCGCTGTCCGATTGCTCCATCACGGTTCCCGAGGGCCGGATATCCGCGCTGGTCGGGCCGAACGGCGCGGGCAAGACCACGCTGCTCCGGCTGCTGGTCGGGCTGGCCAGCTCGACCGACGGCGAGGCCGCCATCCTCGGCCGCACGCCGGACCAGGACCCGGCCTTCCTCGCGCAGATCGGGTTCCTCGCCCAGGAGATCCCGCTCTACCGGCGGATGTCCGCCGAGGCGCACATCGGCATCGGCGCGCACATGAACCTGCGGTGGGACGGCGAGTCGGTCAGGGACCGGCTGCGCGGGCTGAACATCCCGCTGGACGCGGCCGTGGGCACGCTGTCCGGGGGCCAGCGTGCTCAGGTGGCCCTCGCGCTCACGCTGGCCAAGCGCCCGCGGGTCCTGCTGCTCGACGAGCCGGTCGCCGCGCTCGACCCGCTCGCCCGGCGGCACTTTCTCGGCACCCTCACCGACGCGGTGGCCGAGGGCGGGCTGACCGTCGTGCTGTCCTCGCATCTGGTCGCGGACATCGAGCGGGTCTGCGACCACCTCGTCCTGCTCGCGTCCGCCCGCGTCCAGCTCTGCGGAGACATCGAGGGCCTGCTCGCGGAGCACCAGGTGCTCGTCGGCCCGCGGAAGGACACCACGGCGATCGAACGGAACCACACCGTCGTGCAGACCGATCGGACCGCCCGGCAGACCACGATGCTGGTGCGGCTGAACGGCCCGGTCGCCGACCCCGAGTGGGAAGCCGAGGACGTCAGCCTGGAGGACCTGGTGCTCGGCTACATGGGCGCCGACGCGGCCCCCGCGGGCGCGGAGCTGACCGTTGCGGGAGGTAAGCGATGAGCTGGGTAATCTGGCGCCAGTACCGCGTCACCGCCGCCATCGCGGGCGCTATCCTCGCCGCCTTCGCCGTCCTGTTCCTGATCACCGGCCTGCAGGACGCGACGCGCTGGCACGCCGCGCTCGCCAGCTGCGCCAAGGACCGGACCTGCGGCAACCTCTCGCAGATCGTGTCGCTGACCACCGGCCCGGTGGACGGCCCGGTCTACACGCTGACCATACTCACACTCGCCGTTCCGCTCCTGTTCGGGATGTTCTGGGGCAGCCCGGCGGTGGCCGGGGAGCGGGAGACCGGGACCGTGCAGTTCGCGTGGACGCAGTCGGTCACCCGACGGCGCTGGCTGTCCGTCAAGACCGGCTGGCTGCTGGTCGCGGGCGCGGTCTTCGGCGGCGCGGTCGCTGGGCTCGTCACCTGGTGGTACGCGCCACTGAACGCGCTCCACCCGAGCCAGTTCCAGCCAGGCTACTTCGACCTGCAGGGCATCGTCCCTATCGGATATGCGGTGTTCGCGGTGGCGCTCGGTATCACCGCCGGGGCGCTGATCGGCCGGTCGCTGCCGGCCTTCGCGGTAACCGCCGGCGTGTTCCTCGCCGTTCGCCTGGTGATCACGTACTGGGTACGGGTGCACTTCATGCCGGCCGTCACCACTATCCACAGTGTGACCCAGAGCTTCACTCCGCCGGGAGCGTCCTGGCAGCTCGCGCAGGGTGTAGTACTGCCCGGTGGCCAGCTCACGACCAGCCTGATCGCTAACCCCGGGACCATACAGCAGAACCCAGGGGCCACCTTTCCCGCCTCATGCCAGCAGGCTCAGCAGATGAGCTCCACGCTCGCGTGCCTGGCGCACCTCGGCTACCGCTCGTTCGTGACCTATCAGCCGGGGTACCGGTTCTGGCCCTTCCAGTTCATCGAGACCGGCATCTTCGTGGCTCTCGCCGCCGGGCTGATCGCGGTCACGTTCTTCGTCGTGCGGCGCAGGGACGCCTGAACCGTCCCGTGTTACCTGAAGCCGGCGACGGCGTGCGGGAGGTAGGGCTCTTCCAGGTACGCGACCTCGTCGGCGTCGAGCTCGACGTCCACCGCGGCGATCGCGTCGGACAGATGCGAGGGCTTCGTGACGCCGACGATGGGCGAGGTCACCGCCGGATTGCGCAGCAGCCAGGCCAGCGCGACCTGGGCGGGTGACAGTTCGCGCTTGGCCGCGACCTCCAGCACCCGCTCCACGATCGCGCGGTCTTCGTCCCGGTACAGAGTCTGGCCGAAGCCGTCGGTCTCCTTCCGCGTGGTCGCCTCGTCCCAGGGGCGGGTCAGCTTGCCCCTGGCCAGCGGGGACCACGGGATGACGCCGATGCCCTGGTCGGCGCACAACGGGAGCATCTCTCGTTCCTCCTCCCGGTAGAGCAGGTTGTAGTGGTCCTGCATGGAGACAAAGCGGGTCCATCCATGCAGGTCCGCGACGTATAGCGCCTTGGTGAACTGCCAGGCGTGCATCGAGGACGCGCCGATGTAGCGGACCTTGCCGGACTTCACGGCATCATGGAGCGCCTCCAGCGTCTCCTCGATCGGCGTGCCGTAATCCCACCGGTGGATCTGGTACAGATCGACGTAGTCGGTCTGCAGCCGCTGCAGGCTCGCGTCCAGCTCCGCGAAGATCTCCTTACGGGACAGCCCCGCGCCGTTCGGGCCTGGGCGCATCGGCATGAAGACCTTCGTCGCCAGGACGACCTCGTCCCGCGGGATAAAATCCTTCAGCGCCTGGCCGGTGATCTCCTCGCTGCGGCCATCGGAGTACGCATTCGCCGTGTCGAAGAAGTTGATCCCGGCCTCGAGCGCCTGGCGCACTATGTCCCGGCAGGCCGCCTCGTCCAGCGTCCACGGCCGCCCGCGCCCGCCCGACTCGCCGAAGCTCATGCAGCCCAGCGTGATCACGGAAACGTCAAGCCCGGTCTTTCCCAGCTTCGCGTATCGCATCGAGTCCTCCTTTAGTACGGGACCTAAACCCCATCCAGGCGTACCTGAACGCGGTGGTCGAACAAGACGCCGTGTCGTATGCACTCTCCGGTGCCTCCCCGCGGGCAGAGGATTGACTGCTCGAAGACCGTGGCCCGGTAGAGCCGGTAGGGGACGAGGGTCTGGAATTGCTCGCGGGTGTAATGCGGTCCCAGCCCGCGCTCGGCCGGTCCTGGATAGACGGCCAGGGCCCGGTCGAGATCGTCGTCAGGCACCGGCTCGGCCGTGGCCGACAGGTAGACCGCCTGCCCGGTGCCTTCTGGCGCCCTGGAGTCGAAGATCACCATGCTGATCTGCGGCCGCTGCGCCAGGTTTCTTGAGTGCGTGGTCTCCGGCGCGGAGATCCAGTAGAACTCGGCGTAGTCCGCGGTGGCAAATAATACCGGCGATGCCCATGGCTGGCCTTGCACGTCGGCGGTGGCCAGCGTCATGTACTGGTTGGCGTCGATGGTCGTCCTGGCGATGGCGGACAGGTCCTGTTCGGTCATGATCGGCTCCCGGAGGGTGTTCTCGTCTCCCAGCAGGGTGCCATATCCACGCGCTCAAAGGATGCCATCCGCGCCTGCGACAACGGCCCCGTTCCACTCGGCCGTGCCGTCAAGCGCCGAATTTTGGCCGCAACCGTTCTGCACCTGGGCCGGAACTTCCGCGGCTACCGGCAGGCTGAATAGTTTGGGCATCAGCCAACAAACGGGGGCTCGCAATGCCTGGTTACTGCTTTTTGTGCGGACGATTCAACCTGCTAGATGCCCTTACCAAATGGTGTTCCGTCTGCGGGCATGCCTGGTCGACGGCTCGAAGGCACGCGCCATGATCGGCGTGCTAGCCCTGGGCTGTTTCGTGACCGGCTTCATCGCCGCCTGGGTATTGCGAACGGGATTCGTCATGACGCAGATCTCGTGGGCCCAGGAGCGGATGGAACGCAAGGTCCGCTACTGGCAAGGCGAGGCGATTTACGCCCGGGCCGCCGCCGAGCCTGCCCTTCGGCAGCTCGCCGCCCGGGACGAGAACTAGCAGAAAGGTTGAGGTCATGGCTATCCTCTACGACGCCGGCCTGGTGCTGGCCCTGCTCACCGGGTGCGCGATCGGCGTGCTCGTTACGGCAGGCCACTACGAGCAGCTCGCGCTCCGGCGATGGGCCTACGAGAAGGAGGCAGCCGAGGGCCGGGAATTCCATGCGGCCCTAGCGATGTTCCGGCGCATCAAGCCGGACCATCCGGCGGATGACCAAGCGCCGGCCGCGTAGACCGGACAGGTCTTCACCGGGCGACCATCGGCAGCCCAAGCCTGCTCCCGCGGACGTTATGGGATTTGAATGGTATGGTTTTCCCATGGAGGCTGTCATTGACCAGGCTGGCCGGATCGTGCTGCCGAAGTACATCCGCGACGCGTTGGGCCTGCTCCCAGGTACGAAGGTGGATATCTCGCCGTATGGTGCCGGCGTCCAGGTTTTGCCCGCCGGCCGCACGGCGCGCCTGGTCGAGGAGGACGGCGTGCTCGTCTCGGCCGGAGAGACGCCTGTCGATGATGACATTCTCTTCGGTCTCATCGACGCGGGCCGTAAGTGACTGTCGCGGTTGACACGAGTGTGGCCGTCCCGTTGCTGGTCCGTTCCCATCAGCATCATGCGGAAGTGGTTCGATGGTGGGACGGGCAGGAACTGGCGCTGAGCGGACACGCGATTGCCGAGACCTATTCCGTTCTCACCAGGCTGCCTGGCGATGCCCGGCTGGCCGCAGCAGATGCGGCGCGCCTGCTCGACGCGCGGTTCGCGACGCCCCTGGTCCTGACCGGCGGACACGCCCGGAAGGTGCACGCGACGCTGAGCCGCATGGGCATTGCCGGGGGCGCGGTCTATGACGGGCTGGTGGCATTGGCCGCCAAGGAACACGGGGTACCGCTCGCGACCCGCGATGCGCGGGCCCGCGGTACTTACGACGCGGTGGGCGTCAAGGTGATCGTCGTGCCGTAATCGGCGGGGCGTCTCGGATCGCAGCTGGCCCTGCCGGACACCCCGGCCACGGTCCGTTCAGGATCAGGCTTTTCATTTTCCGATGTTCATGCGCGCGGCGAGGCCGTCCAACAGGGCTGCCAGCCCACGTTCGAACTGCTCGGTCAGGGCATCTTCCGTCATCGGTGGCCCAGCGGACCGGTCGCCCTCCGCGTAGATCGCGCTAAGCTGCGGAAACTCCCCGGTCTCCAGCTGGGCTACACCGTACGTGACCGCGGCCGCGACCATGGCCGGGTCCGCTTCGGCCGCCCGGGCGCGGGCCAGGGACTCGACGGCGTGCAGGACGTTGCCCGACACGTAGTTGTCGACCGTGGCGATGAGCTCGAACCTGGCCGCGGCATCAAGCCCGGTTCCGGCCACCGCGGCGAGCGACTGCTCGAAGTGACGCATGGCGTTAGGCCCGAATTGCGCGTCGTTCAGCGACGTCAGCGACCATGGGTGGGCCATGAGCACGTCCCTGGTCCGCCGCGTGATCGCCGTCAGGGCCTCCCGCCAGCCACCGACCAGGCCCCGCTCCGGAACCAGAACGTCAGCCAGTATCGCGTCCTGCATCAGCGCCACGATGTCGCTCTTGTTGCGCACGTAGTAGTACAGCGTCATCGTCGCCGCCCCGAGCTCGGCGGCGATCCGCTTCATCGTGACCGCGTCGAATCCGTCGGCGTCCGCGATCCGCAGCGCGGCCTCCGCGATCTGCTCGCGGCTGTAGCGCGGCTTGCGGTCCGCCGGCGCAGCCAAAGCCCAGATGGGGCGGTGGTCCTTCTCGGTTGCCACCCGTACATCATACGAATAGGCTATTCGTATCACGTACGAATAAAGCCGGAAGGACCTCGATGGAAACCAGCCAGGCGGCGATCTCCGCCGTGGGCCTGACCAAGCGCTACCGCAAGACCGTGGCCTTGTCCGACGTCAGCCTCCAGGCCAGCGCCGGGACGGTGACCGCGCTGCTCGGGCCGAACGGCGCCGGTAAGACCACCATGGTCCGCATCCTGTCCACCCTGCTGCGACCCGACGAGGGCACGGCCCGGGTCGGCGGCTATGACGTCACGCGTGAGCCGGAACGGGTCCAGGCCCGCATCGGGCTGACCGGCCAGTCGCTCTCGGTCGACGGCAAGCTGTCCGGCCCGGAGAACCTGGCGATGTTCGGCCGCCTGCACCGCCTGCCCTGGCCGGTGGTGCGCGAGCGCTCGGCGCGACTGCTCGACGTCTTCGACCTCGGCGGCGCCGGGAAGAAGGCCGTCAAGACCTACTCCGGCGGAATGCGGCGCAAGCTCGACCTCGCGCTGAGCCTGATCGCAGAACCCCCGATCCTGTTCCTCGACGAGCCCACCACCGGCCTGGATCCCGTCAGCCGGCACGCCCTCTGGGACATCATCCGTGGCCTCCTAGAACGCGGAACGACAGTGCTCCTAAGCACCCAGTACCTAGACGAGGCCGACGCCCTGGCCGGCTCAGTCGTGTTCATCGACGCCGGCCGGGTTGTCGCCACCGGAACGCCAGCCGAACTCAAGACCAGGGTCGGCCAGGCGCAGTTCGACCTGATCGTGGCCTCCGACGCCGACGTCATCCGGCTGACCGCCGCCCTCGGCGCTGCCAGCATCGGGACCGACGTAGCTGGCCGCGCCGTTCGGGTAGCCGTTCAAGGCAGCGGCCTGCGGGGCATCACGGAGCTGAACGCCATTACCGAGGCGGCCGCGCGGGCGGGCGCGAGCATCGAGCGGTTCGCACTGCACGAGCCGGATCTCGACGACGTGTACTTCCAGCTCACCGGTCATCCGCGGCCCACCCGAGCCCCGGACGCGACATGACCGCCGTCCTGCCCGCCCGCACCCGCCGCCAGTCCGCGGCCTGGGTGGCCAGCGATTACTGGGAAATGGCCAAGCGCAGCCTCCGGCACATCCGCCACGACCCCGAGCAACTCGTCAACGTCACCCTGCAGCCCGTCCTGATCGTGGTGCTCATGGACTTCCTGTTCGGCGGCGCCATCAAGACCGGCACCCACGGCAGCTACATCAACTTCGTCATGCCCGGCATCCTCGTGGTCGCGGCCGCCTTCGCCGCGGTCACCACGACGATCGGCGTCGCGGCCGACATGGGCGAAGGCGTCATCGACCGGTTCCGCACCTTGCCCATGGCCAAGTCCGCCGTCATCACCGGCCACATCATCGCCGAACTCGCCCGCAGCCTGGTCGGCCTGGCCGTGGCGATCGCGGCCGGGGTCGCCGTCGGTTTCCGTCCCGCCGCAGGCCCCGGCGGCTGGGCCGTCGCCGTCGCCGTTTTCCTGCTCGTCACCCTGGCCCTGTCCTTGCTCGCGGCGCTGATCGGGCTGCTCGGCCAGAGCGTCGAAGTCGCCCAGCAGCTCGCCGCCGTCATCATCATCCCGATCTTCTTCAGCAGCGCCTTCGTCCCGACGGCCACGATGCCGCCCTGGCTCCGGGTCGTCACCGCCAACCAGCCCGTCACCCAGGCCGTCGACACCCTCCGGGCCCTCCTGGCGAACCAGCCCCTAGGTAGCCACCTCTGGCTCACCCTGACCGAGTTCGGCGCCGTCGTCGTCGTCGCCTTCACCCTCGCCGCCGTCCTCTTCAAGCGCACCGCGAGCACCTGAACCCAACCTCCGCCCTATCCGGCGTGTCTAATCCGGAAATGTCACCACCCGCTGATACTATCGAACAAGAAGATGAAAAAGATCATTTAAGCCGAATGAACGCTTCCCCAGCACCCGGGCAGGAGGTGAGCATCTGGTGGACACCGCCTCGGCCTTCACCAGCGAAACCGACGCACTGCAGATGCTCGACTGGGCCCTGGCCTACCTGGCCGCCGCCGACTCGGCCGGGATGCCCACCGCCATCCAGGCGAAGTGCCTGGCCGCCCTGGAACGTGCCGAGGCCCGCACCGCCGCCGCCCGGGCCCAGATCCTGGCGGCGTTCATCGCCTCCCAGGGGTACTGCGAAGACGGGGACTACAGTGCCCGGGCCTGGCTGATCCACAAGACCCGGGTGACCAAGGGCACCGCGGCCGAGCACACCGGCTGGTCCCGCCGGACCCGGACCAACCCGCGCGTCCTGGCCGCGATGGCCACCGAGGACCTCACCAAGTCCTACGCTCGCACCATCTGCTCCTGGACCGACAAGCTCCCCGGCGACTGCCGGGACAGCGCGGATGCGATCCTGGTCAGCGCCGCGCAGATGGGGATGGAGCTACCGGACCTGGCCGCGCTGGCCGCCGAGATCGAAGCCCGGTCCCGGCCCGATGTCCCCGACCAGGACGGCCCCCGGTTCGAGGACCGGGCCGTGCGGCTGGAGACCACGTTCGGCGGCGCCGGCGTGCTGAAAGGCGATCTGACCCCGGAATGCGCGGCGGTCGTGAGCGCGGTGCTGGACGCGCTGTCGGCGCCGCGGGGCGCCGAGGATGACCGCAGCCACGAGCAGCGCTACCACGATGGACTGGAAGAGGCGTGCCGGCGGCTGGTCGCGGCGGGGCTGCTGCCCGAGCGGGCCGGGCAGCCGGTCAAGGTCACCGCCCACATCCACCTGACCGACCTGACCGACCTCGACATCGGCTCCAAACTCCAGCAGGAGTGGACCGAGCACGTCCGGGCCCAGTGGGCCGCGGCCCGCGCGGCCGCGTCAGTCGGCGGCAGTGACGGGGCGGCGTGGCTGGACAGCGAGGGCGCGGAGGGATTCGCGTGCGACGCGTCGGTGACGCCGGTGGTGCTGGGCACCGTGAACCCGGGCGCGCTGGAGGACCTGGTCCGGTTCTGCACGGCCCTGGCCGGGCACGGCCCCGGCCGCTGCACCCCTAACCCCGCCCCGGACCATAGCGCCCCGGACCACAGCGACCCGGCCCCGGGCGCCCCGGGTGAGCCGGTGCCGGGTCCCCAGCCGCTGCCGCCGGGCCTGAGCCGCGAGTCACTTGAGCAAGGCGTCATCGGCAAGGCCGTGGAGTTGCTGTCGGGCCGGGACGGGCTCGCCTCGTTCTTGCGCCGCCGGGAGCTCGGGGCCCGGCTGGGCGGCCCCAGCCAGCCCCTGGACATCGGCTACAGCAACGACATCCCGGCCGGGATCCGCAACGCCGTCAAGGCCCGCGACCGGTACTGCCAGTGGGCCGGCGGCTGCGACCAGCCCGCCTCAGCCTGTGAAGTGCACCACCTCAAGCACAAGAGCAACGGCGGCGAAACTAGTCTCGACAATTGCCTGTTGATCTGCTTCTTCCATCACCAGATCATGATCCACCGGATGGGCTGGACCCTGGTCCGCAACCCGGACGGGACCACCACCGCGTGGAACCGCGACCGGACTAAGGTCCTGCGCAGCCACAGCCCGCCCGCTCGCGCCGGGTAGCCCACCCGGGCCTCCAGTTGCCCCCACATCACCTAGCCGCGGACGATGACCGGTTCACCGGGGATGTGCACCAGCTTGTGGAAGAACGCCGCGATGTCCATCGGGATCCGTACGCAGCCGTGCGAGACGGGCGCCAGCGGGACGTCGGTGTCGCCATGGATGGCGTAGGCGGTGCCGATGAAGAAGGTCGGGTTGTACATCTCGCCGAGCGGGACCGTAACCCAGCCGGGCATGAAGACGATGGTCTTGAAGTTGCCGGTGGGCGTGATGGCGTAACCGCAGCCGCCACCAGGTGAGCAGAAGTAGTAGCCGCCGCCCGATGAGACGTGGCTGATCAGCTGGACTTTGTTGTCGCGGTACAGGACGAGGACCTCGCTGGCCAGGTTGACCTCGATCCGGTTGGCTCCAGCGCCGCGGTCGAGCACCTTCGGAGCCCGCGGGTTGGCCAGCGCCCGCTCCATCGCCGAGCTCACGTAGTCATGGCCTGGCAGGCCCTGCACTTCCTGGAAGGCCCACACGGCCTCCAGCGTGTTGGTGCCGAACTGTCCGTCGATCGAACCCGGATAGTACTTCAGCGCGGCGAGCCGACGCTGCAGCGTTTTAATGGCCGGGCCCTTCATGCCCAGTTGCAGAACACTGGTGCGAGCGGCGATGGCGGACGGCGCCGACGACGAGGCCAGGGCCGCCGTCGGGACGGCGAACGCTAGCACGGGCACAAGCAGCAAAGACATCCATAGGCGTCGCATCGCTGACCTCCGTGCACTCCGAGGCAACGTGTGGCGCCCCGCTAGTCGTTAGATACCCCAAAATTACGTTGTGACATCATGAACCCCTCGATTCAACACATCTCGATCCGATTGCGGCTGAGTCACGTGATCGTTAGCGAGAGCAGAGATACTGACGCGACCACAGCACAAAGCACCCACCAAGGCATCCCCAGCGAGGCACTTCAGGGCGCGGTGATGCCTGCTCGCGGCTGGCCAAATCGCTTCCCGCCGTGGCCGGGGTGTCAGCCCCTCGCTTATGCATTTTGTTTCGCGTCGAGAGTGAAATAGAAGGTCGCGCCTTCGCCGACCGCGCCCTCGGCCCACACCTGACCTCCATGGCGCTCCACGATCTGGCGCAGGCTGGCGAGGCCGATGCCGGTACCGGGGAACTCGCCGGGCGTGTGCAGCCGCTGGAACGGGGTGAACAACTTGTCGACGTAGACAGAGTCAAAACCGGCGCCGTTGTCGCGCACGTAATAGCAAACGGGGGAGTCCTCGGCCGGCATCGTCGCGAACTCAATCAGCGCATCGTCCCGGCGGGAGCTGTACTTCCAGGCGTTGTCCATCAGGTTTTGCAGGACCGTAGCCATCAGAGTTGGGTCCGCTAGCGCCCAGACGGGTTGCTGGATGACGAAGCGGACGCTGCGGTCCGGTCCGCTGCGCTGGAGTTCCTCGGCGATGTGGCTAACCTCGGCGCCGAGATCGATCGTTTGGAGGTTCATCTCGGCCTGCGAGACGCGCGAAAGGTCAAGCAAGGCGTCGATAAGCCCCGCCATCTGCGAGCTCCCGGCCTGGATTCGCTCGGCGTAGCCCCGGCCGTCCTCGCCGAGACCGTTCCAGCACTCTTCTAGCAGGGCCGCGCTGAAACCGTCCATCGTCCGCAGCGGAGCTCGCAGGTCGTGGGCGACCGCATTCGTGAACATCTCGAGCGCACGGGTTCGTTCGGCCACGGTGTCTTCGAGAGAGGCGTTCATCTCATGCAGACGGGCGACCAGACGGCGGTTTTCGCGGCGGAGCCTGCTGCGCTCGAGACCAGCGTTCACGCTTCGCACGAGCTCGTCTGGCTGTACCGGCTTGGTGAGATAGTCGTCGGCCAGACCGACAGCGGCGATGGCGTTATCGGCGGATGCGTACCCGGTGAGCAGTATCACCGCCAGATCGGGGTCCTCGGATTTCAACGAGATGGACAGGGCGATCCCCGTCGTATCGGGCAGCTTCTGATCGACTATCACCAAGTCCGGTCGGTCAGTGCCGTGGTTCCCCAGCACAGCCGCTCCGGAATCGAAAGCCTCAGCTGCGATCCCGGACAGAGCGAGGATCTCGACGACAGTCGACCGTATACCTGGATCGTCATCGACTATGTGGACAATGGGCGGGCTAGGCGTTGTGTCGGGGGGTGGCGGAGCGCTCACTTGCTATCCTTGGAAGCCTGGGCCACCAGGCTCAGCATTCTGCGCATGTCGAAGGGTTTGCTGAGTACCGCGAAGACATGTGCATTGGCCGCGGCGCGCAGTCGATCCTCCGCACCGTAGGCCGTCATCAAGATGACCCGGGGCGGTGGCGTCCCCAGCTCCTCGAGCACCGACACGCCGTCGCGTCCTGGCATCCGAATGTCCATCACCAGCACGTCAAAGTCCTTCTCTTGGGCGGCACTGAACGCGGTTTCGCCGTCGGGGGCTGACCAGACGCGATAGCCGTGATGCTCGAGGATCGCGACCAGGGTGTCGCGCATACCGACCTCATCGTCAACCACCAGTACCGTGGGCCGCTTTAGTTTGGCGGGCTCGTTCACCGGGGCGCGCTCGCCATCGCGGCGAGGACGGGCAGATTAAGCGTGAACGAAGTGCCCGCCGAGGGCCTGCTCTGCACCGCGATCGTGCCGCCATGGGCCTCGACGACGCGTTTCGTCACGGCCAGGCCCAGGCCGATCCCGCGCGCCTTTTTGGTGAAAAATGGGGTGAAGATACTGTCGCGGGTCTTTTCGTCCATGCCCATGCCGGTGTCGGTCACCGTGATTTGCGCGGATCCTGGTCCCGACGTCGTCGAAACGGTCAGCACGCCACCGCCGGGCATCGCATCGTAGGCGTTGGTGATGAGGTTGAGCAGCGCCTGACGGATCTGATCACGGTCCGCGTCGACAACCAGCGGCTCGCAGCGCTGGACGACTTGCACACCGTCGGGCGGGGGCGCCACTGAGAGGGCCTCATCCACCAGATCGCAGACTTCCACCGGGGCGAGGATCGGTCCCCGGCCGGCGGCGTAGTCGAGGAGGTCGGACACGATGAGGGTGGCCGCTGAGATCTCTCGTTCGGCGGTGGCAAGGTGGCGGTGTATGGGGTCATCCGCGGCGGCCTTCGACCCCACCTTCATGAGGTAGAGGACATTCATCACGACAGCGAGCGGGTTGCGCAACTCGTGGCCTACCGTCGCGGCCAGCTGGCCTATGGCCGCCATGTTCTCCTGGCGGCTCAGGCTGGTTTGCGCCGCCTCACGCTCGGCAATCGCGCTCCGCAACGACGCAGTGCGCTCCTCTACCAGCGCCGAGGCGTAGTCCCGGCGTCGGCCCAGCGTCTCGAGGACCGCAGTCATCAGCACCGCGGTGACCGCGCCAAAGCCCAGCACAATCCAGGGCATATCTTGGCCCAGCGACCCGACGAGCGACTGAGGGCTGCTGGCCACGATCAGCCACGCATCCGCTCCGACGCGGAACGGGTACTGAATGCCCGCCAGCGGCAGGTCCTTCGTGGTCGTCACGACGAGAGCCGAGGGGTCAGGATGGTTCGACAGGTAGATCGCGACGTTCAGGGAGTGCCACGGCGACGTCGGACCCGTCGGCGTTGGAGTCGTCGGGGAGATCACCGTTTCCTGCCAGACCACGGTTCCGGCTCCCGCCGCCCCACCTAGCGCGAAGGCAAGCCGAAGGGTGCGGCCCTCTTGCACCAAGCCCGATACCAGCCCTTTGGCCGACATAGCCCGGTGAGCCAGCTGCCCCAGGGCACTGGAGAGCGCCTGCCCGACGACGGGACCGTTGCCCGCTGCCGCGGTCACCCTCAAACTAGTCCCGCTCTGTGTGGTCACCAGCCATCCTTGGGTGCTCGCCGTGGTCACGGCACGCGCCGCGGCGGCGAACAATTTGGGGTGGCGGTTGTCTGAACTGGCAATTTGCCCCAGCAGCTGAAGCGAGGACTGGGCGCCGGCGAACGAGCTCCCGACCACGGCAGCCACTTCTGCCGTCTGCTCGCGCAAGATCAATCTCTCTTGGTCCTGGACAACATTCTGCGTGATCAGGCACGAAGCGACCGCCACAGCGGCCAGGACCAAGAGGATCACGGCTGAGAGCGGGCGGAGCGGCCAGCGCTTCACCCGTTTGCCCGTCATCGAGTTGGCCCGTGGAGTGCTGCTCCCTGTCATGGGTGCCTCTCATAGCGGGCCGTAACTTCTTGTATGCATGATACTACGAAACGTAACCAATATGGAGATCAAGATAGTCGGTGCGCCCAGCTCGAGCCGATCTTGGACCAGCGCCGGTACAGCGGGCGGGTTATGTGTCGTCGCGCCAGGTCCGGGTAGCAGAGGGCCGGGAGGATACATGCTGAGCTACCTGCTCGCGGTGCTGGCGGCGTTCGGCAACGCGACCTCCTCGGTGCTGCAGCGCAAGGCCAACCGCGACGTGCCCCGCAACCAGAACCTGAGCTGGCGGCTAATCTGGACCCTGCTGCACGAGCCGGTCTGGTTCGGCGGGATCCTGGCTATCTGCATCGGCTTCCTGCTCCAGGCCACGGCGTTGGGCTTCGGCCAGCTCGCCACGGTCGAGCCCATCCTGGTGCTCGAGCTGCCATTGACGCTGATTCTCGCCTCCCGGATCTTCGGCCAGGGCATGCACCGGCGGGAGTGGGGTTCGGCCGCTGTGATGACGATCAGCCTCGGTGCCCTGCTGTTCCTGCTGTCGCCGTCCGCCGGGCGCAACGGGCACGTGCACTGGTACGACTGGGTGTTCGGCATGACCGTGAACCTGGCCCTGGTCGGGGTTCTTGTCCTTCTCGGCAGCCGCAAGTCGACCCGCGGCTCGGGCGGCGCCTACCGGTCCGCGTTGCTCGGCATCGCCGCCGGCTCGGCGTTCGGCCTCACGGCGGCGCTGATGAAGGGCATGACCAAGACCTTCTCGCAGGGACTTGTGACACTTTTCACAAGCTGGGAGATCTACGGGATGGTCGCGGCCGGCCTGCTCGGCATGTTCCTGATCCAGTCGGCCCTGAACGCCGGGGGTCTGATCGCCGTCCAACCCGGCCTGACCCTGGCCGACCCGTTCATCTCGGTCCTGTGGGGCGTATTCGCCTTCCACGAGGAGGTCCGCGGCGGCTGGTACATCCTGCCCGAGGTCGCCGCCGCCGCGATCCTGGGCGCCGCCGTGCTAACCCTGGCCCGTTCCCCCCTCCTGGCCGACGCAGCCGAGGAGACCTGACCCGTCGCACGCTGCTGCAACCCGTCGCACCCCGCCGCGCGCCGGCCGCACCCTGCTGCCCATACCAAGCACGCGCTTGACATCTCAATCATGCTTGGTATAGTTCGCATGACGAGCTTTAAGGAGAACGCCATGACGAGGACGTCGACGCAGGACCTGCAGGAAGAGTTCCTGTCCACCCTGCGGAAGGGTCAGAAGACCATAATCGGTGCGCTCAGGATCTGGGTCGACACCGTCACCACCGTAACCCCCAGACTGTCGCCGCTGACCGACAAGCTCCCCAAGCTGCCGAACGTCGCGGTGCCATTTGCCGACAAGCTGCCCACCCCTGGAGAGGCTGTCGACAGCGCCTACGGCTTGGCCGAGCAGCTGCTAGCCAGCCAGCGGAAGTTCGCCGACGACATGCTGGCGCTGACCGTCCCGCTGATGTCAGGCCGCCGCGAGGACGTCACGACCAGGACCGCCCCCAAGCCCGAGCCCGCCCAGGTCGCCCCTAAGCCCGCTGCCGTTGTGCCCGACCTGCCCGAGCCCAAGCCCGCTGCACCGAAGGCTGCCGAGCCCAAGGCCGCCGAGCCCAAGCCCGCTGCCGTAGTGCTCGGACCCAGGCCCGCCGCGCCCAAGCCCGCTGCCGTGGCTNNTGGCTCCCGAGCCCAAGCCCGCCGTCGTGGCTCCCGAGCCCAAGCCCGCCGTCGTCAAGACCGAGCCCTCGGTTGTCGCGTCCGCGCCGAAGCCCGCGCCCGCGCCCGCCAAGTTCGCTGCGCCGAAGCCCGCGCCCGCCAAGTCTCCCGCGCCCAAGGCCGCTGCCCCCAAGG
>PMST01000597.1 GCA_003168295.1 Actinomycetota bacterium
AGACCCCCCCGCTTCTGGGGGGACCCATCCCCCCAGACCCCCCTTGGGGGGGATAAATCCTCCCGAACCTCCCTTGCGGCCCGGACCACCCCGGCCGACCTTGCGGCCCTGGGGAGCCTTGGGCCGCTGGACTGGCGGGAAGGGAGTCTGCCGGGTCCTCGCTGGGAGGAGGCGGTGGCCGAGGCGGTGGCGGCGATCAGGGCGGGCGGCCTGCGCAAGGTGGTACTGGCCCGGGATCTGTTCGCGACCGCCGCCGAACCCATCGATGCCCGGGTGCTGCTGCGCAGGCTGGCCGCCCGGTATCCGGACTGCTTCACCTTCGCCTGCGACGGCATGGTGGGCGCAACCCCCGAATTGCTCGTGCGACGGGCCGGCCGCCAGGTGAGCGCGCTGGTACTCGGCGGCACGGCGCCGCGCGGCGCCGATACGGCCGGTGACGAGGCGCTGGGCTCGGAGCTGCTGGCCTCGGCCAAGAACAACGAGGAACACGCCTACGCGGTCGCTTCGATACGCGACGCGCTTGGGCCGCTGTGCGACGCGCTTGAGGTCCAGGCCCGGCCCGGGCTGCTGAAGTTCCCGAACCTGCAGCACCTGGGCACCCAGGTACGCGGAACCCTTGCGGACAGCGAGAAACCGAGGTCAGCGCTCGCGTTGGCTGCGGCGGTGCACCCGCCCGCCGCGGTCTGCGGCACCCCGACCAGCGCCGCGCTTGAGCTCATCCGTGACCTCGAGCACATGGACAGGCAACGCTACGCCGGGCCCGTGGGCTGGGTGGACGCCGAGGGAAACGGTGAGTGGGGTATTGCGCTTCGCTGCGCGCAGCTCTCAGGCCGGACCGCCCGCTTGTTCGCCGGATGCGGCATCGTGGCGGGTTCGGAACCGGCCGCCGAGCTCGCCGAGACCCTGGTGAAGTTCCAGCCCATGCGCGGCGCGCTGGAGGACGAGTCCGCATAAGGGAACCCTTAATCCGCGTTCGCCCGGACCGGCGGCCAGGGCTTAGTCTCAGCTGAGACAAGTATGCCTGGCGAGGGGAGAACCGGCTCGATGAGCGGCAACACCGAAGAGGCTCTCGACGTGCTGCGCGGTGTGTGGAGCGCGCAGGGGCAGACCGCCGAGGACATCGAAGAGGCCTGCGGCAACACCAAGTCCTGCAAGAGGATGGCGGACGTGGGCTTCGACGGCCTGGCCGAGGACACCGACGGTGACCTGCGGCTCGCCTGGCGGACTCAACTCGCCCGTGAGGGCAAGCTGAACCCCGACGCGGGCAGCGTGCGGGATCTGGTCCTGCCCCCAGTCGAGGTCCGTTAGCTGATCCCGCGATCTCGGCGGCAAGGAGAACCTGACCATGGAGTCGCCCGAGACCGTGGGCACGCTTACCGAGATCTTGCGCCAGGGCGGCTACCTGGCGGATCGTGGCCTGGCCACGGCGATGTTCGTGGCGATGTCGCTGAACCGCCCGCTCTTGCTCGAGGGCGAGGTCGGGGTAGGCAAGACCGAGATCGCCAAGGTGATGGCGTCCGTCTTCAGCCGGAAACTGATCCGACTGCAGTGCTATGAGGGCATCGACACCAACCAGGCGCTGTACGAATGGGATTACGCCCGTCAGATGCTTCACATCCGGGCGCTTTCTGAGCACCAGGCGGCCGACGCCGAAGCGGTGGACAAGCTGTTCGGTCCCAAGTTCCTGCTCGAGCGACCGCTGCTCGAGGCGGTCCGCGCCGGTGACCGGGCGGTGCTGCTCATCGACGAAATCGACCGGGCCGACGACGAGTTCGAGGCCTTCCTGCTCGAGGTCCTCTCCGACTTCCAGATCAGCATCCCTGAGATCGGCACCATCAAGGCCGAACGGCCGCCGCTAGTGATCCTCACCTCCAACCGCACCCGTGAGCTGCATGACGCGCTGAAGCGACGCTGCCTGTACCACTGGATCGGCTACCCGACCGCGGAACGGGAGGTGGAGATCGTCCTGATCCGGGAGCCTGGCATCTCGGCGATGCTGGCCCGCAAGGTGGTCAGCGCCGTTCAGCGGCTCCGCGAGCTCGACCTGGCCAAACCGCCGGGAGTGGCCGAGACCATCGACTGGGCCCGAACCCTGGATTTCCTCGGCGAGACCGATCTGGACGCCAGAAATGCGCGGGACACGCTCGGTGCCGTGGTCAAGGACCGGGACGATCTCGACGTGGTCCGCGACAACCTGCAGGAAATCACCTCTGGTGCCCGAGATTCCTGATCCGGGAGGCGTCCCGTTCATCGGCCTGCTGGTGAACTTCGCCGACGAATTGCGCGCGGCCGGCCTCGCTGTAGGCTCCGGCGACGTCCTGGTTTACTGCTCGGCCGCGGGCAGCCTGGATCCGGCCGATCTGGTGGACCTGTACTGGGCCGGGCGGACCACGCTGGTGAACCGGCGTGACGACATCGCGAAGTACGACGAGGTGTTCCGCCGGTTCTTCCTCGAGGCCACCGGCCCCGAAGAAGACGTACTGGCGCTCATGCTCCGTGCGTCGGCGCAGGCGCAAGGCGCGGTGGCGATTCCCTCGACCGAGCCGGGTCACGACGAGCAGGAAGACGACGCCATCCTGGGCTGGATGGCCTCCGACGTCGACGCGCTCAAGCACAAGTCGTTCGCCGCCTGCACACCCGATGAACTCGCGGCCTTGCGCCGGATCATGGCCCGGATCAGGCTGACCCCGCCGCGGCGCCGGACCAGGCGCAGCGCCGCGGCGCGGACGGGATCTCGTCCGGACCCGCGCCGGACCATCCGGGAATCCATGCGAATGCACGGCGAGCCCGCCCGGCTGTACTGGCGGAGGCGGAAGGTCCGGCTGCGGCCGCTGATCCTCATTCTGGACATATCCGGCTCCATGGCTGACTACTCGCGCAACCTGCTGCAGTTCGCCCACTCGGCGAAGCGGTCAGCCGGGCGCGTCGAGGTCTTCTGCTTCGGCACCCGGCTGACCCGGGTCACCGGGGCGATGGAGTACCGCCGCCCGGACGAGGCGCTGGAACGGGCCGCGCGGGCCGCCTTCGACTGGGACGGCGGAACCAGGATCGGTGACTGCCTGGACGCCTTCGTCCGCGGCTGGGCCCGTCGGGGCCTGTGCCGTGGCGGCGTCGTCGTGATCTGCTCCGATGGCCTGGACCGGGGGGACCCCGCCGTCCTGGCCGCGGCGATGGAGCGGCTGTCCTTGCTGAGCCACCGGGTGGTCTGGCTCAATCCGCACAAAGGCGACGATCCCGGCTTCCGGCCGAGCACCCTCGGCATGATGGTCGCCGCCCCTTACATCGACCTGCTGCTGTCCGGCCACGATCTGAGCAGCCTGGAGAAACTCGCGGCGCTGCTGCCCGGGCTGAGCTAGGCCGCGGATCCCGCCGTCGGCGGGAGCGGACGGGCGGCTGTTCGCCACAGCTCAACGGCGCCTCTTCAGTGCGAAGCGTCAGCGGATGTATCTGGAATCCTCCTTGCTGCTCCGTAAGGTGTGATCGCTCTCGGCATGGCTATTTCGTGGCCGACGAGGCGCGCAAGAAGGGGCACTGAAATGCCGCAGGGCAGTCAAAACTACGAACTAGTCGGCACCAACTGTCAGAACATTCAGGGCCTGACGTTGATACTGGACGTCTCGGAGGACCTAGTCACGTCGCAGAATGGCGGATTCTCGCTACAGCTGAACGCATTGCCGCCGCCGGGGGTGACCAGCGTCGGGCTGACGCTCAACTGGATCCAGTACGTCATCTACGTCAGCAACAACTACGGCAACAACACAGCCGCGTTTCAGTGGCAAGCTTGGGCGAACGGAGCCACGGAGTGGCCGGAAGGCCAGCCGCCGGGCACAACGAACCCGAACCAGCCCGTCCCGCCGTTCACCCAACCGAAGCCGGTGATCACCCACGTGCCGTCGAATCAGCTCCCGAAGGGCTCGAGCCTTTCCATCGCGCTGACGACCGACCCGTCATCGGATGTGGTCACCGCAGCGACGTTCACCGTCCAACTGGCCGGCGCCACGGGGCAGCCTGTAACCCTGACTTTCCCCCCCTACGCGCAATTTCCGATCGCTGCCTTCGAGGTGGATCTGGTCGGACCAGGCCAATTCTCAACGGCGATGTTCACTTCGGGAGCGGGACAACTTACCTACTCGGTTTCGAGTGGTGAGGTCTGCGCCCAGCCGCCAGGGACGACGGGCGTGTGCTCCTTTCCGTATTACGAGACCGGCGAGAAATCGAATGCGTCCTACGGCCCGATCATCCCCAACTGCGGATCATTGCAGACTCAGCAGATCACCACGGTCAGCAGTATTGTCCCGCCCGTCATCAGCAGCATCGATCCGCCCACCGGTTCCATGATCGGCGGGACGCAGGTTCTGATTCAGGGCAGCAACCTGGATGGCGCCACGGCGGTTTCCTTCGGCGGCACGCCCGGATATAGCGTTAACCCGCTAGCCGGTGGCACGATTGAAGCGACATCCCCTCCGGCCAGCGCCGCCGGTCCGGTCGACATCATCGTGGACGCCAACGGAAAGAGCAGCCCCAGCCCTGCCGCGGTCTTCACCTACATTTATGCGCCAGGCGTGGCCGGCATCACCGTGAATCCCGACATCCTCTGGACAGGCCAGAGCGCCATCGGCACGGTCACACTGAACGAGCCTGCCCCTTCCGGAGGCACGAAGGTAAAACTAGTCGTTTCTGGCATTGAAGAGAGATCCTTCGTCACCGTGCTGGCGAGCGTACCCGTCCCCGCCGGAGCTACCTCGGCCGCCTTCACCATCACTACCTCCGCTACGGCATGGGGTGAGGCCACTATCTCCGCTGGCGGGCCCGATGGCAATGCCCTGTCCACAGCAGTCGAGATCTCCGCAGCCCAGATCGTTCTCGCCCTTCCGCTGTCCGCAGGGTACCTACTGATCGGTCAAACAACCACAGGGACGATCTCCGTGCGGACTCCCGCGCCCGCATCGGGCGGCCTTATCACGCTCAGCGCCAGCAATAGCGCTGTCGTCAGCATCACCCCGGCGGTTGTCGATCTTCCCGGCGGCGGCGCCTCGGCCACCTTCACGGTGACCGCGCTGTCCGCCGGAGACTGTGCGATCTCCGCTAATTATCTGGGTGATTCTGCGACAACCAACCCCTTTGCAGTACGGCTGGAGCCGCCGCCTAAGCCTCCGCTGCCGCCAGGGCCGAAACCTATTTGACCAGCCTCCCCAGAGAGGGTGGCGTGACACAGGCCCTGGTGTCCGCCGGGAGGAGAGCGGCCAGCCGGCTATCGCCACTGACCGTTCCGTTGTTGCTCACCCGGTGTCCTGCTTAACTGGGTGTGCCGGTGACAAGCGCACGGTGAGGAGTACGCGGTGAGGTGGAGTGTAGGGATCGAGGCCGAGGGGGACCGCGTGCTGTCTCGTGAGGAGGTGGTCGAGCTGGCTGACGCCGTCGCGGTCAATGGCGGCATCGCCACCGGGATCGGCACGAACCGGTACGGCGCCCAGCTGATCGTGGAGGCCGACAGCCGGGACAAGGCGATCGCCAAGGCGTCCGAGGAGTTCACCCGGGCCGCGGCCAAGGCGGGTCTTCCGGCTGCCCCCGTGGTGCGGACCGAGGCGATCAGCGAGGAAGAGGAAGAGGACACGCTTTTATGATCCGGCTCGGATCGCTGGCCGGCTACCCGTTCGAGGGGCCTCGCCTGCTGGCCGGGTGGACGGCGCCGGCCATCGCGGCCGTGTACGTCATCGCCTGCAAGCCCGACCCGGACACCAAGCCGGACCGGTACGCCGTCATCTACGTGGACCATTCCGACGACCTGGCCACCGAACGCTTCCCGTTCCAGCACCCCCGGGCGCACAGCTGGATCAAGCGGGCCGGGTCCAAGTGGAAGGTCTACATCTGCACCTACGAGGTCCCGGGCGGGTCCCGGGCGCACCGCGAGCAGATCGCCAGGGAGCTCACCGCGATCTACCGTCCGAGCTGCAACGCCCAGCAGTACGACCAGGCCTGGAAAGAAGAATGGATCGGTAGTTCCAAGGGCTCCTCCCCCAGCCTGGCCAAAGATGCGGGCTTTCAGGCCGACAGCCCCCCGGATTAAGCCAGGATTACCGCTCTGGTCCGAAGCCGACCGCGTCGAGCAGCCGCGAACGGCGCGTCCCTGACGCCGGCCGGGCCGGTTCCGCGACCTCGGGCCGCGGCGCCGCTGGAGTAACACCGGTCACGATGCCCTCCGCCATGTCGTACAGCAGCGGCAGCGCCCCCGCGACCACGCCGCCGGTCTCGTTGATGTGCTCGACTCCGGGCCCGATGAGCTTGGCGTGGCCCACGATGGTCCGGACGATCTCCGCGCACTCCTCGAGGTTCCCGGCGATCCGGGTGAGCAGGCTCCCCACCCAGAACAGGTAGAACGCCAGGCCGGCGATCAGCAGGACAACATCGATGACCGTGAAAACGACCAGTCCTGTCACGACTTCACCTTCCCGAGCACGCGGCCGAGGAACAGATGGTGCTGGAGGCCCTCGGCGAGGACCGCCTCGACACCGGTGGCGACCTGCGGGATCAGCACGGTATCGGCGGTATTCGCCGCGGCCGACTTGAGCGTGTCCCTGACCGCGACGACCCGGCGGTCAATGATCTTCACCAGGTAGATGAGCAGGCTCAGCAAGGCCGCGACGGCGACCACCACGACAATGCCGAGGATGTTCGCGATCGTCCACAGGTTGTGCTCGGTCGACGACATAGCCAGCGTGTGCATCGCTACCCTCCCAGCCTGGCGCGGCCGCGTTGCAGGCCGCCGATGATGATGGTGGCGTGCTCGATCGTCGTGCGCAGCGCGGCGAGCGGCGCGGTGTGCTTGACCGCGTCGGTCAGCGCGTCGTTGATCTTCGGCGCCTCGTTACCGATCGAGCGGGCGAGAAGCAGGATCGGCACCACGAGCGCCACGACCACCAGGACAATGACGATGCCGATCGTGTAGCCCACGACCCAGCCCGTGGTAGAGGTCCCTGCGGCCAGGACATGCGGTTGCATAAAATTGCTCCTTTGCCGGGTGTCAGACTGTTTCACAGAAGTCGCGGACCGGCTTCAGGCTCGCGTTGACCGAGGTCAGCCGTTCAGGCACGGTGCTGGTCAGGCTCGCGACGGCCTGAACGCCGCCGGTGGTCGCCACCAGCGTCTTGCGGACCTGCCTGAGGTGGAAGATGACCCTCAGCAGGCCCACCGCGGTGATCGCGATGATCAGCGCGGCAATGATCAGTGTTGCCCAGGCGGCTGCTGGCATGACCGTTCTCCTCTGTAGTCCTGATCCGCTCTAGCCGAGCAGCTTCGCGACGGAACCCGCGTACCTGACCGCGCCGACCGAGACATCCTTGATGGTGGCGTCGGTGGTGGCCAGCGCCTCGGGTACGCCGTTGAGTTCGCCTATGAGGGCCACGCCCCCGGACAAGATGTCATCGGTGGCTCCCCGGATCCGCTCGACCGCCGCCAGCACGCGGTTGAGCAGGAAGATGACCACCGGCAGCACCACCAGCAGCAGAATCGCGTTGCCGATCCACCACAAGACCATGATTGGTTCTCCTCAGCTCGCGGCCTGGTAAGGAAGGAAGAAGCGGCGGAAGACCCGGCTCAGCGCCATCACCGCGGCCCGCATCCCCAGGGTGAACCCCCGGGCGGGTGAGGCGCTGGCCGCCGCGATCTGCTCGACCGACTCGCCACGCTCGATCCGCTGGATCCGGTCCTGCATGTTGGTGGCGAAGTCACGCATCAGTACCGATGAGACGTCGGAGATCATGCCGCGGCCGTACTGCGCCGCCGCGCCCGACAACTGCAGGTCCTGGGCCACGGCGACCTTGGTGCCGCGGCCCGCGCGCGTCAGGGTCGCCGTCACGATCATGGCGGCCTGGCCGCGCCCCTTCTCGTCGGCGCCGGCCGCGTGCACGACCACGCGCTTGGCCGCCTCGTCGCGCTCGGTGATGTCGGCGGTGCCGGCGAACTGCATCCGGACCGGGCCCATCCGGATGGCGACCTTGCCCTTGTACTTCTCGTCGCCGAGGTCCTCCGTCAGCTCAGCGCCCGGCAGGCAGGTGGCGACCTGAGGGATGTTCTCGAAGAACTGCCAGACCTTCTCGACCGGCTCAGCGACCTCGAACTCGTTCTTGATCAGCATCGGGTCTCTCTCTTCACGTAAGCGTCAGGGTCTTTCTCGAATGCCCGACGGCAGCCGGCGCAGCAGAAGTAGTAGTCCACGTCTTCGTGCCGTACCGGACGGCCGGACGCTTCCGCCGCCACAGTCATCCCGCAGACTGGGTCGACGGCCTGCGCCGGCCGCACCGGATTGGCCCCTCCGACCCCCGGTTTCCCCCCGGTCTCGTGCGACCCCTGGGAGCCCGCGGACCGATTACGCGTCACGGCCTCGGCCGCGGGCCGCGCCAGGGCTCCTGAGGCACGCAGCTGGACGAGTTCCGCGAGGACGGCGACCGCGATCTCCTGGTGCGTCGTGCTGCCCAGGTCCAGGCCGGCCGGCACCCGGACCCGGTCAAGCTGGTCCTGCGGCACTCCCCTTTCGGCGAGGTAGCCGAGCACGCCTGCACCCCGCCGGCGCGACCCGACCAGGCCCAGGTACGCGGGCCTGGCGGCGACCGCCCGTTCCAGCACGTCCTCGTCATCATGGCCTTGAGTGGCCACCACGATCATGGAGCGCTCGTCTGCCCCCGCGGTGGAAAAGTCCGGGCCGTTGACCAGCTCGGTCCGCCAGCCGAGCGCTCTGGCCAGGCTGGCCAGCGTATGCGCCATCGGGGAAACGCCGACGATCACCAGGTGCGGCGCCGGCAGGACAGGCTCGATGTAGATCTCGATCGCGCCCTCGCTCTGGCAGGAGATGGGGACCACGGTCATTCCGTCAGGGACAGCCGCGCCGAACTGCTCCGGCGTGCCGAGCAGCAGTAGCTTGGCCGTGCCCGCCGCCATCACCCGCTGCGCCTCGCGGATCACCACGGGCTCGGCGCAGGCGCCGCCGATCCAGCCGTGCAGCTCCCCTTCGGCGGTGATGATCGCGCGCGAACCTGACTGGCTCGACGACGGGCCCTGCCGCCAGACCACGGTCGCGAGCGCGAACGTCTCACCGCGACGGGTCAGTTCGCCCATCTCCTCCAGCACGCCCAAGCCTTCCATCAGCACTCCGCTCAGTCGTCCGACTTCACCGGAGGCGCACCGGAGACGTCGCGGCGATAGGTGATCGCCTCCCAGACCCGGTCGGGCAGCAGCGGCATGTCGATGTTGCGGACGCCGGTGCCGGACAGCGCGTCTATCACCGCGTTGACGAAGGCCGCCGGGCCGCCGACCGCGGCGCACTCGCCGATGCCCTTGGCGCCGATCGGGTGATGCGGGCAGGGGGTGACGACCTCGCTGTGCAGCTCGAAGCCCGGCGTCTCCCAGGCGGTGGGGAGCAGGTAGTCCATGTAGTTCGAGCCGACGCAGTTGCCCTCGGCGTCGAAGGTGATGAACTGCATGCTGGCCATCGCGTAAGCCTCGGTCAGCCCGCCCATGATCTGTCCCTCGACGATCATCGGATTGATCCTGACCCCGCAGTCGTCCACCGCGACCATGTTCAGGACATCCCAGACCCCGGTTTCCGGGTCAACCTCGACCGTGACGATGTAGACGGCGAACGGCCAGGTGAGGTTGGGCGGATCGTAGTAGGCCGTGTTCTCCAGGCCGGGTTCCATGCCGTCCGGCATGTTGCTGTAGGCGGCCATCGCGCACTCCTGGATGGTCACCCCGCGGTCCGGAGCGCTGCGGATGTAGAACCGGCCGAGCTCCCACTCGATGTCTTCCTCGGAGGCCTCAAGCAGATGAGCGGCCAGCTTGCGGGCCTTGGCGCGGATCTTGCGGGACACCATCGCGATCGCCGCCCCCGCCACCGGCGTGCTGCGCGAGGCGTAGGTGCCCATGCCGAACGGCGCGGTGTCGGTGTCGCCTTCCTCGACCACGATGTCATCGGCCGGGATACCGAGCTCGTGGGCCACGATCTGGGCCCAGGTCGTCTCGTGCCCCTGGCCCTGGCCCCGCGCGCCGGTCCGGACGATGGCCTTGCCGGTCATGTGGATCTTGAGCTCGGCGGAGTCGAACATCTTGATGCCGAGGATGTCGTACTCGCGGCTGTTGCCCGCGCCGAGCGGCTCGGTCATCGTGGAGATGCCGATGCCGAGCAGCCGGCCCCGGGTCCTGGCCTCCGCCTGCTGCCGCCGGAAATCCTCGTAGCCGACCGCCTTCAGGCCGACGTCGAGGCACTTGCCGTACTGCCCGGAGTCGGTCAGGAAGCCGAAGGGGGTGCGGTGCGGGAACTGGTCGTCCTGCACGAAGTTCATCCGCCGGAATTCCGCCTGGTCCATGCCGAGGTCGTCCGCCGCGGCCTGGACCATCCTCTCCTGGAAGAACATCGCCTCGGTGACCCGGAACGAGCACCGGTAAGCTACTCCGCCAGGTGCTTTGTTGCTGTATGTCCCCCGCGCGGTGAGGTGCGCGACCGGGATGTCGTAGGCGGCGAAGGCCGAGTGCATCAGGCCGATCTTGAACTTGCTCGGCTGGGCGTCGGCGAAGAACGCGCCGTGGTCCGCGTCGGTGTGCATGCGGATGGCAAGAATCTTGCCGTCCTGGCGCAGCGCCATCTCGCCGTCCAGGTAGACGTCCCGGGCGAACCCCGTGGAGATGAGGTTGCCGGTCTTGTCCTCGATCCACTTCACCGGCCGTTCGAGCAGGATCGAGGCCAGGATCGACATGACGTAGCCGGGGTAGACCGGTACTTTGTTGCCGAATCCGCCGCCGATGTCCGGGGAGATGATCCGGATCATGTGCTCGGGCAGCTCGGCCACCAGCGCGACCGCGGCCCGGATGATGTGCGGCGCCTGGGTGGTCATGTACACGGTGAGCTTCGAGGTCGACCGGTTGAAGTCCGCGATCGAACCGCAGCACTCGATCGGTGACGGATGCGAGCGCGGATAGTGCAGCTTCAGCTTCGAGATCACGTCAGCCTGCGCGAACGCCCGGTCGGTGCCGGCGGCGTCGCCGACCTCCCAGTCGTAGATGACGTTGTCCTGCTGGCCTTCCTTGTCGTCCCTGATCACGGGCGCGCCGTCGGCGACCGCCTGGATCGGGTTGACGATGACGGGGAGCTGCTCGTACTCCACGTCGATGGCCTCGCACGCGTCTTTGGCGATGTACGGGTCATCGGCGATGACGCAGGCCACCTCCTGGCCCTGGAACCGCACCTTGTCGGTGGCCAGTACCGCTTGCGTGTCGTAGGACAGCGTCGGCATCCAGGCAAGGTTCCGCGTCGCCATCATCTCACCGGTCAGCACCAGGTGGACGCCGGGAATCTCCCACGCCTTGCTGGTGTCGATGGACTTGATCCGCGCATGGGCGAGCGGGCTGCGCAATATCTCCAGGTGCAGCATGCCGGGCAGGGTGATGTCGTCGGTGTAATTGCCCTTGCCGCGGGTGAAGCGGTTGTCCTCGACGCGCTTGCGGCTTGCGCCCAGTCCGCCGATCTTGATCTCGTCCAGTGCCTGCGACACGTTCTGCCCCTCCTACGATCTGAGCTTCTCGGCGGCCCACAGCACCGATTTCACGATGTTCTGGTAGCCGGTGCAGCGGCAGAGGTTGCCCGACAGCGCCCACCGCACGTCTTCCTCGGTCGGGTCGGGGTTCTCCTCGAGCAGCGCCTTGGCGGCCATCATCATGCCGGGCGTGCAGAACCCGCACTGCAGCCCGTGCTCCTCCTTGAAGCCCTCCTGCAGCGGGTGCAGTTCACTCGCCGTCGCCAGGCCTTCCACCGTGCTGATCTCGTGCCCGTCGGCCTGCACCGCCAGCATGGTGCAGGACTTCACCGCGCGGCCGTCGACGAGCACCGTGCACGCGCCGCAATTCGTCGTATCGCAGCCCATGTGCGTGCCGGTCAGGCCGAGCCCGCGGCGGATCAGGTGGGCCAGCAGCAACCGCGTCTCTACCTCGGCCACCATCTTCTTCCCGTTGATCCTGAACTTGATCCTGCGTACCGGGATATCGGTCGCGGCGTCATCGTCGTGATCTTCATAAACGATTGTCATGGTCAGGCTGCCCTTTCCTGCGCCGCCTCGGCGCGGCTCAAGATGCGCTGCACGAAGGTGCGGACCATATGCCGCTTGTATTCGGCGCTGCCGCGATGGTCAGTCCTCGGCCGCGCGACCTCGGCCGCGAGGGCGGCGGCCTGCCCGACGCTTTCGGCCGTCAGCGGCCGGCCGACCAGTGCGTCGGCCGCCGCGGTAGCCCCGATAGTGGACCCGCCGACCCCGGTCAGGGCGATCCCCGCCCTGGTCACGTTCTCGCCGACCGTCTCCACAGCTACCGCCACCCCGACGGTCGCGAAATCACCGACGCGGCGCTCGAGCTTGAGGTAGCCGCCGGAACGGATTCCCCTCGCCGCCGGTATCACGGCCTCGACGACGATCTCATCCGGGTCGAGAACGTTCTGGAACGGCCCGGTCACGAAATCGGCGAGCGGGATGGCGCGGGTGCCCCGCGGCCCCTGCGCCACCACGGCGCCGCCGAGCGCCAGTACCACCGAGGCCCAGTCACCTTGCGGATCGGCGTGACACAGCGAGCCGACCAGCGTGCCCCGGTTCCGGACGATGGGATCGGCGATCAGCGGTGCCGCCGAGGCCATGGTGGGCTGCGTCGTCTTCAGCAGATCCGAGCGCTCAAGGTCGGCGTGCCGGCACAGGGCGCCGATATGCAAGCTGCCATCGGGATCGGTCCGGTGGTAGGCCAGGCCGGGAACGTTGTTGATATCCACAATCAGCTCCGGCGAGGCAAAGCGCAGCTTCATAAGCGGTACCAGGCTCTGGCCGCCGGCCAGCACCTTCACGTAGTCCCCGCCGTTGTGCATGAGGCTGATCGCTTCGTCGAGCGAACGCGGCGCCTCGTAGCGGAACCGCGACGGATACATAGATCCTCCAGATGTCCTGCGGAGACTGGTCCTGAGAGCCGGTATGCCTACTGGTCGGGTTCGCGCTCGGTCACCGGCTCGGGGCCTAGGTCAGGCACCGGGTCACCCGCTGAGGCAGAGGTCCGGTCCGCTGCTGACGCCGGCTCCAGAGCAGGTTCCGGCCGTGACGGCGGCTCAGCCAGATACCTGGACTCAGGGTCAGCCACGGCCACCGGGAGCGAGTCTTCCTCGGGGTCCGGTCGCGGCTGCTGATGCGGCGGCCACGGCCCCGCCACCGGCTGGCCCGCGACCTTGAGGTAGTCGATCAGCTCAGGCCAGGCCCAGACGGTCGGGCTCTTTCCGGTCTTCGGAGCGTGCTCGATCAGCTCATAGAGGCGCGGATTCCCGCGGCTGTGCCCGTCGGATTCAATTCGCATGCCGGATGCTCCTGCTCCAGACAAGCGCCATCGCCTGTCAACGCGTCACATGATCCACTGGACTGCCCTGGCCGGCAATACGCGAATAAGTGCTTACTTAAGGCGCGCCGTAGCCGGGCACTTTACCGCCGGTGCTGGCTTAGCTCCAAATAGTGACATAAACCGGGGGCCGGAACCGCGAGGGCGGAACCCCGCCGCCCGGCGAGCGCATCAGGTGCATAGCCTCGGGTGTGCCCAGGTAGCGACGGAACGAACTGGCCGCCACGCTCTGGTGCTGCCGTTCCAGCAGGGTGACGTACCAGCACGCATCCATCCGGCAGCCGGGCAGATCGACACGGGAGAGCTCGCCGCGGCGCAGCCGCTGGGCGACCAGGTGCTCGACCGCGGGCGCCACGCCCGTGCCGTCGGCCGCGGCCGCCCAGGCGGCGGTCTGATTAGGGAAGACCCTGACCTGGTCCTCGGGAATGCGCAGGCCGGTCAGCATCTGGCCGGTCTCGCTGCCGGGATCGGTCCCGGACGGGTCGACGAACCACAGCCACTGGCGCGGGTTGCCGTGCAGCCGGGGCTGGCCCGCCGTCACGACCACGAGCCGGAACTTGAAGATCGGCTCGGTCGCCAGGGCGAGGGTCGTGTCGTCGGGCATGGTGGGGGCGATCGCGACGTCGGCGAGCCGGTTGGCGACCAGGACGCTCATCTCCTTGGTCACCGCGACGCCGGCTGACACCTCGACCGAGCCGGGGAAGCGCTTGGTGAAGGCCTCGGTCAGCGGGCTGATCACGAACTCGGCGATGGTGGAGGTAGAAACTAGCCGCAGCTGCTCGGGAGCGCCCTGCGCGGCTCGCACGGCCGCGTGTGCCTCGGCGCCGAGCACGACGATCTGGGACGCGGTGGCGAGCAGCCGGGAGCCTCCCGCGGTCAGCGTCATGCCCACTGGCCCGCGGGTGACCAGCTGATCGCCTAGGTGCAGACGCAGCGCCGACAGGGCCTGGGACACGGCTGACTCGCTGACGCCGAGCGCGTTGGCGGCGGCGGTCACCGATCCGAGCCGGGCCACCAGCACGAACGCGTTCAGCTGGGTTAGCGTCATTGCACTGTAATTATGCCCGTTGCCCGGACACTAATGACCGTCTCGATTTTGGCATCGGCCCGATATGGGCCTATTGGGCTATGGTCTGCGCTGTGGACGTGCAACTGATGACCACGGCTCCGGACAGTTCCGTCCTAGCCGGGGCTGATGGGACCCGATCAGCCGGAACACGACCGCAGCAGCTCCCCCACCACGCGCAGGATCGTGTCGACCACGGCGGCGGGCGGCTGCGTCGCGGTATCAAGTACGAGATGGTCACGGTCCCAGGGTTCGTAATCACGATCAAGGACCTGCTGCCAGCTCGGCAGGGCAAGACCGGGGATGTCGACCTCGCGGGTTTGCACGCGCTTGCGGTGCGCGGCCAGGTCGGTGCAGATGAGCTCGACCTCGAGCAGGCACGCACCGTGACCGGCGGCGATATCCCGCCAGGCGTCCCTGGTGACGCCGAGCGGGTTCACGCACTCGACGACCACGCTGACGCCGTGCCGGAGCTGCTCCGCAGCCACGTCATAGGCGACCATGTAACCGACCGGTCCGAGCGGCGGCCGCAGTTCCGCCGAATCGATAATCGCCTGCTCGATCCGGTCGACGCGCAGATACGCGAACCCGGTGCGGCGAACCAGGGCGCCGGCCACAGTGCTCTTGCCGGTAGCCGGCAGACCGCCCACCACGATCAGGACCGGGAAACCTGCCATCCGGCCATGCTTTCACGACGGCCACGGAGGAGAGAGGCAGGCGGGGCCGCACACCGTGACCTGGGTCCGGCTGCGGCCGGGATGCGTTAAAGGGCGGAGCGTATGGCCTGCGCCGCGGCCTCCCGCAGCGTGGCCCGGAGCGCGGCGCCCGCAGCACGGTCGGTCCGGGCTTCAACCATCCTCAGGCCCGTGCCCTGCAGCACCTTGCTCAGGTCATCCGGCTGCTCGAGGCGCTGATAGGGCAGGCCGAACGCCGCGGCCAGATGCTTGAGCTCCGCGCCGTGCGGGGTACCGAAGATCCGCTCGAACGAGTCAGGGAAGGCGGCCTGTTCCAGCGTCGAGAAGATGCCCCCGCCGTCATTGTTGATCACGATCAGGCACAGATCAGGGCGCGGCTCGCTCGGCCCGAGCGCCAGGCCGGGGGCATCGTGCAGGAACGTCAGGTCGCCGATCACGGCGAACGCCGGGCCGCGGTGAGCCAGCGCCGCCCCGATGGCCGCGGACGTGGTGCCGTCGATGCCGCTGGCGCCGCGGCTGGCCAGGATGCGCAGATCGTCCCGCGGCAAAAGATGAAAATCAATGTCCCGAACGGGCAGGCTTGACCCGGTCCAGAGCATCGAGCCCGCTGGCACGTGGTTGGCGATATCCCGGGCCAGCCGCGGCTCGGTCAGGACGTCCCCGTCGTCATCGAGGACAGCGTCCGCCGCGGACCGGGCCGCCCCGTCCGCCCGCCGCCAGTCCCTCAGCCAGCCCCCGGAGTCCTCGGCCGGACCAGGCACGGCGGTGAGCCGGATCGCCAGCGCGACGTCGGTCGCGGCGCGTTGCGGGTCGGCCCAGCGTCCTGGTCCCTGCGCGATGACCACATGCCTGCGCGCCGGCTCGGACCTGTGAGCCCCAAGGACCCCAAGAGACCCGCGGACCCCGAGAGACCCGAGCAGGGCGCTTTGCGGGCGGGATAGTCCAGGCCGGCCTGCCGACACGATCAGGTCAGGCTGATGCGCCGTCACGAATTCAGGTGTCGCGAGCAAGTACTGGTAGGCCGATAGCGCGTTCGGTCCGCGCCTGGCGCCGGACGAGGGCTCCGCGAGCACCGGCCAGCCGGCCCGCTCCGCCAGCTCGACCAGGGCGGCCGCGTCATAATCGCCGTCCCCGCAGACCACCACGCCGCGCTCGGCCCATGGCACCTCGAGCTCGTCCGGCGATGGCCCTGGCCACTCGAAACCCGTCCACGGCCGTCGGTCCGGGCGCCCGTCCAGAGGCTCCGGCCAGTCCGGCTCCCCGGCATCGCCGGGGACCAGCGGCTCGCGGAAGGCCAGGTTGAGATGGACCGGGCCGGCCAGCGCGCCCGCGCGACCGGACGCCTGCGCCCACGCCTGGCAGGCCAGCGATCGCCAGTACCCGACCATGCCCGCCCGCTCTTCGGGTACTCCCGCCTCGCAGAACCAGCGCACCGCGCTGCCGTACAGCTTGACCTGGTCGATCACCTGGTTGGCGCCGGTCCCCCGCATCTCGGGCGGCCGGTCCGCCGTGAGCACGAGCAGCGGGACACCGGACTCGTCCGCCTCGATCACGGCCGGGTGGAAGTTAGCCGCCGCCGTGCCCGACGTGCACAGCACCGCCACCGGCCGGCGGCTGGCCTTGGCCAGCCCGAGCGCGGTGAACGAGGCCGACCGCTCGTCAATCCGCACGTGCAGCCGGACCTCGTGCCGTCGCTCGCCGTCGAGGAACGCCAGAGCCAGCGGCGTGCTGCGCGAGCCCGGGGCCAGGACCACCTCGCGCAGCCCGCACCTGACCAGTTCGTCCGTGAAGACCAGGCCAAACGCGGTGGAGGGATTCATCAGCATGGCGGCGTGGAGACCCCGGCCTT
>PMST01000289.1:0-641 GCA_003168295.1 Actinomycetota bacterium
ACCTGCTCGCGGAGCCGGGCCACCCGCTGGGCGCGCGCGGCGGCGGTCCGGGCGTCCTCGGCCAGCGCGCGTTCGGTGGCGGCGAGCTCCGCCTCGGCGGCGGTGCGCTGGGCGACCGCGGCCGCCAGCACCTCACGGCCCGCCGCCAGCCGCGCGGTCAGCGTTTCGGTTTCGGTGCGCAGCTCCTCGGCCTGACGATCCAGCTCATCGGGGTCGCGGCCGGGGCGCTCTGGTTCTGTCACCTCGGACAGCAGGCTGTGCCGCTGCGCGGCCAGGCTCTGCGTGCTGCGCAGCCGTTCGGCCAGCGAGGACAGGGCGAACCAGGTCTCCTGCGTGCGGGCCAGATTGGCCGAGGCCTGCTGGGCGGCCAGATCGAGCTCGGCTTCGGCCGCCCGGGCCTGGGCCAGCTCCTGCTCAAGCGCGGCGCGCCTGGTTAGCACGGCCGCCTCATCCGCCTCGTCCCTGGCCAGGTCGGCGGCGAGCGTCACGTAGTCGTCAGCGAGCAGCCTGAGCCGGGCGTCGCGCAGCTCGGCCTGAATGACGGCCGCCTTCTTGGCCACCTCGGCCTGCCGGCCCAGCGGCTTGAGCCTGCGGCCGAGCTCGGCGGTGAGGTCGACCAGCCGGGTCAGGTTGGCCTGCAT
>PMST01000289.1:730-11645 GCA_003168295.1 Actinomycetota bacterium
TGATCGCCGTTGATGGCGTACTCGCTCTGCCCGGACCTGAACATCAGCCGGCTGATGGTGACCTCGGCGTACTCAATGGGCAGGGCGCCGTCGCTGTTGTCGATGGTGAGCGTCACCTCGGCGCGGCCCAGCGGCGGGCGCGAGGTGGTGCCCGCGAAGACGACATCTTCCATCTTGCCGCCGCGCAGCGACTTGGCGCCCTGCTCCCCCATCACCCAGGACAGCGCGTCGACGATGTTGGACTTGCCTGAGCCGTTCGGCCCTACCACGCAGGTGATGCCGGGCTCGAGGCGGAGCGAGGTCGCGGAGGCAAACGACTTGAAGCCGCGCAGGGTGAGGGTCTTCAGGTACACGTGCGCCCCCTCCTCCCTGCTCGCACACACGGGGCTGGCAAACACGCGGCTCCAGGCACCATACCGTCCCGCGGCGCGCGGCACGGGGAACTGCAGCTGGTATCGCGCGTCGGCGGCCGGATCGGGTGCCCGCCGACCGAGTGCCGGAGGCTGGAGCGGGCATGCCAAAGACGCCGCGGGCCCGAATAGGACGCTCGGCGTCAATACTCCGCCCTTGATGCCAGTGTGACTATCGACATATAACGGGCAGATATACAACGAAGCGGATTTATAAACGAAGAGGGGCGCCACTATGACGCCCCTGATTCGTTCTTTGCCGTTTGCCTCGCCGCCAGCGATCGTTAAACGAACGCGGGCTCGCGCTCCCGAACCAGCATGTCCTCGTGAGCAGCCTCAACCGAAAGCGAGTTATTCTCTTCCTGAAGCCGGACAAGCTCGGCTTCCAGGTCGCGTACTCGCTGCTGGAGGCGGCGCATCTCAGAGACGATGCGGGGATCGGGACCGCCGACGTGGCCGAATAGAGCCTTCGCCATTGTAAAAGGTCCTCCACGCTGAGTGACCAGAGTGGGCACTTTAACCTAACACGCGCGAGATGACGCGCGCGACCAACGACAACTAGTTTCTCACCTCGGCGATTGCTGGTCAAGTTGAGTGCTCTCACAGGTCTATCTTGGTCCATCTCAGGCCTTCCTGGGCCGTCTGGGGCCCGGATGCCTGTCACATAGCTTATCTTCCTTATCTTACCGAACAAACCGTTTCAGGCCATTGATTCGAGCCGGCTCGGCGGGATCAAGGTTACCACCGGGCCGGGCGGGGCAGGAGTTACCACCGGGCCCGGCGGGGCCGGGGCTGGCAGCGCGGGCAGGTGTAGGCGGACCGGTTCATAAACTTCTCGCGCCGGACCGGCGTGCCGCACCGCGGGCAACCGAAGCCTTCCCGCCCGTAGACCGCGAGCGAGCGCTCGAAGTACCCGCTCTGCCCGTTGACGTTGACGTACAACTCGTCGAACGAGGTCCCGCCGGCGGCCAGGGCCTCGGTGAGCACCTCGCGGACCGCGGCCAGCAGCCGGCTGACCTCCGGGCCGTTCAGGGTCTCGGTCGGCCTGGCCCAGTGCAGCCGGGCCCGCCAAAGCGCCTCGTCGGCGTAGATGTTGCCGATACCGCTGACCAGCGACTGATCGAGCAGCGCGCGCTTGACCCCGGTGCGGCGCGCGCGCAGTCGCCGGGCCAGCACGGCCGGGTCGAAGGCCGACTCGAACGGATCGGGCGCGATATGCGCGATCGGCGCGGGGAGTTCGGCGCCATCCCGCACGACGCACATGTGCCCGAACGTCCGCTGATCGGTGAACCGCAGGTCAGGGCCGGAGTCCTTGAAGGTGAACCAGATCCTGACGTGGGGTGAAACCGGCCGGTCGGGCTCGCCCACGAGCAGTTGCCCGCTCATGCCGAGGTGGGCCAGCAGCGCGTCCTCGCCCACCGATAGCCACAGGTACTTGCCCCGGCGCCTGGCGCTTTCCATGGTGCGCCCGGCCAGGGCGGTCTCGAATTCCACGGCGCCGGCCGGCTGCCTGCGGACCGCACGCGGATGCAATACGTGGACATCGGCGATAGGACGGCCTACGACGTGGAGCTCAAGGCCACGCCGGACGGTCTCGACCTCGGGCAGTTCGGGCACGGCTTAGCGCTCCGGGGACTCCGGCGGCAACCGGGGCTCCGGGGGCTCCGGGGCGGAGTAGGGCGCCTGCCCTTCGCCGTCCTTCACGTCGTCCCTTGCGTCGGCTTTCGCGGCGGTGGGGCCATGGCCAGGTCGCAGGTCGCCGTTCCCCGCCGCCGCGTCGGTCTCTGCGGCCACGGGCACGTCGGCCGCCTCGGCGGTGATGGCGTTCCAGGCCGCCTTGGCCGCCTCTTGCTCGGCGGCCTTCTTCGAGCGCCCCTGGCCGGAGCCGAGGACCCGGCCGCCCACCTTGACTACGGCGTGAAAGGATTTCTGGTGGTCCGGCCCGCTCTCGTCGACCACATACTCGGGAACCCCGAGCATGTGACCGGCCGTGAGCTCCTGCAACGACGTCTTCCAGTCAAGCCCGGCGCCGAGCCGGGCCGCCCTGGCGATGACCGGGTCAAAGAGCCGGTGCACCAGCGCGCTGGCCTCGGTGAGGCCGCAGTCGATGTACACCGCGCCGATGACCGCCTCGAGGGTGTCGGCGAGTATCGAGGACTTGTTCCGGCCGCCGGTTACCTGCTCGCCCCGGCCGAGCTTGACGTAGGAACCCAGGTCGAGCTCCCGCGCTACCTCGGCGAGCGCGCCCATCTGGACCACCGCGGCGCGGAGCTTGGCGAGCTGCCCCTCGGGGAGGTTCGGGTAGCCGCGGAACAGCGTGTCGGTCACGACCAGGCCGAGCACCGAGTCACCGAGGAACTCTAGCCGCTCGTTGGTGGGCGGGTTAGCGTTCTCGTACGCGTACGAGCGGTGCGTCAGCGCACGATCAAGCGATGCGGGCATTATTGGCACGCCGAGGACGTGCCGGAGTTCAGCGGGTCCTTTTCCGGCGTTCACACCACCATCCCATGACCGGCTCACGACGCCCACCGCGTCCTCCTCCTAGCACTGGCTGATCATGCCCGGGCATGGATGGCGTGTAACCCTTCGCATGCCGCCGGGCCGATCAGCTTCCTCAGGATGGGTTCAGGACCTGGCGCCGCCGATAGGTGCCGCACGTCGGGCAGGCCACATGGGGCAGCTTGGGCTCGTGGCACTGCGGGCAGCTCACCAGCGTGGGCGCGGTGGTCTTCCATTGCGAACGTCGTGATCGGGTGTTGCTGCGGGACATTCTCCGCTTGGGAACCGCCACGTCAGCCCTCCTGTAGGTCGATGGCGCGGGCGCGCCGGTCCAGTTGTCTGGTTGCCTGGTCTTGTTGGGTGGCCTGGTCTTGGGTGGCCTGGTCGTCGAATTGCTTCAGGCCGGCCCATCTCGGGTCGGTGGCGTCTTCGTGCCCGTGATCTGGGCCCGCGTCGGCCAGCGGCGCGCCGCACTCGGCGCACAGCCCGGGACAGTCGTCCCGGCACAGCGGCGACATCGGCAGCGTGAGCACCACCGCGTCACGGAGGGCCGGCTCCAGGTCGAGCAGATCACCGTCGAGGTAGCGCACCTCATCGTCGCGCTCCTCATCCTCGTCCGGCCGGCCGTACTTGTCTCGCTTGTCGTACTTATCCTGCTTGTCGTACTTGTCGGAGGCCTCGCGAGATCCGCGCGGCCGCCCGTCCGAGTACAGGTAAAGCTCCTGGAAGCTCACCGTCACCGTCGAGGTCACCGGGCCCAGGCAGCGGGCACACTCACCCGCAAGCGGCGCGGTCGCGGTCCCGGTGGCCAGAACGCCCTCGGTGACCGCCTCGAACCTGACGTCAAGGGATACCTCGGCGCCGACGGGCACGCTGACCAGTTCGAGGCGCAGGTCGGCGGGAGCCGGGGCGGTCCGAGACCGGGACAGCGCGGAACCCGCCTGACGACCGAGTTGGCGCATGTCAAAGACAAGCGCTCCCCTGGGTGCGTTCGTGCGTATGTTGGACATGACAGTTTACTCGTTTGTGACTTAGCGGAACCGAGCGCTCAGCCTACCGGCGCAGCGCGGTAATCCCAACTTGGCGGGGGGCGCCGGTATTCCGGCCGCCCCCGCGTGGGTGCTTCCGGTGGGCGTTACAGCCCGGCGTTACTCCTCGGCCAGGCGCTGGCGAAGCCGCGAAAGGACGATCTCAGGAACCAGCCCGCTGACGTCTCCACCGTACCTGGCGATCTCCTTCACCAGGCTCGACCGCAGAAACGAGTACAGCGGATTGGTGGTCATGAACAGCGTCTCGACCTTCGCCATCCGGTAATTCATCTGAGCCATCTGCATCTCGTACTCGAAATCGCTGACGGCACGCAGTCCCTTGATTACGGCGGTGATCCCGTTGGTGGCGCAGAAGTCCACCAGCAGGCCGTGGAAGCGGTCGATCCTGACGTTGCCGTAGCGGCTGGTGACCTGGCCCAGCATCTCGACGCGCTCGTCGACCGTGAACAGGCTGTGCTTGGTCACGTTGATCAGTACCGCTACGACCACCTCGTCGTAAAGCCCGGCGGCGCGGCCGATGATGTCGAGGTGACCATTAGTGACAGGATCGAAAGAACCCGGACAGACTACGCGTTGCACGCGGTCCCAACCCTTCTGCTCTGCAGTGAGTACCTGAATGGGTAAAGGCTGGTCACCACGCTTGGGTCCCGGGGCGTTTGGGAGCGAGGCCGTACCAGAAGGTTGCTTCCCCGTACTTGCGCGCCCGGTCGGGCACGAAGCCGTCAGGCCAGAGCACCGGCCCGGATCGGGTGGCGCGTTCTACTATGACCAGCGCGTCGGACGCCAGCCAGCCCTCGTCCGCGAGCAGCGAAAGCACCCGGGATATCTCGGCGTCAGCTATCGCGTACGGAGGGTCAGCGAACGCGACGTCGTACCGGCCGCTTCCGGGCCGCTCATGGACATCTTGGGCCCCGCCGGGACGGTCGCCGTCGGGGACGGGGGCCTGCTCCGGGCCGCGGGCGGTCTGCGCTGGGCCGCGGGCGAGCACTCGTTCCACCCGGTCGGCGATCAAGGTGGCGCCGGGCAAGCCGATGGCCGCGATGTTCTGCCTGATGACGGCGGTCGCACGGGCCCCGGATTCGACCAGCAGCACGTGCTCCGCACCGCGGGATAGCGCCTCCAGGCCGACCGCGCCTGACCCGGCGTACAGGTCGAGCACCCGGGTCCCGGTCAGCGGTCCCACGATCGAGGCGACGGTGCCGAACAGGCCTTCCCTGGCACGATCGCTCGTCGGCCGGGTTTCCCGCCCGTCCGGGATAGCCAGCCGACGCCCCCCTGCCTCACCGGCGATAACGCGTGCCACCCCTTAAGTGTGCACGCCGAACGCGGTCCCGCCAGACCTCGCCTCAGGTAATGGCGTGTTCTTGATCACGAAGGGTTCACAGTCTGCCAGAACTGTGAACTCTTCGTGATCATCGGCGCCAGACCTCTGAGGCATCGCAAGTCCCACGGGCGGGTGCGGGCGGGTGCTACAACGGGCGTAGGCCGGCCCGCACTGAGTCGTCTGGGGAAGCAGCGCTTGAGGAGGCGTACCCAGGCCGGTTCGATCCCGTACTGTGCGACCCGCTCGCCGGGCGGGGCTCCTCGTGGCTGCTCCGGTGGGTGACCAATCTGTACGGTCCGGTGACCCGGCTCGCTCCGTGGGCGTGGGGAGCGGTTTACCATGCCTGCGATTCCCGCTGGGTGATGCGGTTGCTGGGACGAACGCTGCTGGCTCTGGCCGACCGCCCGGTGGCCGATGCGGTGGCGGCACGCGAACCCGGGCGACCCGCCGGATCGCCGCGCGGCCCGAGCTGGCCGGCGTGCACGTCGTCATCTTGACCACCTTCGAGCTCGACGAGTACGTCTTCGAGGGCCTGCGGGCCGGGGCGGCCGGGTTCCTGGTCAAGGACACTGACGCCGCCGAGCTGATCCGCGCGGTCCGGGTGGTGGCCGGCGGGGCGGCGCTGCTGGCCCCCACCGTCACCCGGCGGCTGATCGCCGAGTTCGCCTCCCGCATCCGGCACGCCCGCACCCTGCCGGGCGCCGGCGAGCTGACCCCGCGGGAGCGCGAGGTGGTGGTGCTCATCGCGCTGGGCTGTCCCATGAGGAGATCGCCAGGAAGATCTACATCAGCCCGTCGACGGCCAAGACCCACGCGGCCCGGGCCATGACCAAGGTCGGCGCCAGAGACCGGGCCCAGCTGGTCGTGTTCGCCTACCAGGCCGGCCTGGTCCGGCCCGGCTGGGACCAGGACTAGGCATCGCTGGGCGGTCGGGCGCGGACCGTACTGGCGTGATCGACGTCGACGAGGTGCGAGCGGTAACGTTTCCGGAACGCTTCGAGCGTAGCGTCTGGTCCAGACGAGCAGGGACAGCGCCCGGACCGAGCCCGGCAACCTAGCGGGCCGCCAGCACGTCACCGCCCGCCTGAAGACGCGGTCAGGCGGGCTGCCACAGCTCGACCCGGTTGCCCTCAGGATCGGTGACCCAGCCGAACCGGCCGACACCATCCATGTCCTGCGTCTCTGTAGCCACGTCCGCTCCCTTGGTGCGCAATTGCGCGAGCATCGCATCCAGGTCGCGGACCCGGAAGTTGAGCATGGTCTGCTGGGCGCGGGACCCGAAGTAGCCGGTCTCGGAGTCGAACGTCGCGAACACCGTCAGCCCGGTTTCCTGAGGCCACAGGCCGTTCTCATCGGCGTCCAGGCCCAGGCAATCGCGATACCACGCGCCCAGGGCCGCCGGGTCGGCGGCCCGCATGAAGTATCCGCCGATTCCAAGCACACGTTCCATGCCGCTATCTTGCCAGGACGGCGATCGGGCGGGCTGGCACCACGCCATCGCCCGCTTCACCCCCGCCTCAATCGCGGGGAACTGGTTAGGTCTTGTCCAGGTATTCGGCCTGGACGCCGAGCAGCTCGTCGATGGCCTCGCGGAGGGCGGGGTGCGCGGCCAGCTGCGGGTCGGCCGAGACCACGGCGCTGGCTTCTTCCCGGGCCCGCCCGATCAGGTCCTCGTCGGCGAGCAGCTGGAGCAGCCGCAGGCTGGACCGGCGGCCGGCCTGCGCGGCGCCGAGCACGTCGCCTTCCCGGCGCTGCTCCAGGTCGAGCCGGGACAGCTTGAACCCGTCCAGGGTGGCGGCGACGGCCTCCAGCCGCTCCCGCGCCGGGCTGGCCGGCGGCGCCTCGCTCACCAGCAGGCACAGTCCCGCCGCGGCTCCGCGGCCGACCCGGCCGCGGAGCTGGTGCAGCTGGGACACGCCGAACCGCTCGGCGTCCATGACCACCATCACCGTCGCGTTCGGCACGTCGACGCCGACCTCGATGACTGTGGTCGCGACCAGGACGTCGATCTCGCCCGCCGAAAACGCCCGCATGACCTGGTCTTTCTCCTCCGGGTGCAGCCGGCCGTGCAAGATGCCGAGCCGCAGCCCGGCCAGCGGGCCCGCGTCCAGCGTGGCGGCCACGTCGATCACCGCCAGCGGCTGCCGCCGGCCGAGAACCACCCCGCGCGGGATGCCGCCCGTCATGTCCACCCGGCCGAAGTCGTCCTCGCCGAGGTCATCCGGCTCGTCAGAATCCGGGCCGCCAGAACCCGGGCCGTCGCCGATGCGCGGGCACACCACGTAGGCCTGCCGCCCGCGCCCGACCTCCTCCCGCACCCGCTCCCAGGCGCGCTCCAGGTACCTCGGCTTGTCGGCCGCGGGCACCACGAACGAGGCGATGGGCGAACGCCCCGCGGGCAGCTCGGTCAGCGTAGAGGTCTCCAGGTCGCCGTAGACGGTCATGGCCACCGTCCGCGGGATCGGCGTCGCCGTCATGACCAGGACGTGCGGGCGGTTGTCGGCCGCCTTAGCGCGCAGCGCGTCCCGCTGCTCCACGCCGAACCGGTGCTGCTCGTCGATGACGACCAGGCCGAGGTCGGCGAACTGGACCTGGTCCTCCAGCAGGGCGTGGGTGCCGATCACGATCCCGGCGTCCCCGGTGAACACGTCGGCCAGGGCCGAACGCCGCGCCGCCGCGCCCGCCGACCCGGTGAGCAGGGCGACCCCGGTCGCGTGCTCGGCGCCGCCGAGCTGACCGCGCTGGGCCAGCGGGCCAAGCATGTCGGTGATCGACCGGTAGTGCTGCTGGGCCAGCACCTCGGTCGGCGCCAGCAGCGCCGCTTGGCCGCCCGCGTCCACCACCTGGAGCATGGCCCTGATGGCGATCACCGTCTTGCCCGAGCCGACCTCGCCCTGCAGCAGCCGGTGCATCGGGTAGGCGCAGGCCAGGTCGACGGCGAGGCTCTGGCCCACCGCGACCTGCCCGGCCGTGAGCGTGAACGGCAGCCTGGTGTCGAACTCGTCCGCGATGCCGCCGTCGATGTGCGGCCGCGGCATGGCGGGCATGGCGGCGGCGGCCAGCCGCCGCCGGGCCAGCGCGGCCTGCAGCAAGAAGGCCTCATCCCACTTCAGCCGGTCCCTGGCCCGGATCCGGTCGGCTCGGTCCAGCGGCCGGTGGATGGCGCGGATCGCCTCGGCCCGCCCGGCCAGCCCGTACCGCTCCCGCAGCGCGGCCGGCAGCGGATCCTCCCCTACGTCCAGGGTGTCAAGCACGGTCTTGACCGACTTGGCGATCTTCCAGGAAGGAAACTTGGCGCTGGCCGGGTAGACCGGGATCATCTCGGCGGCGAACTCGGACGCCAGCTCGGGCGTGAGATCGGCGTTGGGCGACGCCCCGGGCAGCATCTCGCACTCCGGGTGCACCAGCTGGCGGCGTCCGCGGAAGCTGGAGACGGTGCCCGCGAACATGCCCACCACATCGGGACGCAGCTCCTTTCGGTACCGGTGGATGCCGGAGAAGAACGTCAGGATCAGCTTGGCGCGGTCGTCGGTGACGATCACCTCGAGCCGGCTGCGGCGTCCCTTGCCCGGCAGCGCGGGCAGCGGGTGCTCCATCACCGACACGATCCGGGCCAGCACGGTGACGTGATCACCCTCGCGCAGCGAGGACAGGTCGGTCAGCTCGCCGCGGGTGTAAAAGCGCCGTGGGTAGTGCCTGAGCAGGTCGCCGACGGTGTGCAGGCCGAAGATCTCCTCGAGCGCCTTGCCGGTCTTGGGTCCAAGAACCCGGATGAGCGGCTCGCCAAGCGTGGTCACACCTGGCAGCATAGAAGCACCGGCCGACATTGCGCCGGTTCGCGCGGGCGGCGCGGCATCGGGTAAGCTACGGCGGTTGCCTGATCCGCTTAAAGCGGACGTGGCCTCACCCACAAGACCCGTCACCCTATCAATGGAGCGAACCGTGGCTTCCGTCTGCGACGTATGCGGCAAGGGACCGGGCTTCGGCAAAAACGTCTCGTTCTCACATCGCCGCACCCCCCGCCGCTTTAACCCGAACATCCAGACCGTGCACACCGTCGTAGGCGGCACGCCCAAGCGGCTCAACGTGTGCGCCTCCTGCATCAAGGCAGGCAAGGTCACCCGCTCGCCCAGCTAGCCGGGCGAGCCGAGACCCGCCCTAGGCGAAGTGATCCCAGCCGGGGGCGTGCGCCCACGGCTGGGAATCGACGACGACGCCCTGGCCCGGGCCTACCGTGCCGATCACCGTCCACCGTGACGGCAGCCGCACGCCCGGCGGGAACGTGGCGGCCAGCGAGTGATCCTCGCCGCCGGTGAGCACCCAGTCCAGCGTGGCCTCCTGCGGCGTGAGGGTTGGCGCTGGGGGGGAAGCAGGCCTCGTTCCGTCGAAGGGAACGTGACGGCGGGGAGCGGCTACGGCCTGGGCCGCGGCTAGCAGAGCGTCACCTGGGCTGAGCGCGGCGCGAGACAGGTCGATGAGCACGCCGCTGGCGTCCGCGATGTGGCCCAGGTCGGCGAGCAGGCCATCGCTGATGTCGATCATGGCCGTGGCGCCGAGGTCGGCCGCCTGCGGACCCGCGTCGTACGGCGGCGCCGGCCGCCGCTGGGCGGTCACCAGCGGACCCTCGGTGATCCCCGCGGACAGCAGGGCCAGGCCGGCCGCGGCGTGCCCGAGCGGTCCCGCCACCGCCACCACATCGCCGGGCACCGCGCCGGAACGCAGCACCGGGGCGCGCCCGGCCAGGTCACCGAGGCCGGTGACGGCCAGCAGGACCGAATCGGCGCGAGCGGTGTCGCCGCCGATGACGCTCGCCCCCGGGCCTTCCACCCGCAGGCATTCCGCGGCGAGCCCGGCGGCCAGGTCACGCGCCCAGCTGACCGGCAGGTCCGCGGGCACGGCCAGCGCGACGAGCAGCGCGGACGGCACCGCGCCCATCGCCGCCAGGTCGGCCAGGCTCCGGGCGGCGGCCTTGTGGCCGACNNGTCGCGACCACCCGGCCGTCGGGAGTGGCCAGCACGGCGGCGTCGTCGCCGATGCCGACCAGGGTCCGCGGGTTCGGCGGCAGCCACGTCCGCAGCTGTCCGATCAGGCCGAACTCCCCGAGCTCGCCCAGCGTCTGCCGATCTGCGCCAGTGATAATGACCTCCGCCACAACGGACAAATGTGTTACAGGTCTGGACCACTACGGTAGCGTGATCAGGCAGGGGCACCAGTCCCGCACTGCCCCGGGAGGAGACCTCATGGTGGAGGCTTACATCCTCGTCCAGACCGAAGTCGGCAAGGCCGCCGACGTGGCCTCGCTTATCGGCAAGATCAGCGGCGTCACGCAGGCCGAAGACGTCACCGGTCCTTACGACGTCATCGTGCGAGCTCAGGCGGAAAACGTCGACGAGCTCGGCCGTCTGGTAGCCGCGCACATCCAGTCCGTGCCCGGCATCACCCGGACGCTCACCTGCCCCGTGGTGCACATCTGAGCAGTTCGGCCGCGAGCGGCGCGCTGCGCGGACCCAGCCCGAGCAGGGTCGCGGTGCGCAGGTCAGCTGGCGTGTCCACGTCCCGGCGCAGCCCGGGTATGCCGTCTCCGGCGAGCTCGGCGGCGCCGCCCGCGGCATGCCGGGACCGGGACGCCAGGC
>PMST01000194.1 GCA_003168295.1 Actinomycetota bacterium
GCGCCCTGACCGGTGGCGGGGCCGCGGCTGCGGAGCATCAAGCTCCCGGCTGCGACCGCGACGAGCGCGGCCAGCGCCACGCAGTAGGCCAGGGCGGTCCGGTGCAGGCCGAAGTGCGTGGTCGCCACCCCGGCGATCACGACCGGGATGCTGAGCCCGAGGAAGTTGACGATGAAGATGGCCGCGATCAGCCCGGCGCGCTGTCCGGGCTCGGCCAGCGCGATCAGCGTGCGGTTGACGCCCAGCAGCGCCAGCCCGAAACCCACCCCGGCGACCGCGGTGCCGGCCAGGAAGGCGGCAGCGGTGGCCGTGGCGATCGCGGCGAAGGTGACCGCGAGGCCGGCCAGCAGGACCAGGCAGCCGGCCAGCATCGCCGTGCGCGGGGTGAGCCCATGGAACGCGACGGTGGCCCCGGCCGCGACCCCGGTGAGCAGGAAGACCATCAGACCGCCCCACAGCAGGTCCCGCGAGCCGCGGTCCAGGGCCGCGATCGCCCACTCGCGGCCGAAGCCCCGCGACGTACCGGTGATAAACCACGTCTTCATCGAATGCCTCCAGCATCCTCCGCGCTCGTTCATTGACCGAACTATCACAGTGGACCATGCGCAGGATAGTTCTGTCAATGAACTCTTACCGGTAGCATCGGGCTATGGCTCTGCCCAAGGATTACGCGGGACAGCGGTGCTCGCTCTCGCGCGCTCTCGAGATCGTCGGTGAGCGTTGGACGCTGCTGATCATGCGCGACGCGTTCTTCGGCGTGCGTCGCTTCGGCGACTTCGCCGCGCACCTCGGGATACCGCGCGCCGTGCTCACCGAGCGCCTCGAGAACCTGCGTGAGGCCGGCGTGCTCGCGGAGACGCCGGGAAGCCACGGCTACAGCGAGTACGCCCTAACCGACAAGGGCCTGAGCCTGTGGCCCGTCGTACGCGACCTGCTCAGCTGGGGAGACGAATACTACTCAGCCGATGGCCCGCGCCGGGTGTTCTCGCATGTCCAGGACGCGGGCACCATCGGGCCGGACGGGGCCTGCGCCACCTGCGGCAGCGCCGTTTCGCCGTCGGACCTGCTGATGCTTCCCGGCCCCGGCTACGACGGGGAAGGGGACGACTTCGTCAGCAGGACCCTCACCAACGCGCACCGCCTGCTCGAACCCATCCGCGGCCGTTGACCACAGCCCGGCCTCCCCACCGGCGCGGCTGCCGGCGTGGTCGTAGGCCCGGCACCGACGGGCGTACGCCGCACGGTGGCGAGGAGCTGGAGGTCGGCATTTAGGTCCGGTGGTGTCGCCTTCCCGGCGACGGTAGCTTGGGCGGCATGGGAGCTGAGGATCATCTGGCGGCACAGGGAGAACTTGGCGATCCGGCGGCGTTGACCGGCCGGCTGTTCCGTGACATGGCCGGCGCGCTGGAATTGCTCACCGTCTATCTGGGTGAGCGGCTGGGCCTGTACCAGGCCCTGCATGCCGAGGGGGCGGCGACCTCCGCGGAGCTGGCCGCCCGGACGGGAACCACTGAGCGGTATATCCGGGAATGGCTGGAACACCATGCCGCCAGCGGGCTGCTGGAGGTGGATGATCCGGCGGCCGGGCCGCTGGCTCGCCGGTACCACCTGCCCCCTGGGCACGTGCCTGTTCTCGCCGACCCCGGCGATGTCAGCTACCAGGCGTTCAACGGTACCGAGATAGTCCGCGCCGCGCGCTTGATACCGGAGCTGGTCGAGGCGTTCCGCAGCGGCGGCGCACCGCCTCCGCTGCCGTGGGCACCGGAGGGCCGGCCGGAGTTCAACCGGGCGGTGTTCCTCAATCTGCTGGCGAGACAATGGCTGCCGGCTATCGCTGACGTGGACCTGCGGCTGCGCAGCGAGCCGCCCGCACGGGTGGCGGACCTGGCCTGCGGAACGGGCTGGTCTAGCATCGCCATGGCGCAGGCGTACCCGCTGATCAGCGTCGACGGCTTCGACCTGGACGCGGACGCGATCCAGGCGGCCCGGCGCAATGCGGAGGAAGCCGGCTTGGCGGACCGGGTCACGTTCACCGCCGCTGACGCGTCCGGCCCCGGTGTGTCCGGCCAGTACGACCTGGTGACGATCCTCGAAGCGCTGCACGATATGTCCCGCCCGGTGGATGCGCTGCGGGTGGCACGCCGGATGCTCAGGGAACCAGGCTGCGTCATCGTCGCCGACGAGCTGGTCGAGGACGAGTTCACTGCCCCGGCCTCCATCGAGGAGCAATATCACTACGCCTGGAGCGTGGTGGCATGCCTGCCCGCGGTCATGGGCGACCCGGATACCGCCGCGACCGGAGCCGTGATGCGACCCGCCACGCTGCGCCGGTACGCCTTGGAAGCCGGCTTCCAAAGCCTGGAAATCCTCCCGGTCGAGGCGGAAATGCTGCGTTTCTACCGGCTGACGCGATGACCGCGCGCGGAGCCGACGCCGGTGCCGGCCCATGGCCAGGCGACGCGGGCGATGTTGGGGCACCGGCCGGTAAGACCGCTCTGATCATCGGCGCGTCACGTGGGCTCGGCTATGCGCTCGCCGCCGAGTACCTGGCTCGAGGCTGGCAGGTGACCGCAACGGTGCGGGGAGCCGGGCGGACCGCCTGGCACGATCTGACCGGGCCCTCAGCTGGCCGCCTGGTCGTGGAGACAGTCGACATCACGGTTCGCCAGGAGATCGCAACGCTGCACGAGCGTCTGGCCCAGACGACGTTCGACCTGCTGTTCGTCAACGCCGGGGTGACCAACGGCCCCGGGGAGACCGTCGCCGATGTGTCCACGGACACCTTCGTCCGCCTGATGGTGACCAATGCGCTGAGCCCTATGCGCGTTGTGGAGGTACTGCAGGATCTCGTCACCCCGAACGGCACGATCGCCGTGATGTCCTCTGGCCAGGGGAGCGTCGCCAACAACGAGAAGGGCGGCTTCGAGGTCTACCGGGCGAGCAAATCCGCGCTGAACCAGTTGATGCGCAGCTTCGCCGCACGCCACGCCGACGACCCGCACACACTGCTGCTGGTGGCGCCCGGCTGGGTGCAGACCGACCTGGGCGGCCCCGCCGCGCCCCTGACGATCGGCCAGAGCATCCCTGGCGTGGTCGACACGATCGAGGCTCAGGCTGGCCGGGGCGGGCTGCAGTACCTGGACTACCGGGGTCAGACCGTCAGCTGGTAAGGCGTGCGCGCATGGGAAGACCTGCCGCTGATCCCGTTTGACCACGTCGTCGAACCGCAGCAGGTGAGCCTGGCCCGGTTCGCCGTGCAGCCAGCTGCCCAGCCGGTCCAGCACATACCGCCGCCGGGCCCGGCTGAAATCGGGGGGACCGCGGCCGGCACCGCTGGCAGCGCTGGCACCGCCTGGCGTCCTGCCGCCTAGCACGCTGATGATCTTCCGGATCAGCGCGGGATGCGCGGTGCGCTGCCGGGCCTGGCGTTCGAGCAGCTCCGGCACCGGGTGCAGCAGGAAACGGGAAGAGCAGGCCGTCGGACGCGGCGAGATCGAGCCCGCGCTCGAGGGCCCGTCCGGCCGCCTCCCGCTCACCGAGCGCGTCCCGGGCGCTCGCCTCGAGCAAGAAAGCCGCGATCATCCACACCTGATGCGATCCCGGAGCCGAGCTGACCAGGACGGGCGCGAGCGCGGCGGTCGCTGCTCGCGGGTTGCCCTGGGCGAGCCGCAGCGCCGCCACCGCGGTGCGGATACCTGGCCTTTCGCGTTCGGATTCGGCCATCTCGGTCAAGGCGGCATCGGCTTGCGCGGTCTCCCCCAGCCGCACCAGGACGTGCAGGAGGAATGCGCGCACCTCGGCCGTGAGCGGGTGCGCTGCGAAAAGCAGCCCGCCGGGCGATCGCCCGGCGGCACGCAGGGTGGCTAGCGCCGCCTCAACACGGCCGCGGGCAATCTCGAGAAAACCCCGGACCAGATGGAACAGCATTCCTGCCGCAGGCTCGACCTCGGACCGAGCGCATATTCCTCCTCCATGAGCCAGCGTTCGGCCTCCTCCAGTTCTCCCTGCCAGATCAGTGAGCCAGCCAGCATCGGGTAGGCGATCGCGACAAACGGCTCCCCGCTCCAGCCGTGCCGCTGCGCCAGCTCGATCGCTTGCTGGCCGCGCTCTGCCGCCAGTGCGGGCGACCGGAAGCTTGCGGCCAGTCCCCAGTGCGCCAGGCCGTTGATCTCCAGGAGGGGCCGCCCAATCCGGCGCGCCAAAGCGACCCCCTGCTCCAGGTGCGCTTCGGCTTCGCGGAATCGCAACGACCAGAGCTCGGCGATGCCCAGGCTGATCAGCGCGAGCGCCCGCAGTTCATCGCCGAGCCCGAGCTGCGCCACGTCCAGCGCGGCGGCCGGCTGCAGCTGCTCCGCCTCCTCGGCGACCGCCCGGAGATCGCCGCGCTGACGGGCGAGGTAAAGCCGCAAGACGGCCAGCGTGACCCGGAAATGCTCGCGTCTGCCCTCGGGCACCGACGCTGCCCCCGCGCTCGGGTGGCTCGCGATCTCCAAGCCGCCCGCCGCCACCGGCTACGCGATCGCGGTCATCGCGCTGCTCAGCGCCCTTGCCGCGTGGATCGCCTTCCGCACGGTGGTCCTCGCCGTCCGCGGTCAGCTTTTCCCCGCCCGGCCACCGGTTCACCAGGCAGTAGATGCCGCTTCCCGGTCGTAAGGCCCCTGTTTTCACCC
>PMST01000495.1 GCA_003168295.1 Actinomycetota bacterium
CGGCCTGCTGCCGTTCCAGCTGGTCGAGCTGGTGAGGCTGCGCGTCGCCTTCCACAACCAGTGCCGGCTGTGCATGTCGCTGCGCTACGAGAGCCCGGACGGGGCACCGGTCTCCGAAGGGCTCGTGTGCTCGCTGGAACGACCGTATGACACCTCNNATCGGCGATGACACCTTTGCCGAGCTGCGCAGGCACTTTACCGACGCCGAGGTGATGGAACTATGCTTCCGGGTCGCGGCCAACGTGGGCTTCGGGCGGATGGCGGCCGTGCTGGACGTCATCGGTCAGGATGACCTGCCGGACGGCCTGCGCGGCGAGGGCGTCAAGGCGCCCTGGATGGTTGGCTGAGCCGCCTCCGGCCGGACCGCCTCCAGTCGGGACGGCCGCGCCCCGGCGCCCGGACCTGGACCCGCCTCCGGGGGCCGCTTTCGCCCGGCGGCTGCCTGATGCGCCGCCGGCTGGTGCCCGGCTGAGCAGGCACGGCCCCTTGTGCTTGATCTGTGGCGCGGCGCATCCGACCGGCCTGAGGATGCGGCTCTTCGCGGGGGAAGGCGTCTCGACGTACGCCGAAGTTGACGTCACGGATGCGCATCAGGGCCAGCCGGGGCGCATCCACGGCGGTCTGCTGGCCGCGGCGTTCGACGAGATGATGGGCGCCGTGAACTGGCTCATCGGGCCGCCGACTCTCACTGGCCGGCTCGACGTCGTCTACCGCGCGCCCATTTCGGTGGGCCAGCTGATCTTCTTCGGCGCGTGGTCCGCGGGCATCGACAGGCGTAAGAGCTTTGTCGCGGGACAGTGCCGTCTCGGCGGTCCGTCCGGCATCGTCGCAGCGACCGCATCGGCCGTCTTCCTGCGGCCGGACGAGCGCCCGCTCACCATCGCTCCCAGTGGATGATCTCACTCAGCGGGCGCCGCGGAGCCGGGCGGAAGTCAGTGCCGATCGTGTAGGCGATCGGGAACAGGCCGCCCTGGGTGTAGCGGTCATAGGGGATGCCCAGAACCTCGGCCGCCCGCCGCTCGTGGCGCAGGTGCACGCTGGTCCAGGCCGCACCGAGCCCGCGGCTACGCAGCGCCAGCATCAGGCTCCACACGGCGGGCAGCATCGACCCCCAGAGCGCGGCCTGCGTCGCCACCGGCGCGTTGTCCACCCGGCCCAGGTGACAGGGCACCAGCAGCACGGGCGCCTCATGCATGTGCTCGCGCAGGTAGTCGGCTGAGGAGGCGACGGCCGGAGCGCGGTCGGCCCGCACGTCTCCGGAACCGAGCACCGGCGTCGGCAGCGGGACGTACTCGCCCTCGTCCGACCGGTAGATGTCGGCCAGTTCCCGCTTGGTCGCGGGATCGGTCACGAACACCCAGTGCCATTCCTGGCGGTTGGACGCCGTCGGCGCCTGGACCGCGAGAGTCAGGCACTCCCGGATGATGGCCGGGTCCACCGGGCGGCTGAAGTCGAGCCGCCTGCGGACCACCCGGGTGGTGCTGAGAAGTTCATCGTTCGTGAGCTCGACGGGCCGGCTCACCCCATGACGTCCAGCGTCGTCCTGGCCTCGCCCGCCGAGGTCACGTGCCGGCCGGCCTCGCTCAGGTGCTTGCGCCAGAGCTTCTCTGCTCCGGCGGCGTCGCCGCTCTCGATGAGGTCGATGAACCTGGCGTGCGTCCGCTGCGCCTGGTGCCCCGCGCGTATCTCGCCTTCGTCGGCGAGCCGTGCCTTGACGAGCTGGCTGTCGGCAGCATCGATAATCGCATCGATCATGCGCGCGAGCAGCGCGATCGTGTCGTTCCCGGCGAGGTCGCTGACGGCGTTGTGAAAGCGGTGATGGGCCTCGAGGTAGTCCATCGGATTGCCTTCGATGACATCAGCCTCGGCGCAGAGCTGACGGAGGGTGGCAATATCCTCCGGCGACCGGCGCTCGGCCAGGATCGCGGCGGCCGGTGCCTCGATGATGGTCCGTGCCTCGTAGACGTCGCTCAGGAGCACGCCGTTGGCCTGCAGCACGCTGGCGGCATACCGGGCCGCGACATCAGCGCGGGGCATGTGCACCCGTGCGCCGCCGCGTGCCCCGCGGCGGACGGTGATCAGTCCCTCAGACTCCAGGATCCGGTAGGCCTCACGCAGCGTCGGGCGGGACACGTCGAACTTGTCCATGAGCTCAGCCTCAGACGGCAGTTCCTCGTTCTCGGCGAGCTCATGCCTGACGATCTGGCGCCGCAGGTGGGCCGCGATGATCTCGGCGGCCTTGGGTATCCGCAGCTGGCTGCGGGTACTGGAAGCTGGAGCAGTTACCACCTGAAAAGCCTACCTCATCTAACTAAATGAACCCTGTTGTCGGAACTTAGCTCCCTCTCGGCACCGCGCACGGACCTCTGGGCGAACTGCCTTGTCGTTCCCGCTGAACGGCTCTGCTCTTCATATGGTGCGGCCGATGCCATCACCAAGCGCGGCAGCTCCGCAGAGTGCTGCGATATCCCGCTTGCTGCCGTAGGCCAGCTCGAACGTCTTGCCGTACTTGAGCCAGATCTGCAGATCGTGCTCCCAGGTAAAGCCCACGCCACCGTGGACCTGGAGGGCGACCCGGTTGCTCTCGGCCTCAGCCTCGGCTGCGCACAGATGAGCGAGAGCCGCCGCATCAGCGTGGTCAGCAGTACCGCGCGCGATCTTGCCGGTCGCCGCGACCGTGGCGTGCCTGGCCAGCGCATTCATGCTCGCGGCCTGGGCCAGCTGGTGCTTGACGCCCTGGAACGAGCCGATTGGGCGGCCGAACTGAGTGCGGACGCGGGCGTAGTCGACCGTCAGCGCGACCAGCTTGTCGGCCACGCCGGTCAGCACGGCGGCCGACCCGGCCAGGCCGCGGGCCCGGGCGCCGGCTAGGTCGGCTGCTGGCAGTTGCACTCCGGCGCCGGGCCGCGGCCGGACCCTGAACAGCCGGCGCGACGGGTCCATCGAGCGGACGGCCTCAGCGTCGAGATCGGCGGTCTCCACCAGGATGAGCTCGCCTGAGCGCTCGATCAGGACCGCGTCACTGACGTGCACGTCGGGAGCGACAGCCCGGTCCCCGAGGGCGACCGAGACGCGGGCGGATCCGGCGGCCATCAGCGGCAGCCAGCGCTCGCGAACCTCCGGTGCCGCCGACGTCGCGATGAGGTAGGGCGCGAGCAGGCAGGACTCTAGCATCGCATCGGGAAGAGCCGCCTGCCCTATCTCCTCGAACACGAGTTCGAGGTCGAGTTCGTCGCCCCCGGCTCCCCCGAATTCCTCGGGAACACCGATGGCGGGCACTCCGACCTCGGCCAGCAGGTGCCACAGTCTCGGGCTCCGGCCGGTGTCAGTGGCCCACAGCTGCCGCAGCATCGCCGNNCCGGCCCGCGAGTGCCAGTAGTCCCGGCGCATGCCGAGAAGCTCACCGTCAGGGCCAAGCTCGGTGACGATCTCGGCGTCTGCGCCGAGAACCTCGAGGTGCAGCTCATGGATGGCGGTTTGGATCTCGGACAGCCGGAGCTTGTTCATGCTGGCGGCCACACCGTCGTCCCGGCCGCGGCTGAGCTGGTCGGTAAGCGCGTAGGTGGCCTGGAGGTAAGCGAAGGTCCAGGCGCGAAGCGCGCCGAGCCGCTCGGTGAGCGCCCGGTCGGCCCCGGTGCGCGCGATCGTCTCGGCCAGCTGGTGCAGGCTGGCCACCAGCCGCGTGTGCGTCCCGCGGGCCGCGCCCCGCTCCAGGCGCAGGGCGGTCTGCGCGACGTGCCAGCCGTCATTCAGGCGGCCCACGACGCTGGATGCCGGGACCCGCACATCGGTGAAGAACACCTCAGCGAAGCCCGCATGCCTGTGCAGCTGGCGCATCGGCACGATGCTGACTCCTTCCAGGTCGAGATCGAAGACGCAGAAGCTGATGCCGGCATGTTTCGGCGCGTCGGGATCGGTCCGGACCAGCGCGTACATCCGGGTCGCGATAGCCCCGTTCGATGTCCAGGTCTTCTGGCCGTTGATGACGATCTCGTCGCCGTCCACGCGCCCGGTGGTGCGCAGGCTGGCGAGGTCGCTGCCGGCTTCCGGCTCGGAGAATCCCTGGCACCAGATGTCCGAGCAGTCGAGAATGCCGGGCAGCCACTTCTCCTGCTGGGCCTCGGTGCCGTGCGCCATCACCGTGCGCGCGCCATGGATCAGCGCCATCTTGTTGAGCCGCTCGGGAAGCTGCCGCCGAACATACTCCTCGTCGTAGACCAGTTCGCCCCATAGATCCATGCCCCGGCCGCCGAACCGCTCGGGCCATCCGGGCGCCGCGTATCCGGCGGTGTACAGGCTTCGTTCCCAGTCCAGGTGCTGCCGCAGCCCGGCTGCCGTCGTGGGCGGGTCGAGCGGTCCCGGCTGGTGCTCGTCGAGCCACGCTCCGAACTCGCGGCGGAACTGCTCCTGCTCCGGAGTGAAAGTGAGCTCCACCGGCTACCTGCCTGTACCTGGCCGTCGCGCCAGGTGCGGCCGGGTCAGCCCAGGGCGTGCCATCACTCGTGGTCCCAGGGTGCCTGAGCCCCGTCTTTGGCCAGGAGCCGGGCCAGGGTGTAACGGTGGACCTCGTCCGGGCCGTCGTAGATACGGGCGTACCGGGCGCGGCGGTACATGCCATCCAGCGGCGTATCCGCGGTAAGGCCGAGAGCGCCGTGGACCTGAATGGCCCGGTCGATGACGTCGTGCAGCAGCTTGGCTCCGCGGACCTTGATCATCCCGATCTCCAGCCGCGCCATGGAACCCTCGTCAACTGCTCGTGCTGCCTCGAGCACAGCGGCACGGTGGTAGAAGATGTCCATCGCCGCCTCGGCGACGAAGCCTTGGATCTCGCCCTTGTCAATGAGCAGCGAGCCGTGGGTGTAGCGCCTCTTGGCGTATTCAACCAGATGCTCGAAGGCTCGCTCCATCTGACCGAGCCAGCGCATCGCGTGAAAGATGCGGCCGGGCCCGAGCCGACGCTGCCCGATCACGAATCCGTTGCCGCGCTCACCGAGCAGGTTGCTGAGCGGGACCCGCACGTCCGTGAGCCGGATCTCGCAGTGGTCGCCCATGATCGTGTGCTCAGTTCCGAGCGTCGGCACCGTCCGGACGACCTCGTAGCCCGGCGTGTCGGTGGGCACGATGATGGCGCTGACCCGCTTGTGCCGGTGCGCATCCGGATCCGTGACGGCAAAGACGGTGGTGAAGGCGGCTATGTTCGCGCCGGTAGTGAACCACTTATGCGCGTTGATGACCCACTCGTCCCCGTCCTGAACGGCGGTGGACGAGATCAGCGTGGGGTCGGAGCCTGCGACCTCGGGCTCGGTGAGCCCGACGGACGACCGGATCTCGCCGGCCACCAGCGGCTCGAGCCAGCGCTCTCGCTGCTCCGGGCTGGCGTTCTCCTTCAGCATGAGCGAGTCCTGCATGGACCAGGTGCCGACGGCCTTCTGGCCGTAGAACGACCGGCCGATCACCTCGTTCAGGAGGGCCGTCTCCATGAACGTGCGGCCCCCGCCGCCAATGTCAGCCGGATGCCCGAGAGCCCAGATGCCNNAGATGCCGCGCCGTTTGGCCTCCGCCTTCAGCTTCTCCAGCTGAGCCGTGGCCGCGGAATCCGCCACGTCCATCACGGGCTCGGCGGGTATCACCTCGTTGTCGATGAAGTCGCGCACTCGCTTGCGTAGCTCGGCGAAGCTCTCGGTCATGCNNGTCCTGCGAGACGCTGCGGGACCGGAGATAGATGGCGTCCTTGATGATGGCGGCGCGCCAGTGCTCGAATGCCATGTAGTAGGGCAGCTGGCTGACGTCCCGGCCGGTCAGCTCGGCGTACCGGTCGGCCAGACTGCGGCCGTCGAGGAAGCCGGGGTGGCGCGCGATGACCTGGGAGGGGTGCGTGATGCGACCCCTCGTCGGCTCCCAGTAGACGAGCAGATGAGCCAGATCGGTGAGCGGGTCGCCGATGGTGGACATCTCCCAGTCCAGGACCGCGGTCAGGCGTATCGACGGCTGCTGCTGGAACAGCACGTTCCCCAGACGGTAATCGCCGTGGATGAGCGTGGCCCCGCTCGTTCCCGGGATCTGGGCCAGCAGCCGCTGGCACAGCGACTCGACTTCGGGGAAGTCCCGGTGCTCGACTGACTGCCACTGCCGTAGCCAGCTGTTGATGCGCCGCTGCAGGAAGTTCTGCGGCCACCCGAAGTCCTTGAGGCCGATGGCCGCGGGGTCGACCGCGTGCAGCGTGGCGAGCGTGTCGATGAGCGTCTGGCTGCAGGTTCGGGCCGCGGCCGCGTCGAGAGACACGACGTCCTCGGGCACGTGCAGCGCGGCACCGTCGATGAAGTGCATCAGGTAGAAAGGCTCGCCGACCACGCTCCGGTCCTCGGAATAGAGAACGGCTCGCGGCACAGGAAAATCGGTCCCGTTGAGTGCGCTGATGACCGTGAACTCGCGCTTCATGTCGTGAGCGCGGGCCGGCGAGGGCCCGACGGGGCGGCGCCGCAGCACGAACCTGTCCTGGTCGAGCACCAGCATGAAGGTCAGGTTGGAAGCCCCTCCGGACAACAGCGAGACCGACATCTCGGTGAACGGCGCGACAGCGCCGTCGAGGATCCGCCGCAACGCCACATGATCCACAAGCTCGGTCACGCCCGTTGTCGCATCTGCCATGCAAGGGACCCCTCGTGAGGCGTATATGAGCTAAATCATACAACTATATGTCCGAATCCGGAAGTCGCGCGCTACCGGATGTACATCCTCCCCGCTTCAGGCGAAGCTTGAATCATTAATCTTATTCTAATGATTCAGCGGTAAGCCAGAGGACGTGCCCGCTGCAGCTGTGAGTCAGATCACGGCGGCCGGCCGCGCCCAGGTTCTGTTGGCGCCGGTCAGGCATGGATCTCGGGCAGGATGCGCTGCACGGCCACGGCCGCCCGGTGAGCGGCAGTCTGCGCAGGCAGCGAGCGCATCTCGTCGCTGAACACTTCGATGCCAACAGGTACGCCAGGGTTATTTGCGAGCAATGCGCTCACCCATTCGACCAGCGGGAGCTCGCCGTCACCCGGCAACCGCCGGTTCGCCATCGCCAGGTAGACCGGCCCGTCGGGACCTTCGACGGGCCCGCCCTCTTGGCCGATGCGGTCGTTGACCTGTATGCACAGGACCGACCCGGGAGCTAGTTCTCGCAGTTCCGCTGCCGTGCCGCCCGTTCTCGCGAAGTGCCACGTGTCCACGAGAATGCCGACGTTGGATCCCGCGGCGGAAGAGATACGCACGGCCGTGGCCAGATCTGGGATGCCCGAGCCCGGTATGAATTCGATACAGGTGGCCATCCCGAGCGTCCCGGCTCGCTCCGCGACGGCGCCGATGGCGTCCACTAGGGCCGCCAGCGCCACTGGTTGCCCAAGATAATGCGTGATGTTAAGCAGTCGGATATCGAGGGCCTCGGCGACGCGGAGGCAGGCGTCCGCACCGTAGCTGAAATTTTGCCTCTGCTCCGGCGGCACAGCTTCAGTGGCAGGAATACCGGGAAGCCCTTTGATAAGAGCATCGAGACAGCCGATGCGCACACTCGCGGAGGCCATAGCAGCCCGGATCCTGGCCAGGCGCTCCGGGTCCTCCACCAGCTGCTGTCCCATCCAGGGAGTGATTGTGATGGACTCAAATCCATTGTCGGATGCGACACTGACCAGCGTCTCGATCGGCGCGGATTGAACCGTTCCCCAGCAGAGTTCCGTCGTAGCCACCGCTATCCTTCCCAGCATCCGGTCCTCCCGCGGGCGGGAGGTCCTGTCGTGCGTCGTCGGTCTGCCATCGGCGGCCGGAATCAGCTCTCGGCCGCCTCGCGGGCCCTGCGGAGCTGGGTGCGCGCGTAGGAGCGCATCATGGCCAAGTCGCTGGAGATGGTGACCATCAGGTAGCCGGCCCGTAGGTACTGAGCTGCCTGCTCGCCGTTGGCGGCATGCACCCCGGCGACGATGGCATTCGCGGCGCACGCGGTCCGGACCCGCTCCATGGCCTCGGCGTGCGGCCCGGGGACCGGCGCTAGCCGGGGCGGCAGCCCGTAACTGATAGCCAGGTCAGCCGGCCCGATGTAGACGCCGTCGACGCCTGGCGTGGCGCAGATCTCCTCGGCCGCTTCTACGCCGCGGCGCGTCTCGATCATCACGAGGCACGTGACGGCGGAATTGACGTCCTCGGTGGCGGTGCCCAGCACCAGCTCCGACCGGATGGGCCCGAAGCTTCGCTCGCCGGTCGGCGGGTAGCGGCAATGGCGCACGGCGGCCGCCGCTTCCTCGGCGCTGTTCACCATCGGGATGATGACGGCCTCGGCTCCGCTGTCGAGCGCGCGCTGGATCCACCAGCCGCTTCCGACCGGAACCCGCACCACGGCCGGCACGTCATGGCCGTTGATCGCTTGCAGCATCGGCACGAGCGAATCAGGACCCGGGAGCCCATGCTGGCAATCCACTCCTACATAATCAAAACCGCTTATCGCGAGGAACTCGGCCGGCACAGAAGACGGAATGGTGCACCACGCACCGACGGCCGGTTCTCCGGCGGCCCAGCGCGATTTGAGCCGGGCCATCATGTCGCGAGCACCTCGCGATTGATGACCGATGCGGGCGTGCCCCCCAGCAGCGCTTCGCTGGCGATCTCGGCCACGCGCCGGCGGATGGCCAGGGCGGAATCGTTGGAGAAGTAGGCGGTGTGCGGTGTCGGGATCACCTGCGGGTAGCCGAGCAGGGGATTGTCGGTCGACACCGGTTCTTGCTCCCACACGTCCAGGCCGGCGCCGGCGATCTCGCCGGCGCCGAGAGCCTGCACGAGAGCGGGTTCGGAGATGATCCCGCCTCGAGCGGTGCAGACGATGTAAGCCGTCGACTTCATCAGCGCGAACTCCCGAGAGCCGATCAGACCGTGCGTCTCAGGGGTGAGCGGTACGTGCACGGCCACGTAGTCGGCCGCGGCCAGTACCTCGTCGAGCGGAAGCAGTTGCACATCGCCAGGTCCCGCGTCGGCCACGTAGGGGTCATACGCGATCACCTTCAGCCCGAATCCCCGCGCGCGTTGGGCCACCGCCTGCGCCAGGCGGCCGAGGCCGATGAGCCCGAGCGTCTCGCCGCGCAACCGCCCCATCGGTGCGAGCGGGGCGCGCTGATGTGACCGGATCGCGATCCCCTGCTGCACCAGGCGCCGGTTGAGGGCCAGCAGCATAGCCATGGTGTGGTTGGCGACCTCGTCGATGCAATAGTCCGGCACGTTGCACACCATGACGCGATGAGCCGTGGCGGCCGCAAGGTCGATGTTGTCCACGCCGACGCCGTAGCGCACGATAACCCGCAGCTTCGGGCACTGTGCCAGCACCGCTTCGGCGATCGGGTAAGTCACCACGAGAACCGCATCCGCCTCACGAGCCAGCGCCACCACGTCGTCGTCCGTCGTGCACTTGCGCGCGACGAGGTCTACTCCCGCGGCGGCGAGGATGTCGGACTCGATGTCGAAGCGTCGGCCGAGCGGGTCTATCAGTGCCGCCGTGAACCGGGCCAAGACCTACCTCTTTCCCTCACTGGGTCGAGCGAGCCGCGCCGATCCCAAGCAACCTAGTGATATCATTACACGGATTATGCTACCTAGCGCGGGTCTGTACTCGAAATTCCCTGGCGCTGATCGTCAGTCTTCAGGCTGGGATACAGGCGCGGGCATCAGACGTGAGGGCTCGTCAGGCGGCCGCCGGGAGCCACGCGCCGGCCAGGCCGCGGGCGGACTTCGCCCTCGATGGCGCCGGGCGGCGGCGGTGACTGGCGATAAGGAGCCAGAATGGCGAGTGAAACCGACGATCAAGTGCGCATTCTGGTCGCAGACCGGGAAATCCGCGCTTTGGTGTATCGCTATTGCCGGGCAATAGACCGGCGGCAGTACGATTTGCTCCGCAGCTGCTATCACCCTGAAGCTACGGATCATCACGGTGACTTCTACGGTGGCGTCAACGAGTTTATAGCCTACGTGCAGCAGAACTTGCCCGCGTTCGAGCGCACTTTGCACTTCATCGGGAACCTTCAAGTTGAGATCAGCGGCGGCACTGCCCGGACCGAAGCCTATGTGCTCGCGCTCGCCAGGCTGGCACGGAGCGATGATGCACCAGAACGCGACAACACGGTAGCCCTACGTTACGTAGACGATCTCGAGCGACGCGACGGTGAGTGGCGCATTCTTCGGCGTGTCTGCGTCTACGAATGGACGCGCACCGATCCGGTGCCTGACGGCTGGGCATTCCCGGCCAGCTTTCTGATGGGCCGAACGGACGGACTGGACACCGTTTTCCTGGCCCAGTTGCAACCACCGCAGCATGTTCCGACTCCGGTCGCGCGGGCCATCTGACTGACCCGTGATACCTCAGGTTTGCGGATGATCCAGCTAGCGAGAGGAAGGCGGCGCGACGTGGACGCATGGGAGATCGAGGCGCGGCTGTCGATTCAGGCGACGATGAGCCGGTACACGCGGCACGTGGATACCGGCCGGCCAGACCGGCTGTGCTTGCTGTTCGCCGAGCCGATGCACTACGACATGGGCGGCGGCCGGATCGTGCATACCCGCGCGGAGCTCGTTGCGACCGTCGAAGACATCAAGTCCACATTCCGCTCCGCCGAGAACTTCGGCCGGCTGCGGCATCATGTGTCTTCGGTCCTGATCGAGCTGACCGGGCCGGACACCGCGACGGCGACGAGCTATTTTCTGGCCCTGTCCGGAGCAGGACCGGACCACTGGGGTGTCTACCGGGACGAGCTGATCAGGGAGGGTCAGGACTGGCTGTTCGCGCGCCGGACAGTGACCGTCGAGGGTGCCTCTGAGATTAGCCCGGTGCGATCCGAAGTGACCGCGTAGCGTGGCGCCGGGCCACCCGGAGCCGAGCCCGCTGCTGGTGACCGGCGGGACCGGCCTGGCCGGATCGACCGTAGCCCTTCTTGCGGCCAGGCAGCAGCTGCAGGTCCGCGCGCTGGTGCGCGGCTGCCCCGAGGTCACTCCGCTGACTGACGCCGGTGTCGAGATAGTCCAGGGTGATATCTGCGATCCGGATTCGCTTGNNGCGGGCCGGGGTGCGCCGGACTGTTCTCATCGACTCGCAGTCAGTCATCGATCCCGCCTTTACCCAGACAGAGCGCTCGCCCGTCGTTCTGATCTCTGACCTGGACTCGGCCTACGTGCAGTCCAAGCGGTCGATGTTCTACGCCGCGATGCACCGGGCCAGTCTTGGCCAGGACGTTGCCGTGGTGACGCCGGGAGCGATC
>PMST01000263.1 GCA_003168295.1 Actinomycetota bacterium
GGTGACCGTCGCCGCGGTGCTGCTGGCGTACGCGGCCGGTCTTGGCGTCCTGAGGTCTCCGATGCTGGGCCGGGCCAGGTGGACGGCTCGGGCGGCCCCACGGTCGCCGCCCTGGGTCTGACCTGGCGGGCGCTGTCGTGGCCCGCACCGCGCTTACCGCGCTGGCCCACTTCCGCGCCGCCGGACGGCAGGCGCTGCGGCACGCGCAGACCGCGCGGCTGGTCGGGCAGCCCGCCCCGGCCCTGGGAGCCGTGCTACTGGAGCATGCCCAGTCGGCCGCCTACTGCGTGGCAGGCCGACAGCCTACGGCGATCCTGACCACCGGCGCGGTGCAGGCGCTCGATCCCGGCCAGCTGGATGCGGTGCTAGCGCACGAGCGAGCGCACCTGACCGGCCGCCATCACCGGCTGCTGGCCCTGGCGAGGATCGGCCGCGAGGTCCTCCCGTTCATGCCGCTGATGCGGGAGGCCGAAGACCAGGTAGCGCGGCTGGTGGAACTGCACGCCGACGATGCGGCCACCCGCGCCCGCGATCCTCGGCTGCTCGCCACCGCCCTGGTCGTCCTCGCCACCGCCGCCGGTCCCGCGCCGGCCCTGGCCGCCGGGGCCACCGACTCGGTCCAGCGGATTCAGCGTGGGCCGCGGACGAGCTCATTCCGGCCGACATCGACGGCCTGGCAGACTTCATGGCCGACCTGCACGTGATCTTGGTGGTGCTGCTGCACGAGCTGCATGAGGCGACGGGCGAGCCGCCGGCCGCCATCTTGCAACGGCTGGCGATAATGGCGGAGCGCCGGCGGGGGACACCGTCCGCCGACTAGGGCAATGCCGCCTGCCTGGCACGGCCGTCGCAGGCATCTGGTCGTTAGCCACCCGCCGTGAACAGTCGCCATCTCCTATCCGTGTTAGTAGATGAGCCGGCTCAGGGCTGCCGATCAAACCCGGCCAGGCTCGACCGGACGTTGGCGACGACGGAGTCGGCGCTGCGATGCCTGCGAGGGAGCTGGTTAGCTTGACTGACACGGCGGATCTGTACGCGACCGCGACCGGCCTTATCGAGCGCTCGGCGGCGGCGTATGCGTCGGGTGTGCCGGGAGGCACCGGCGACGACGGCTTTTTCGGGCCTGCCAGCGTCACCTGGCGGATGAGCGCGGACCTGGCCTCGCCGGTGGCGGGCCTGCGGTCGCTGCTGATGCAGGCGCTGCATCCGCTGGCGATGGCCGGTGTCGATCAGCACAGTGGCTGGCGCCGGGATCCTGTCGGCAGGCTCGCCGCCACCACGGCGTACCTCGCCACGGTCACCTTCGGCGAGCGGGCCGCGGCCAGGCAAGCCGCGGCCCGGGTGCGGCGCATTCATGATCATGTCCGCGGCACCGACGCGGTTACCGGCCGGCCGTACGCGGCGGGCGATCCCGCTCTGCTGCTGTGGGTGCACGGGGCGCTGGTCGACTCCGCCCTGGCCGCCGGCAGCCTGGTCGGGACGGCGCTTTCGGCCGCGGACGGCAATCGCTACGTCGCGGAGATGGTGACCGCCGCCGAGCTCACCGGCGTGCCTCGCCACCTGGTGCCCTCAAACATCCCCGAGCTTGACCTTTATATCGCGTCGGTCCGGCCGACCCTGCGCTGCACGCCAGCGGCCGCCGAATCAATGGCCTACCTGCTTGATCCGCCGGGAATGGATGAGGACACCGCGGAGATCTGGCAGGATCTCCGCGACGCCGCGATCGCCGTGCTCCCGCGTTGGGCCCGGCAGATGTACGGCTACGACGCGCCGCCGCCCCTGACACCCGGCCGCCGGACGGAGATCCGGCAGTCGCTCGGCGTCCTTGACGCCCTGTTCCTCGGCCAGCCCGGCGTGCTCGAGGCGCGGCAGCGAATCACCCTGCGGATGCGCGCGGGGCGGCCGGCATGAGGCTCATCAGGCTCCTGGCCGCGATGGTGGCAGGTGCCGCGACCCTGGTCCTGACGCTGGTCCTGCCTGGCCGCCAGCCCGGGCGGCTGCGCCTTGACCGCGCCCGGGGCGCGTTCGGGCTGGCCGCGCGGGGCGGGGTCCGCTACGCGGCCAACGCGCCGCGGCTGTTCGCGGCCGCCGGCGAGCAGCGCCAGCTGCTGCGAGAGGACCTGGCCCTGCAGACCGCCGAAGACGTCGCCGACACGCTGGGGGCGATGAAGGGCGTCATGATGAAGATCGGCCAGATGGCCAGCTACGTCGACGACGGCCTGTCGCCCGCGGTCCGCCACACCCTGGCCCGGCTGCAAGACAGCGTCCCGCCGATGAGCCCGGACCTGGCCGCGGCGGTGGTGGAAGAAGAACTCGGCGCGCCGCCGGAACGGGTCTTCGCCCGCTGGGATCCGCGGCCGATCGCCGCCGCCTCGATCGGGCAGGTGCACCGGGCCGTCACCCTGGACGGCCGCGCGGTCGCCGTCAAGGTCCAGTACCCGGGCATCGCCGAGACCATCGCGGCCGATCTGCGCAACGTCGCGCTGCTGCGCCGGATGCTCCGCATCGCCGCGCCGGCCCAGGACATCGGCGCGCTGCTGAGCGAGCTGCGGGACCGGATCGGCGAGGAGCTGGACTACCGCCGCGAGGCCGCCAGCCAGCACCTGATGGCCGCCTACTACCATGGCCACCCCACCATCACCATCCCCGCGATCATCGACGGGCTGTCCGCCCGCCGGGTGATCACCAGCGAGCTCTCCAGCGGAGCCCGCTTCGCCGAACTGGTCGGCTGGCCTCAGCACGAACGCGACCTGGCCGCCGAGACGATCTACCGGTTCACCTTCCGCAGCCTGTACGAGGTACGCGCCTTCAACGGCGACCCGCACCCGGGCAACTACCTGTTCCACCCCGGCGGCAAGGTCACCTTCCTGGACTTCGGGCTGGTCAGGCACTTCACCCCGGCCGAACTGCAGCCGCTCATGGCGATGGCCCGCACCATCTGCGTCGAGCACGACCCCGAGGCGTTCCGCGCCAGCCTGGAGAAGGCCGGATTCCTGCGCCCGGGCGCGCCGCTCAGCACCGAGGCGATCGTCGAGCACCTGGCCGTCTTCTACGACACCATCCGCGAGCCAGGACCGCTGACCATCACCAGCGACTACGCCTCCTCCGTCGTCCGCCGCTTCTTCGACCTGCGCAGCCCCGTCGCCGCCTACATCGCCGTCCCGCAGCCCTACGTGATCCTGCAGCGCATCAACCTCGGCCTGTTCGCCGTCCTCGGCGAACTATCCGCCACCGCCGACTGGCGCGCCATCGCCGAGGAAATCTGGCCCTTCACCCACGGCCCCGCCGCCACCGCGATGGGACAAGCCGAGGCCGCATGGCAGGCCCACCGCCAGGCGGCTGCGGCATGACGCCTGAGCCGCCCTGCCGTGGGCTCACCGCACCGGCCGAGCTCTCCGCCGGCCGGGGCGTGGCGGTGGGCCCGGGCATGATGCCACCTCGTTCGGATGAAAATCTACTACCTGCATTAGTACGAGGCCGGCTCTTGTGCGCCTTACAGTACCCGGGCGGGATACCTGGCCCGGCGTGCCGACGGCTACCTGATCCGGCCAGTGAAGGAGATCCCCGTGACCGCGACAACGCCCGGCCATCAGTTCCTACCAGCAGAATTGCCGCGGCTAGCGGTCGGCAGCTGGCGGGTGGACCCGGCCCGGTCGTATGCGTCTTTTGCCGCCCGGGCCGTCGGCCGGCCCGTGCTCGGGCGCGTGCCGCTCACGGGCCGGGTGCTCATTACCGAGCCGATCGAGGATTCCACCGCGCGGCTGGCCGCCAGGACGAGCGCCATCAGCACCGGGTCACCTCTGCTGGACGGGCTGCTGGCCGGGCCCGGCTTCCTGGGCGCCGTGACCTACCCGGAGATCAGCTTCCGGTCCGAGCTGCTGGCCTGGGTTCCGGCCGGATGGCGGACCGTCGGCTACCTGAATGTCAGGGGCACCGAGCATGAACTGGCCTGCCAGCTCGATCTGCACCTTGGCGACACCGGGCCGGACGGCTCCCCGCGCATCCTTGTCGCCAGCAGCTGGGTCATCGACTCGAGCTGGATAACCAGCCAGCGGATCCCCGCCCTTGGCCGCCGCGTGGTGATGACGTGCTCATTTTCCCTCCAGCCGGACATGTGAGGGGCCGGGACGGCGGGAGGCGGCCAGGTGCCCTGGTTCGCTGGCTCCGTTCCTTCGGGCGGTGCCAGCGGACCGGGCCCCAGGGCCGCCGAGGCCTAGGACAGGCAGACATGACACGCAGGAGCAAGAAGGTGGCCCGCATGGCGGCCGCAGGTGCGGCGCTGGCGGCGGTCACCGCCGCCGGAGTGGCCGAACGGACTGCGCTAGCAGCCTCGTTTACGGTGCTTGCTCATCTGCACTGGCTCTGGATCCCGGCCACCGTCGGGCTTGAATCCGTGTCCATGGCGGCCTTCGGCGGGCTGACTTCGGCCGGGAGAGGGCTAGGGTCGCACCGCTCCGTCAGCGCTGTCGGCGTACCAGGACGTGCTCATGGGGATTTTCTCCACATCCATCCCGGTCTGCGGCGCGTCGATGATGTAGCCGTTGCCCACGTACATGGCCACATGCCCCTCACCGTTATAGAGGATCAGGTCACCGGGTTCGATCGAGGACAGGGAGATGTGCGGCAACTCGGCCCAGTCTTCATAGGTGTCACGCGGTATCGCAACTCCCGCGGCCGCCCACGCGGCCTGCACCAGCCCGGAGCAGTCGAACCCCGAGTTGCACGGGCCGGTAGCACCGTACACATAGGGGCAGCCGAGCTGGGCGTAGACGAACGCCACGGCCTTGTCTGCCTCAGTGCTGGTCGGCCCGCTGTAGGCCACGTGCGCGGAACTGCCGTTGCCGCCGATCGAGTTGCTCTCCACCGTCTGCTGCTCCGGCACGGTCAGGCTGGCCAGCGTCGCCTTCTCGGTGGTGATGAGCTTGCCCAGGGAGCTCTTGTGCGCCGTGAGCTGGCTCTTGAGCGCCGCGATCCCGCTCTCGGTGCGCTGCATCTCCTGCTCGACTCCGGTCAGCTGGCTGGCATCGCTGAGAAGCTGCTTGGTCTCGGCGCTTCGGGTGCCGGAGAGCTCCAGCAGCAGGGAGCCCTGCTGGAGCAGGACGGAGGGATCACCTGACGTGAGCACGCCGGCGACGGAGGTGGACCCGGTGTCCTCGAACGCCGCGGCGGCGGTCTGCGCCACATTCGCCTGGGCCGCCTGGAACTGGGCGTTGGCGTTGGCGAGGTGCACCCGGACCTGGGACAGCCTGGACTGGGCGGTGGAAAGCTGCTGGCCGGCCTGGTCGAGCTGCTCGCTGACCTGGTCGAACTGCGACGTCAGCTGATTGACCTTGGCCTGGACCTGGTTGACGGTAGGTTGCGGAGCAGCGCCTGCACCGGTGGCAAAGACCGCGAGTCCGCCGACCGTGACTAGCCCAGTCGCGATCGCGACACCGCGGCGGAACAGGGACTTGCCGCCCGCTAGCCGCGTGCCCACGTACCTACCACACTCCCTTGTCGACTTATTCACCTGCGCCTTCGCCCCGATCGTTGACGCTGGTTACTGGCCAGGCAACTTTGGGGCCAGCGTAGTGAAGCCGAAAGGGCGATACAACCGATTCACCCAATTCCAACTACTTCATTACGATTTGGTGATTCCTCCGCAGGGATGAGGTAGTCACGCTACCATCGCGCGATGCTTTCGTGACAGGGAAGGACCAGGTCCGGGCCGTACCCTCGAACGGGGCAGCGAAAGCCGGAGGGGTGGCACCATGCCCGCGTCCGCGAGAACGCGAAGCGCCCGTACCTCAGCCTCATCCAGGTGGTCAGGCGCCTGCGGGGCATAGCCTGTCACGCTAGTCGGCGACAGGACCGCGACAACGCAATCCCGGCAGCCACGACCGCGCATCGCGCACCGGCCGCAATCAATCACCATGACGTCCCCCTTCATTTCGGAATAGAGGGCACACGTTAACGAGGACCTCTGACATTTTCGCCCGACCCGAACGGCCCGGCGCTGACGCGCTGGCGTGGCTGAGGCGAAAATGTCGGTGGGCGGATTTACCTTGGTGAGCGTGATCAGTCCGGCCGACGCCACGCGGGCGCAAAGCGCAGACTGCCGTGGACCGCTGGCCGGGCTTGAGCCGACCGGGCTTGAGCTGGCCGGGCTTGAGTTGACTGAGATCGAGTTCGCCGTCGTCGACCTGGAGACGACGGGCTGGTCGCCGGAGGCGGCGGCGATCACGGAGATCGGCGCGGTCCGGGTCCGCGGCGGCCGGCGTCAGGGAGAGTTCGCCTCTCTGGTCAACCCCGGCACGGCGGTCCCGCCGGGCATCGAGGACCTGACCGGGATCACCGACTGGATGCTGGCCCCGGCGCCGAGCGTGGCCTCGGTCCTGCCTGGTCTGCTGACCTTCGCGCGCGGGTGCGTCCTGGTCGCGCACAATGCGCCGTTCGACCTCGGCTTCCTGCGCGCCGCATGCGACGACTGCGGGCTGGCCTGGCCCGGGTTCACCGTGCTGGACACCGTCATGCTGGCCCGGCAGGTGATGGATCCGGACGAGGTCCCGGACTGCAAGCTGGGCACGCTGGCCGGGTTCTTCGGCGCCCGGACCGCGCCGAGCCACCGCGCGCTGGCCGACGCGCGCGCCACCGCCGACGTGCTCGGCTGGCTGATCAGGCGCCTGGCGCACCGCGGCGTCCGGACGCTGCGCGAGCTCAGCGCCTGGCCCGACGTGGTGACGTAGTAGCGTAAGCGCCAGCCCAGGCAAGCTAGCTATCCAAACCTCGGAGGCACCGGTGGTCACCGCGATCGTTCTGGTGAAGGCAGATATCCAGCGCATCCCCGAGGTCGCAGAAACGATCGCCAAGATCCCTGAGGTCAGCGAGGTGTACTCGGTGACCGGCGAGTTCGACATGGTGGCGATGGTCCGGGTCCGCGCCCACGAGCAGCTCGCCGACGTCATCCCGGGCCGCCTGAACAAGGTCGCCGGCGTCACGCACACAGAGACCCACATCGCGTTCCGCACGTACACCAGGCACGACCTGGAGGCCGCCTTCTCCCTGGGCCTGGACGCCGACGCCTGAGCCGGCCAGCGGCCTGAGCGGCTCGCGGTCAGGCGGGGCGCCTGGTTAAGCGGGACGGCAGGGCGGGAGCCAGTCGGCGGCTTACCTGAATCCAGCGGTCGAGCAGAGCGCTGGCCGCGCCGGAATCCACGGCCTCGCAGGCGCGGGCGTAACCGTCGGCGAGCGCCGGGGTCACAGCGTCCGGGCCGGGTACGCCGGCCTCGGCGGCCAAGGCCGCCGCGGCGTTCAGCAGCACGATGTCGCGGACCGGGCCGTGCTCCCCGGCCAGCACCGCGCGGACGACGGCCGCGTTGTGCGCCGCGTCGCCACCGCGCAGGTCGGCGACCGAGGCCGTAGGGAGCCCGAGCGAGGACGGGTGGAACTCCGTCTGCGCGACCTCCCCGTCGTGCACGACCCACAGCACGGACGGCCCCGTCGTGGTCAGCTCGTCCAGCCCGTCGACGCCGCGGAACACCAGGGCCGAACAGCCGCGGCCGGCCAGCACGCCGGCGATGATCTCGCCCATCCGCGGGTCGAACACCCCGACCGCCTGCGCCGAGGGCCGGGCCGGGTTCGCCACCGGGCCGAGGAAGTTGAAAACGGTCGGCACGCCGAGTTGGCTGCGGGTCGGGCCGGCGTACCGCAGCGCCGGGTGGTACAGCGGGGCGAACAGGAAGGCCGCGCCTACCTCGGCGGCCAGCTCGACGGTCGCGGCCGGCGGCAGGTCGATCACCACGCCGAGCGCCTCGAGCACGTCCGCGGCCCCGCACGCTGATGACGCGGCCCGGTTGCCGTGCTTGACCATCCGCGCGCCCGCGGCCGCCGCCACGATCGTGCCCATGGTCGAGATATTGACGGTGTGGGCCCCGTCTCCCCCGGTCCCGACCAGGTCGGTCAGGTGGCCGGACAGGTGAATCGGCGTGGCGTGGGCGAGCATCGACCGGGCCAGCCCGGTCATCTCGGCCACCGACGTCCCCTTGATCCGCAGCGCGACCCCGAAGCCCGCGATCTGGGAGGGCGTCGCCGCGCCTTCCATGATCTCGTTCATCGCCCACTCGCTCTCGTCGGCGGTAAGCGAGTCGCCGCGAATCAGCGCGGCCAGCAGCGCGGGCCAGGTGGTTCGGGCATCCATGGCGGGCCCCCAGGGGTACGGAAAGGTGGAACCAGGGATCGTTCCGGATTAAAAAAGCAAAAGAGCTACGGCGGGAGCTAGCCGGTGACGGCCGGACGCGCCCGCATCAGCCCGGCCAGCTCGTGCGCGAGCACGATCGGGTCGATGGGGTGGCTCACCACGGCGTCGGCCCGTGACCAGGTGGCCAGCCAGCCGTCGTCGACCCGGCCGATGACCAGCAGCACCGGCGGGCAGTCGTAGATCTCGTCCTTGGCCTGGCGGCACACGCCCATCCCGCCGAACGGCTGCGCCTCCCCGTCGAGCACCATCACGTCGGCGCCCCCGGCGTCGAGCAGCCGGAACAGGGCAGGCTGCGTGGCGACCTCGATGATCTCGGCGTCCGGCACGTCCATGGCGGGGCGACGGCCGATGGCGAGCCTTATCTGGGCTCGGACATCGGCGTCGTGACTGTACACAACGACCTTCATGACACTGCATGGTACCGATACAGTCACCAACGCGGGGGGTCGCGTAGCGATCGCCTACAGGTTGTCGTAATAATTACCTCGTGGCGACAGCAACCGTGGAGACGGCACCCCGCACGCCGGCCAGCAGACCGAACCTGGTCAGCGTGGGCACCATCGTCTGGCTGTCCTCCGAGCTGATGTTCTTCGCGGCCCTGTTCGCGATGTACTTCACCATCAGGTCGGTGGACAAAGGCTCAGGACTGCCCTGGCCAGGGGCGCATCTGGATATCGCCCTCGGGTCGGTGAACACCACCGTCCTGCTGCTATCCAGCGTTACCTGCCAGATGGGCGTGTTCGCGGTCGAGCGAGGCCAGATCAGGCGGGTGAGGGGGCTCTTCCACCCGATGAGCTGGGGCCTGCGCGAGTGGTACGTGCTCTCCCTCCTGATGGGCACCTACTTCGTCTGCGGGCAGGGTTACGAGTACCTGGACCTGATCAGGAAGCAGCACCTCACGCTGGCGTCGAGCAACTACGGCTCGGTGTTCTACCTGACCACCGGGTTCCACGGGCTGCACGTCACGGGCGGCCTCATCGCCTTCATCTTCCTTCTCGGCCGTACCTACGCCGCCAAGACCTTCACGCATGAACAGCAGGTCAGCGCGATCGTCGTGTCGTACTACTGGCACTTCGTCGACGTCGTGTGGATCGGCCTGTTCACCACCATCTACCTCATCCACTAGTCAGGGGACAGCGAGTGAGCTGGATCAACGCCAGGCGCAGGCGCCCGGTCGCCGGCTACGCGGCCCTGCTGCTCGGGCTCGTCGTCGTAGGGCTGCTTTACGGCGTCTTCACCCGCACGGGCGGTTCGGCGCAGGCGTCGTCGCCTGCGCCGTCGCAGTCAGACATCAATACGGGCAAGGACCTGTTCGACGCGACCTGCTCGAGCTGCCACGGCCTCGACGCGCAGGGCACCACGCAGGCCCCGAGCCTGATCGGCGCGGGCGCGGCCGCCGTCGACTTCCAGATGTCCACCGGCCGCATGCCGGCCAAGGAAGTCGGGGCGCAGGAAGACCAGAAGCCGGTGACGTTCAGCGCACAGCAGATTTACGAGATCGCCGACTACGTCGCCTCCCTCGGCGGCGGCCCCGCGATCCCCGACGCCCAGCAGGTGTCCACTGCGGGAGCGAACACCGCGCTCGGAGAAGAGCTGTTCAGCGCCAACTGCGCGCAGTGCCACGGCTTCGCCGGGGCGGGCGGCGCGCTGACGTACGGCAAGTTCGCGCCGCCGCTGACCGCGGCGACCCCGACGCAGGTCTACGAGGCGATGCTCACCGGGCCTGAGGCGATGCCTGTGTTCGCGGACGGCGCGGTCAGCCCGTCGGCCAAGCGCGACATCATCGCCTACATCGAGGACACGAAGGTGGAGCCCAATCCTGGCGGCTTCTCGCTCGGCCGGACCGGGCCCGTCACAGAAGGCCTCGTCATCTTCCTGGGCGGGATGGGCTTCCTGGTGATCATCGCGCTGTGGATTACGGCCAAGCGGCGTGATCCAAGACCGACGGGGATGGAGCAGCAGCAGCCATGAGCGACATGGAAGAGACCGAGGGCTCGGAAGGCCCGCTGGCGCCGCGCCGGGTCATCGGCACTCCCCCGCCGACCCCGCGGCTGCTCGGCTCGACCGCCGTGGCCGAAGGCGGCGACGGCGGCGAGGTCAGTGACGAAACCAGCCGCGGAGAGCACATCGGTGACGAGGTATTGGTCGCCACGGTGCCCGAACAGCGCGCCAAGCGGGTCGAAAAAATCATCGCCGGGTGCTTCACCTTCGCGTTCATCGCCGGCTGCGGGTTCATCGCCGCTTACGTCGGCCTCGAGGTCGGGCCGAACCGCCTGGGGCGCGGCGACAGCGTGGTCGACGCCGCCCTGCGGTCCAACGTGGCGCTCGGCCTCTCGCTGGCGGTCACGCTGATCGCGCTCGGCCTCGGCGCGCTGCTCTGGGTGCGGTACCTGATGCCGGACGTCGAGGTCACCGAAGAGCGTCACGACCTGCGCTCGGATCCGAAGGACCGGCAGGCGTTCGAGCAATACTTCAAAGAGGGCGCGTCGAACAGCCAGTTCGTCAAGCGGCCGTTGGTTCGGCGCACCCTGATGCTCGGCACGCTGCCGCTGCTGGCCGCCCCCGTCCTGCTGCTCCGCGACCTGGGCCCGCTGCCGGGAACCAGCCTGCGCCACACCGTGTGGAGCCCGGGTCGGCGTCTGCTCGTCGACGGCACCAACCAGCCGCTTACCCCGGCCGACTTCAGCGTGCCGGGTAGCCAGATCGCGATCGTGCCCGCGGGCTACGAGGATGACGCGGACGCGCTGACCAAGGCAGCCGTCACCTTGATCAAGTTCGGGCCGGGTGAGCTGGACATTCCCACCACGATGAACGGAAGCACGCTGGTCGGCACGATGAACTGGACGGTGGACAACATCGTGGCCTACTCCAGGATCTGCACCCACGTGGGCTGCCCGGTGGGGCTGTACGAGCAGACCACGCACCACTTGCTGTGCCCGTGCCACCAGTCGACGTTCGACGCGGCGCACGGCGCCAACGTGATCTTCGGGCCGGCGGCGCGCGCACTGCCGCAACTGCCGTTGACCACCGACGCGCAGGGCTACCTGGTGGCCAAGAGCGACTTCACCCAGCCCGTCGGGCCGAGCTTCTGGGAGCGCGGATGAGCGACAACTTCGACGTTCCTGCCCCGCTGGAGGGCGTGGGCGGGTGGCTCGACGACAGGTTCCACGGGGCGCGCGGCTTCCGGGTCCTGATGCGGAAGGTGTTCCCTGACCACTGGTCGTTCCTGCTCGGCGAGATCGCGCTATGGTCGTTCGTGATCCTGCTGCTGAGCGGGACCTTCCTGGCGCTGTTCTTCGTCCCGTCCATGAACGACGTCGTCTACCACGGCTCGTACGTCAAGCTGGACGGCATCCGGATGAGCGAGGCCTACCAGTCGACGCTGAACATCAGCTTCGACGTTCGCGGCGGGCTGCTGATGCGGCAGATCCACCACTGGGCCGCCGACCTGTTCATGGCCGCGCTCATCATCCACATGCTGCGAGTGTTCTTCACCGGCGCCTACCGCAAGCCCCGCGAGATCAACTGGCTGATCGGGGTCGGGCTCTTCACGCTGGGGCTGCTTGAAGGGCTTTTCGGCTATTCGCTGCCGGACGACCAGCTCTCGGGCGCCGGCCTGCGGATCTTCGAGGGGGTGCTGCAAGGCATCCCGATCGTCGGCACCTACCTGGCGTTCTTCCTGTTCGGCGGCGGGTTCCCCGGTAACGACATCGTGCCGAGGATGTACATACTCCATGTGCTGTTGATTCCTGGCCTGCTGCTGGGGCTGATCACCGCCCACCTGTTCATCATGTTCCACCAGAAGCACACCCAGATGCCGGGCCTGGGGAACACCGAGAAGAACGTTCGCGGCCAGCCCTTCTTCCCGTACTTCCTGGCCAAGGGCGGGGCCTGGTTCTTCTTCATCTTCGCCGCGCTCGTGCTGCTCGCCACGTTCGCCGAGATCAACCCGATCTGGCTGTACGGTCCGTACACGCCGGTGGCGATCTCGTCCTCGTCGCAGCCCGACTTCTACATGGGCATCCTGGAGGGCTCGCTGCGGATGATGCCTGCCTGGGAGATCAACGGCTTCGGGCACACGCTCTCGCTGAGCGTGCTCATCCCGGGTCTAGGGCCGCTAGGCCTAATCTTCGGCGGCGCGGCGATATGGCCGTTCTTCGAGCAGTGGGCGACCGGAGACCGGTCGTTCCACAACATCAACGACCGGCCGCGGAACGCTCCCATGCGGACCGGCATCGGCGTGGCCGCCGTGGTCTTCTACGGCGTCTGCTGGGCAGAAGGCGCCAACGACGTCATCGCCTACAACCTGCACATCCCGCTGTACACGATCACCTGGATCGCGCGGGTCCTGGTGTTCGTCGGACCCGTAGCGGCCTTCTTCATCACGAAACGTATCTGCCTGGCTCTGCAGCGTCAGGACAAGGAGACGCTGCTGCACGGCTACGAGTCGGGCATCATCAGGCAGCTGCCCAACGGTGAGTTCATCGAGGTCCACCGGCAGGTGGACGCCGAGGCCCGGGCGGTGCTTGAGGCCAAGACGGTGCCCGCTCTCCTGCCCGCGCCTGGGTCCGAAGACGAGAACGGCGTGCCCGCTCCCTCGTCCCGCGGTGCGCTCGGCAAGGCCAGGGCGCGGGCTAACCGCGCCTTCGCCGAGACCATCGTGGTCGAGACCAACGGCCATCACGGGAACGGGCACGAAGGTGGCAACGGGCACGGGTCCGCGGTCGAGGCCGGGGAGGCCGGGGAGCAAGCCTCGGTCGGGTCGGCCGCTGCCGGTGAGCTTCCCGCCGGGGAGAACCCGGAAGACTCCTCCGACTCGTAGATCTCCGGTGTCCGCGCTCCCCGTTCACTGCGCTACGATGCGTCATCGCCGCTTATGCCTGCAGTATGTCACTGCGCACCGGACCTTCACGCCTAAGCGGGCTCGCCCTTGAGGGTGAAGGACGACAGCAGGTTCACGGCCAGGGCCAGCGCGGCCACGGTGACAACGGCGCCCATGATCACGGACGTCGGCACGCTCAGGCCCGCGGCGAGGCTCGGGTCGTGCGCGAACCCGTTCGCGATGCCGAGGCCGTAGTGGCTGACGGACAGCAACCGCGCGCCGCTGACGAAGTTGGACAGCAGCGCTTCCCAGATCAGCACGTACAGCAGGCCGACCGCGATGGCCCGGGTCGTCGCCACGGAGACCATGACGAAGACCGCGTTGTAGATCACCGAGCAGGCCAGCGCGCCGACGAACAGGCCGAGGGCGAGCTTGCTGCCGCTGATGGTGACGAAACCTCCTGGGCCGCCGCTGGTCACGGCCGGAGGGCTGCTGCCGCCGCCCGCGATCAGGGCGGCGACGAGTTCGGGTACCGCGGCGAAGACCATGGTCAGCAGGGTCGCGACGACGAACTTCGTCACCACGACCGATGACCGGCGCACCGGCGTGGCCAGCAGGTGAATGATGCTGCCATCGTCGATTTCGGCGCCGAGCACGCTAGTCCCGATGATCAGCGCGGTCAGCGGGAGCAGCACCGAGAACCCGAACGTGCCGAGCACGTGCGAGGGCCAGGGCCGCGACGGCGGACGCGAGACCCTGAGCGCGACCGTGAACAAGATCAGGATCAGCGCGGGGATCGCGAACAGGAACGCTCGCTTGCGGCCCAGGGTCGAGCGCATGGTGATCCAGGCGATCGTCGGGTTGAAGAGGCCAGACATACGATTCGCTGCTCCTCTAGTTGGCTACCAGGTAGGCGAAGACGCTCTCCAGGGACTCATCGGTAGGTAGCACCTCGCGCAGCCGGACGCCCTGGTCTCGCGCCAGCACCGCGATGTCGCGGCAGAACGCGCCATAGTCTGAGGTCCGCACCTGCAGGCCGGTTCCGGTCAGCTCCACCGCGGTCACGGCGGGCCGGCCGATCAGGGTGCTGCCCAGCAGCCGGTCGTCGGAGGAACGCACGGTGAACACGTGCGGCCGGCTTGTCATCAGCCGCCGGATCGCGCGGAAATCGCCGGAGGCGGCCAGACGGCCGGCCACCACCACCTGAATGGTGCCGGACAGCCGCTCGACCTCCTCCAGGATGTGCGAGCTGAACAGGATCGTGCGGCCCTCGCTGCCGAGCTTGTCGAGCAGATCCATCATGTGCAGCCGCTGGCGCGGGTCCATCCCGTTGAACGGCTCGTCCAGCAGCAGGACCTCCGGGTCGTGCACGAGCGCCGCGGCCACCTTGATCCGCTGGCGCATGCCCTTGGAGTAGGTGGCGATCTTGCGGTCCGCCGCGTCGGCCATGTCGAGCATGGCGATGGCCCGGGCCGCCGCCGCGCCCGGCTCCGGGAGCTGGTGCAGCTTCGCGGTCGACGTGACGAACTGATCGCCGGTTAGGAACGCGTAGACGGAGTCCCGTTCCGGGACCAGGCCGACCTGGCGGTACAGGGCCGGGTTGCGCCAGGTTGACACGCTGCTTCCCGGTCCGATGCTTGCTGGCCCGCTGGTTGCTGGTCCGCTGCCGATGGTGAGCTCGCCGCGGGACGGCGGCAGGAAGCCGGCGATCATGTGCATGATGGTCGACTTTCCCGCGCCGTTCGGCCCGAGCAGGCCGGTGACCCCGGGCCCGACGGACATGGTGACGTCGTTGACCGCCACCACGTTGCCGTACCAGCGCGACACGTTGCGCAGTTCGATGGTCAAGACTGGCTCACCTTCCGGTACCTCGCGGCCAGGCCCCCGAGGCAGGCCGCGAGCAGGACGACCGCCAGGAGCCCGTACAGCGGCCCGTAGCGGCCTGGATCGGCGACGAGCCCCACATTGGGATCGCCGCCCAGCCAGACCCGTACCCCGTCCATGATGGTGAACGGGCTGAAGAGCCCGGCGATCCGCGCACCCGTCGACGTCGCCGTCGTCCCGCCTTCGGACTGGATCAGCAGCAGGGCCAGGATGAAGGTCAGAACGCAGGAGATCGCGACGATCCCGGTCGAGTACGCGCGCCGCCCGGTCAGGGAGGCGAGGACCAGGCCGATCGCCGCCATCAGCACGGCCCACATCAGGCCGACGCCGAGTCCGGGTATCAGCGCCTTGGTCTGGTCCCAGACGGCGCCGCCGCTCTTGGCCGACGCGATCGTGCCTACGTACAGGATGAGCAGCGGTATCTCGATCAGGAGCAGCAGCGCCGCGGTGAGCGCCAGGTACTTGGCCAGCGGGTAATCGCCGCGCCGCAGCGGCCGGCAGAAATACAGCGGCAGGACGTGGTTGCGCAGGTCCCTGGAGACAAGTTCGGGCGCCTGCGCAGCGAGGAAGATCGTGACGACGGCGACCCGCAGGCTCGGCACGTAGACGTCGTAGCCGAACAACCGCGCGTTGCCGCGCGCCACCGCGAACGCGTTCACGAACGCGGGCAGGCACATGGCGACAACCGCCAGGACCGGGATGATCTTGCCCTTCACGCCCCGGCCGATACCGAACGAGGAGCGGAAACTGTGCCAGGTCAGGGCCCTGACGATCTGTGCCCGGCCCAGCCTGGGGCCGTCATAGCCGCGGTAGCCGAGATCATGGATGACGCCGGCGGCAGGCGGTGAGGCGGCAGGGTCAGGCATTGGCGACTCCCTCCTCCTCGTCGCGGAACAGCTCTTCGACCTGATGCCGCCGTTGCTCGAGGCGGCACAGCGGCAGGCTCAGCGCCGCGACGCAGTCGCGCACCACGTCGTAGGTGTCGTCGCCGCCGAGCGGCACCAGCAGGGTCCTGGCCTGGGTGGTGGCAGTGAGTCCGCGGGCGGCCAGTTCCGCTTGCAGCCGGTCCAGGCCTTCCTCGACTTCGACCGCGAGGACCTGGCTGACCTGGGTGAAGCTGGTGATGGTATCGGCGCGCAGCAGCCGTCCGCCGTCGATCGCGACCAGATGATCGCAGATCCGCTCGATCTCGCCGAGCAGGTGCGAGGCGACGACGATGGAGATGCCGAACTCGGCCCCGATCCTGGCGATCAGCTCCAGCATGGCGGTGCGCCCGGCCGGGTCAAGCCCGTTGGTCGGCTCGTCGAGCAGCAGCAGCCGGGGGGCGCCGACCAGCGCCTGGGCCAGCTTCACCCGCTGCTTCATGCCGGTGGAGTAGGTGCCGATCAGCCGGTAGCGTTCCTCGTGCAGCCCGACGTGGCGCAGCGACTCCGCCGCCCGTTCCTTGGCCACCGTGGGCGGCAATCCAGAGATCCGGCCCAGGTGAGTCACGAACTCGGTCGCGGTCACGTCGGCGGGAAGGCAGTCGTGTTCCGGCATGTAGCCGAGCAGGCTCCTGACCTTCTCACCGGTCTGCAGGCCCAGCACCTTGGCCTGTCCCTTGGTCGGACGGATAAGGCCGAGCAGGATCTTGATCAGTGTCGACTTGCCGGCGCCGTTGGCGCCGACCAGGCCGGTGACGCCGGGCGCGAAATCGACGGTGAGACCGTCAAGCGCCGTCACCCCGCCCGGGTACACCTTGGTCAGCACCCGGGTCTCAATGACCGCGTGAGGGTCGGTGGATGGCATGGTCTCACCGTGCCAGCGCACCGGCGGCTGCGCATCACCCGCCAGAGTGAAGTACAGGCCGCCGCGGCGTACGCCTCCAGGATGACGCCACCGACGGTCCAGGCGGTTACGGTAGGTTCGTGGGAACCATCTCTGACGTTCCGGCCGCAGGTCAGCGGCCACCGCTGACGAAACGGCTCAGTGCTCGCCACTGGACCGCAGTGGACTACGTGGTCGGCGCGCTGGTCGGGGTGATCCTCTTCGCGTCCATCAGGCACAGCGTCGTCCAGTCCCTCGGCGGCCCCTACGGCGAACTGCCTTACCGTCCGCTGTCGCTGGCGTGGCCGCTGGCCGTGTTCCTGGTGCTCACGGCGGTCATCGCGGTGGCCATGCGTCGCCGCAGGCCCTCCCTCATGCTGGGTGTGCTGCTGGCCGGCTCACTCGTCATCACCATGCTGACCGGCCCGCAGGCCGGCGGCGCCGTCGCCTACTTCCTGCCCGTTGCCTATGTGCTCTACCTGGTGGCGGCGACCTACGAACGCAGGCGGGCTGCGGTGCGCGTGCTCGCCGCCGTTTTCGCCACCCTGGTGGCCGACGCCGTGCTCATGTACCTGACCGGAGGCGGAGTCTTCCCGCACGGAGGGCTGGTCTCCGTCGCGCTGTGCGTGATCATCGCGTGGTTCACCGGCTACATCGTGCGGCAGCGGCGCCGGTACGCGGTCCGGCTGCAGGACGAGGCGGCGAGCAAGGCGGTCGCGGAGGAACGCCTGCGCATCGCCCGCGAACTGCACGACGTGGTGGCGCACAGCATGAGCGTCATCGCGGTCCAGGCAGGCTACGGCCAGTACGTCATCGACACCCAGCCGGCCGGCGCGCGCGACGCCCTCGGGGCCATCCAGGCGACCAGCCGGGAGGCCCTGGACGAGATGCGCCGGATGCTGGGCGCCCTGCGCCAGGCGGACCAGCAGGACGTGGCCGCGCAGGCCGGCGGCGGCTCCGCGGCCGGGCCACCTAGCCGGCAGGGCGGGGACTGCGAAGTGGGCGGGGGCATGCCGCTTTTCCCCGCTCCCGGGCTGGCCGACCTGGACCGGCTGCTTTCGCGTACCGCGAGCGCGGGCGTCCGGGTCGACGTGACCCGCGGCGGGCAGCCGAGGGACCTGCCCGCGAGCATCGACCTTTCCGCGTACCGGATCGTGCAGGAGGCCTTGACCAATGTGGTCAAGCATGCGCGCACGAGCTCGTGCCAGGTACTCATCGGCTACGGCCGCGATGAGCTGATCCTTGAGGTGACAGACAACGGTGCGGGGCTGGCTGAGCTGGCCGGTGCCGGGATATCACATCACCGGATGGGCGCGACAGGCGGAGGCCTGGCCCGGGGCACAGCGCTCGACGTGAGGCCCGTGCCCGGCTGGAGCGCGGTCGGCTGGAGCGCGGCCGACGGCATCGGCGGCGTAGCCGNNGGCTGGCGGCGGGGCTGGCGGCTTCGCCGCGAGCGCCCTAGGCGGGAGCGGGCACGGCATCATCGGAATGCGCGAGCGGGTCACGCTGCTCGGCGGCGAATTCAGCGCGGGTCCGCGGTCCGGGTACGGATTCCAGGTGATCGCGCGCATCCCGCTACCCGCGGGCAGCCGGTGATGCCCCAGCTGGCGTCCGCCGCTAGCGAGACGGGCACGCTGCGGGTGGTGGTCGCCGACGATCAGGCCCTGGTCCGGGTGGGGTTCTGCGGGATCATCGCGGCCACGCCCGGCTTCGCTGTGGTCGGCGAGGCGGGCAACGGCGCCGAGGCGGTAGAGGCCGCCCGGCGAACCGGGCCCGACGTCATCCTGATGGACGTGCGGATGCCGGTGATGGACGGCATCGAGGCCACCAGGCAGATCACCGCGAGCACCGACGTGCGGGTGCTCATCCTGACCACCTTCGACCTGGACGAGTACGTCTTCGCCGCGCTGCGGGCCGGGGCCAGCGGCTTCCTGCTCAAGGACACCCTGCCCGCTGACCTGCTCAACGCCGTCCGGGTGGTGGCCGCCGGAGACGCGCTACTCGCGCCGAGCGTGACCCGGCGGCTGATCGGCGAGTTCGCCCGTACCCCGCGCACCGCGAGTACGCCGCAAGCCACGAGCCAGGAGGTGGCCCGGGCTGGCCTCATTGGCTGCGGCCAGCCCGGAACGGCCGGAGGCAAGCTGCTGAGGGGGCTCACCGAGCGCGAGCTCGAGGTGCTTGAGATGGTTGCGCGCGGCCGGTCCAACGCCGAGATCGCCGAACAGCTGACGATCAGCCCGGCCACGGCCAAGACCCACGTGGCGCACCTGCTGACCAAGCTCGATGCCCGTGACCGGATCCAGCTGGTCATCATCGCCTACCAGNNGCCTCGGTAGTACTCGAAGACGAAGCCGATCGAGGCGAACACGGTGAACAGCATCCCGATCAGGAACAGCCACCAGCCGATCGCCAGTCCCGCGGCCGCCACGGCCGCGGCGAACGCGAGGAACAGCGGCCACCAGCTGTGCGGGCTGAAGAAGCCGATCTCGCCGGTCCCCTGCTCGATCTCGCCTTGCGGGTTGTCTTCCGGGCGCAGGGGCAGCCGACGGCCGGTGAACAGCACGTAGAAGCCGATGAGCACCGCGAGCGCGACGGCGAGCGCGAGCGCGGTGGTCCCCGTCGGCTCCTTCGACACGTACCAGTAAACGACGTCGGTACCGCCGAAAAAGATCCCGCAGCCCAGGAACAGCCAGCCTTCGACCTTCATGCAGAAAACCTACTTCCGCGCATCTGAGATAGCCGGGATTTTTTGCTCGAGTCCGTGTGATTCACGGCCCCACTTGATGTCGGGATAGTGCGCTTCAAACGCGGGCCGCTCGGACCTGATCCGGGGAATCCGGTAGAAATTGTGTCGCGGCGGCGGGCAGGACGTGGCCCACTCGAGGGAACTGGCGAAACCCCACGGGTCTTCCTCGGTCACCGTTTCCCCGTAGCGCCAGGTGACGTACACGTTCCAGAAGAACATGAGCACGGAAAGGGCGAGCAGCCAGGACCCGACGGTCGAGATGACGTTGAGCGTGGTCACGTTCCCGGGCAGGTCAGGATAGTTGGCGGTACGCCGCACCTGACCCTCGACGCCCGCCCAGTGCTGGACCAGGAACGTCATGTTGAAGCCGATGAACATCACCCAGAACTGGAGCTTGCCGATCCGGCTGTTCAGCATCTTGCCGGTCATCTTCGGCCACCAGAAGTAGAAGCCGGCGAACATCTCGAACAGCACCGTGCCGGCCAGCACGTAGTGGAAGTGCGCGACTACGAAATAGGAGTCGGACACGGCGAAGTCGAGCGGCGGAGAGGCCAGGATAATGCCGGTAATACCGCCGAACAAGAACGTGATCAGGAAGCCGACCGTGTACAGCATCGGCGGTTCGAAGGTGAGCTGGCCCTTCCACATGGTGCCCACCCAGTTGAAGAACTTCACCCCGGTGGGCACCGCGATCAGGAACGTCATGAACGAGAAGAACGGCAGCAGCACGGCGCCGGTGGTGAACATGTGGTGCGCCCACACGGTCATCGACAGGCCGGCGATGGAGATGGTCGCGGCGATCAGCGTCTTGTAGCCGAACAGCGGCTTGCGGCTGAAGACCGGGATGATCTCGGTGGCGATGCCGAAGAAGGGCAACGCGAGGATGTACACCTCGGGATGACCGAAGAACCAGAACAAATGCTGCCAGAGGATCGCCCCGCCGCTGTTCGCGGAGAAGACCTGAGCCCCGAGCTTGCGGTCGATCTCGAGCACCAGCAGCGCGGCGGCCAGCACCGGGAACGCCAGCAGCACCAGCATCGAGGTCAGCAGGATGTTCCAGGTGAAGATCGGCATCCGGAACATGGTCATGCCCGGCGCGCGCATGCACAGGATCGTGGTCACGAAGTTGACGCCGCCGAGGATCGTGCCCAGGCCGGCCAGGGTCAGGCCCATGATCCACAGGTCGCCGCCGATGCCAGGCGAGTACTGAGCGCTGGTCAGCGGGGAGTACGCATACCAGCCGAACGCGGCCGCGCCGCCCGGCGTCAGGAAACTGATCAGCAGGATGGACCCGCCGAACAGGAACATGTAATAGCTGAGCAGGTTCAGCCGCGGGAAAGCCACGTCCGGCGCGCCGATCTGCAGCGGCATGATCTCGTTCGCGAAGCCGACGAATAGGGGCGTGGCGAACAGCAGCAGCATGATCGTGCCGTGCATTGTGAACAGCTCGTTGTACTGCTGGTCGGACACGATGTGGTTGTCCGGCCCCATGAGCTGGGCACGCATGATCATGGCCATCAGGCCACCGATCAGGAAGAAAGCGAACGACGTGATCAGGTACAGGTGACCGATGACCTTGTGGTCGGTCGAGGACAGCCAGTCCGCCAGGAGCGAGCCCTTGTGGTAACCGCGCTGCGCGGTCTGCGGCACGCCGGGCTGCGCCGCGCCGGCCGGAGCGGGCTGCTGGTACGTGGTCACTGAGCGCCCCCAGATGCGTTCTGCAGCTTCTGCTGCGCGGTGACCCATGCCGTGAACTGGGCGGGAGTCACGATCTTGATCCGGAACAGCATGCGGCTGTGGTAGAGGCCGCACAGTTCCGAGCAGCGGCCGATGGAGTCAGGGCCGCCGTAGAGCGTTCCCGTCGGTGTCACCTGGAAGTGGTTCGGGTGACCAGGGACGACGTCGCGCTTGAAGTCGAACGGCAGCACCCAGAACGAGTGGATCACGTCATTGGAGGTCAGGTTGAACCGGACCGTCTCGTGGTCGGGGATCTCCAGCAGGGGCAGCTCGTTCTCGTTGCTGCTGCTGCCAAGCTTGCCGTTCCACATGTAGCCGACTTCGGTGACGCCGTTGGCCGAGTTCTTGACCGTGTACTGCGGATACTGGAACTCCCAGCTCCACTGGAAGCCGGTAACGTCGACCACTACGTCCGGGTGCGCGGACAGGTCGTCGATCCTGTTCTCGTCCCTGGCGGTGAAGTAGAACAGGACGCCGACCATGATGAACGGGATCACCGTGTACATGATCTCGATCGGCAGGTTGTACCTGACCTGCTCCGGCACGGTGTCCCCGCGCTTGCGGTGGAAGATCACCGCCCACAGGATCCCGCCCCAGACGACGACGCCCACGCAGATCGCCGCGATCCACGAGCCCTGCCAGAGGTGAACAACCAGCTTGGCCTGGGTCGTCAGCGGATTCCGCAGCCCGAGATTGTCGACCGTGGTGGAGTTGCAGCCGGCCGTCAGGGTGGCCAGCGCGATGAACAGGGCAGCGCGCGGCAGCCAGCGCCGAATCAGCCGCACCCGTGCCCCGCGGCGCGGGGCCCCGTGCTTGTCGGCACGGTTGTGGGGACTCACAGATGGCCTTCCCAGCAGTTAAGTCCCGGCTTGTACGGCCGGTTAAGGTCAACGTCCTACAGCCTGTCGTGGAAAACAGTACAACGCCAGGCCGCGGCATCAGGGGGGACCCCCGGCCTCGGCGACGATTCGTTACCCGCGCCGCCGCCGGAACCGCGGTACCCACCACCTAGAGTCGGGAACGTGGCCTACTTCGACGCCGCTTCCGCCGCGCCGCTGCACCCCAGCGGCCGCGACGCGCTGCTGTCCGCGCTCGCTGACGGCTGGGCCGACCCGGCCCGGCTGCACCGCGAGGGCAGGCGGGCCCAGCTGCTGCTGGAGCAGGCCAGGGAGTCGGTCGCCGCCGACCTCGGCTGCCGGCCGGACGAGCTGTCGTTTGCCAGTTCCGGCACCCAGGCCGTGCACCTGGCAGTCCTCGGCGCTGTCCAGGCCCGGCAGTCCGCGGCCCGCGGGCCCGGCCACCTGGTCGCCAGCGCCGTGGAGCACTCCAGCGTCCTGAACGCCGCCGACTGGCTCGCGCGCCGGACCGGCACCGCGGTCACCATCACCGGCGTGGACAGCCTCGGGCGCGCCGATGCGGCCGAGTTCGCAGCGGCGGCCCGGCGCGAGCGCACGCTGCTGGCGTGCCTGCAGTCGGCCAACCACGAGGTCGGCACGCTCCAGCCCGTCGAGGAGGCGGCAGCCGCGTGTGCAGCGCAGGGCGTTCCCCTCCTGGTTGATCTGGCGGCGTCAGCCGGGCGGATGCCCGCGCCGGCCGGCTGGTCGCTGCTGACGGCCAGCGCCCGGAAGTGGGGCGGGCCCGCGGGCGTTGGCCTGCTGGCCGTGCGCAAGGGCACCAGGTGGCGGGAGCCGCTGCCGGCCGACGACCGGGAGCAGCGCCGGGTCCCCGGCTTCCCGAACGTGCCGGCGGTGCTGGCTGCTGCCGCTTCCCTGAGCGTGATGAGCCGGGAACGCGCCGCCATCGACACCGCGCTGCGCGCTCTGGTAGCCCGCATCCGCGCGGTCGTTCCGGTGACGGTGCCCGACAGCGTCGTGCACGGTGACCCGGAGGCGCGGCTGGCGCACATCGTGACCTTTTCCTGCCTGTACGTCGACGGCGAGACGCTGGTGACGGAACTGGACCGGGCCGGGTACTCGGTCTCGTCCGGCAGCGCGTGCGTCGCCGACACCCGGCAGCCGAGCCATGTGCTCGAGGCCATGGGCGCGCTGACTCACGGCAATGTCCGGGTATCGCTGCCCCGCGACGCCAGCGCACAGTCCGTTGACGAGTTCCTCAGGGTCCTGCCCCCGATTGTGGCCAGGGTGCGGGACACTGTGAGAGCAGCCAGTGCCCCGGCCAGCTGAACGCCTGTGCTAGCAGGATATCGGGGGAGGTAACCGCGTGAGCCGCCAGCAGCGCAATGCGCAGTCAGGCGTCAGGCGGTCCACGCTGGGCAGCGGCGCTCCCCCGGCGCCGGTTCCGGCTGAGCAGGCGCCGGCCCCGTCGCTCACCCTGGATGCGCTCGGCAAGAAGTGCCCGATCCCGATCATCATGCTCGCGGACCGCATCGGCGAGGTCCGGGTGGGCCAGACCATCGCCGTTCTCGCCGATGACCCGGCGGCCAGGACGGACCTGCCCGCCTGGTGCGCGCTGAAGTCGCAGGAGTTCGTCCGGGCGGACTCACTGCCCGCCGGCTGGTCGTTCCTGGTCCGACGCAGCTACTGATGATCTAGTCGGAGTCGTCGAGCGCGCGGAACCGGTCGGAGAACCGGCGGTCAGTCTCCCACCACGGCTGAGCGGCGCCGACCTCAGCGGCCGGGATCTCGGCGGCGGCGTCCCTGGCGTCCAGTTCGGCGTCGATGACCTTCGCGTCCGCCTCGTCCTCCCGGATCATCTGAATGAGCTGAGCGGCCAGGAAGGGCAGGCCGACGATGTCACCGAAGATCCACAGCACTCCCCCGCCCAGCACCTGGGCCGTGGACAGGTCAGGTCCCCACGGCCGGGCCAGCGCGTGATAGTAGCCGCCCGCGATCAGGCTGGTGTCGGCGATCACCGCCAGGCCGAGGACCGCGTCTCCGAGTACCTCCGCCGCGGTGATCCAGAGCGCGACGACGTACGGGTACGCCCGCGGCACCGGGTCAACCCGCAGCAGCGTCCAGAAGAACACGAAGCCGGGCAGCGCCAGCGCGAGGTGCGTGAGCTGCGCCACCAGGACCGAG
>PMST01000478.1:0-4538 GCA_003168295.1 Actinomycetota bacterium
GGCGTCATCGCCTGGCTGATGATGGGCAGTACCTCCGACCGTGACGTGATGATCGACCTGATGGCGATCGCCGGTCTTGGCGGCTTCGCGGTGGCCATGTTCGTCGGGCGTCGGCTCATCACGGCCAGCCACGCGCTTTCCTCGGCGGTGCAGAACGTCGGTGAAAGCGGCGTCTACATCGCGCCGCAGATGACGCTGCCCGCCGAGCTCGCCGAGCTCTCAACCGAGCTCGAGCTGACGCACGAACGGCTGACGCAGGCCCGGACCAGGGAGCGTGCCCTGGAGGCCAGCCGGCGTGAGCTCGTCGCCTGGGTCAGCCATGACCTGCGCACCCCGCTGGCCGGACTGCGGGCCATGGCCGAGGCTCTCGAAGACCAGGTGGTGGTCGATCCGCGTGAGGTGTCCCAGTACCACACGCAGATCCGGCGGGAGGTGGACCGGCTTACCGCGATGATCGACGACCTCTTCGAGCTGTCCCGGATCCACGCGGGCGCGCTGCGGCTGGCCCGGCGGATGGTCGGGCTTGAGGACCTGGTCGCCGAGGTCGTGGCCAGCGCCGAGCCGGTGGCCCGGGCCAAGGGCGTCAGGCTCTCCGGGGCCGCGGTACGCGGCATGCCGGTGTTCGTCGACTCCGCCGAGATGGGCCGGGCGCTGCGTAACCTGGTGACCAACGCGATCAGGCACACGCCGCCGGAGGGCGACGTCGAGGTGCTGGCCGAGGTGCAGGGCGGGATGGCGTGCGTGAGCGTGTCGGACGCCTGCGGCGGTATTCCGCCCGGTGATTTGCCTCGGGTGTTCGACGTGGCGTTTCGTGGCGAATCGGCTCGCACCCCGGGACCGCAGGAAGGCGCCGGGCTCGGCCTGTCGATCGCGCGCGGCATCGTCGAGGCGCACTCCGGCCAGATCGCCGTGCGCAACGCGGGTCCCGGCTGCCAGTTCCTCATCAGGCTGCCGCTGGCCCGGGCGGGTGTGCCGGCCATCAACCGCACCGTACCCCGTCGTCGCGCCTCCGTAGCCGGCCCTGACCAGCCCGCCGTCACCGCCCGCTGAGCCCGCTGAGCCCGCCGCGGCACCGCCTGCTGGGCCACTGCGTCGCGCTCGCACCTCCCGTACTGCGCTCACCGTAGCCCGCCGGCATGGCGCCTGGTCAAATCGGACAAATAACCGCGCTGCGGCCGAATCGAACCGGCCATGATGGTCCGGCGGCCATTCTTGGGTCGGGGGATGGCAGCTGTGCGTGCCGTGATGTGTGAGTGCACCGTGGTGGTTCGTATCGGGGTGGATTTGGGCTCCGGGGAGCTTTTTGTGCATTCCAGTACCCAAAACTCTCCCGCGAGCCCAAATACTCCCAGGTAAACCAGTTATCTGGAACGCATGATCTGGCAGGTGCGGGTGAGGTTGACGAATCCCATCAAGCCGCGATCATCAGCAATGCGACAGCCTCGTGAGGGGTAGTAGCGATCCACAATAACGAAAAACGCTGCTTTAGCTGGCGGTAGCGGTGAGCGTGGCGGGCTCGCGGAGGGGGGCGTGGGCGAACTCGGCCATGCCCTCGGCGAAGCGGGTCTGGGCGCGGAAACCGAGATCCCGCGCGGCGGCAGCGGGGGAAGCCACGATGTGCCTGACGTCGCCGAGCCGGAAGTCACCGGTCACGACAGGCTCGACACCCCCGAAGGCGGCTGCCAGCGTGCTGGCCATCTCGCCGACCGTATGCGGCTCGCCACTCGCCACGTTGTAACAGCGCAGAGCCCCCGTCTCCGCACCAGAACGCCCGCCGAAAACCCCGACAACCCGGGCCACCCCGGCGACCGGCTCCGCGTCGGCGACAGGCCCGGCGTCCGTCCCGGCGTCCGTTCCGGCGACCGCCCGGTCAGTGGCCTCGAGGGCGAGCAGGTTGGCGCGGGCCACGTCGCGGACGTGCACAAAGTCCCTGCGCTGGCCGCCATCCTCGAACACCCGGGGCGGAACCCCGTTCTCCAAGCACGACCGGAAGATCGCCGCCACACCCGAGTACGGGGTGTCGCGGGGCATCCGCGGACCGTACACGTTGTGATAGCGCAGCCCGACCGCGGCTCCGCCGGTCAGCCGGGCCCAGCCCGCGGAGAAGTGCTCCTGTCCCACCTTGCTCGCGGCGTAGGCATTGCGCGGATCCAGCGCTGCGTCCTCGCCGACCGTCGTGGTGGTGAGCGGCTGCGCGCACTGCGGGCAGCGCGGCTCGAAGCGGCCCGCCACCAGGTCGCCCGGACGGCGCGGGGCGGGCCGGACCCGTCCGTGCGTGGCGCAGTCGTACGCCCCCTCGCCGTATACGACCATGGAGGACGCGAAGACCAGCCGCGGTATGCCGTGACGGCCCATGGCCTCGAGCAGGACCGCGGTGCCGGTGATGTTGACGTCCGCGTAGCCGGGCAGGTCGGAAAGGTCCACGCCGAGCCCGACCATCGCGGCCTGGTGACAGACGGCGTCCATCCCGGCCAGCGCCTCGTCGACGACCAAAGGGTCGCGCACGTCTCCGACGATGAGCTCGCCGGAGACATAGTCGGGCCTGCCGTTGTGAACAGCGGGTGTGAGGGAATCCAGGCCGCGCACTTGATGGCCTGCCGCCTGCATGGTTTCGGTGATGTGCGAGCCGATGAAGCCTGCCGCACCGGTGACGAGAACGCGCATGCCTTCAGCGAACCACGTCAACCGGAGCCAGACAGCATTCCCGCCCGCCACCGTCACAGCTTCGTAAGCCTCGAAGGGCCACTTTACGGACGTATCCGACCTGCCGCCCAAGTACTGTCGGGCGCCATGGAAATAGATGTTGTCCTGCCGTGCCTCAACGAGGCGGGCGCCCTGCCCTGGGTCCTGTCCCGGATGCCGGCCGGGTACCGGCCCATCGTCGCCGACAACGGCTCCGACGACGACTCGGCGGCGATTGCGGTGGCCTACGGGGCGCGCGTGGTGCCTGTCCCGCAGCGCGGTTTCGGCGCCGCCTGCCACGCCGGCCTGGTCGAGGCGAGCAGCGACGTCGTTTGCGTCATGGACGCGGACGCCTCCTTCGACCCCGGTGACCTGCCGTCGGTGGCGGATCCGGTCCTGGCCGGCGATGCCGATCTCATGCTGGGGCGACGTGTTGTCCAGGGCAAGGGCGCCTGGCCGTGGCACGCCAGGATCGGCAACCGGGTGCTGGCGGCCGAACTGCGCCGCCGGGTCGGCGTCCCGGTCCGGGACCTCGGCCCGATGCGCGCCGCCCGGCGCGAGGCGCTGCTGGCCCTGTCGCTGTCAGACCGGCGGTTCGGCTATCCGCTCGAGATGGTGGTTCGCGCGGCGGAGGCGGGCTGGCGGATCGCCGAAACCGACGTGCCGTATTACCCCCGGACCGGGAAGTCGAAGGTCACGGGCACGCTCGGCGGCACGGTGCGGACCGTGCGGGACATGCGCCGGGTGCTGGCCTCGGTGGCGTCGCCTGCCCTCTCCGGGCCGGTGGCGTCGTGACGGGCGAGGAGTACGCGGGCAAGCACCGGCGTACCGGCGCCGGAGCGATTCCCGCCCCCAGGTGGTCCAGCCGACCCGCCCCAGGGTCCAGCAGCCGGCCCGCGGCAGGGTCCAGCAGCCGGCCCGCGGCAGGGTCCAGCCGGCCCGCGGCAGGGTCCAGCCGGCTCCTGGCGGCGCAGGTCGTGGTGATCGCGAAGGAACCCGTGCCCGGCCGGGTCAAGACCCGGCTCACCCCGCCGTTCACGCCCGCGCAAGCGGCCGCCCTGGCGCAGGCGTCCCTGGTCGATACGCTGGCGGCGGTGGCGGCCACGCCCGTCTCCCGCCGGGTGCTCGCCCTGGACGGCGCGCCCGGGCGGTGGCTGCCGGCCGGCTTTGATGTCATCGGCCAGCGCGGCGCAGGCCTCGACGAGCGGATCGTCTGGGCCCTCACCGACGCTCAGGAGAGCCTGCCGGTGCCGTTGGTGCTGATCGGAATGGACACCCCTCAGGTGACGCCGGGTTTGCTGGCCGCGGCCGCTGAGCCGCTGGTGTCCGATACCGCGGATGCGACCTTCGGCATGGCCGAGGACGGCGGCTTCTGGCTGCTCGGGCTGCGCAAGATCGATCCCGCTCTCGTGCTCGGGGTCCCGATGTCCTCACCGGACACGGGATCGCGGCAACTCGCACGGCTGGAGCGGGCCGGGCTCCGGGTCCGGCGGCTACCCGAACTCATCGACGTGGACACGGTAGCCGAGGCGGAGCGCGTCGCGGCCGCTACGCCGGGTTCGGCCTTCGCGGCCTGCCTGACCGCCCTGGCGTACGGGACCGCGCCGGCCGTAGCAGTTGCCCGATGAAGGCATTTCCGCCGGTTGGGAACACGCCGGTAGCCGAGAGTGGTTAAATAGTCTCTGGTTGCACGAAGATCGTGTACGTGTCACAGCGCCTGCGAAATTCTGACCGCGGGCGTACGCCTTCCCGAACGCCCGGCCCGCCAGGGCAGTCCACATGGGCAGTGGTCGCAGCAACCCGGGGCACACGACCGTGGTTCCCGAAATCGTCACAGTAGGAGAAGTACATGCCTC
>PMST01000478.1:4543-19733 GCA_003168295.1 Actinomycetota bacterium
AGTACACCGCTGGGCGCGGCCCGAAGGGCCCGCAGGCGGAAGAAGTGCACCCGCTGTAACACGTCACGACACCGATGCGGGGCGGTCCTGGGAAGGACCGCCCCGCGTTGCTGTCCGGGCCTTAGGACACCGGGCCTTCGACCGTGACGAGGCTGCCGTAGGTCAGCATCGGCCACACCTTCTTGGCGGCGTCCCAGGGCACCTCGACGCAGCCCAGGCTCTGGTAGTAGCCGTAGCTGTAGCGGTCGAAGTAGTGGACCGCGTCGCCGCCGTCAAAGTAGGAGACGTAGTACACCGGGTCCGCGTACTTGCTCCCGTCCGGGTTGGTGCCCTTCATGATCTGGAAGTAGTACTTCAGGTACACCGGGAAGGTGCCGTCCGCGGTAGGCGCGGCCGAGATGCCGGTGTTCGCCGCGGTTTCGAACACCTGCTTGCCGTTTTGCCAGATCCGCAGGGATTCGGGGGAGTACTGGCTGGCCAGCGCGTAGGTGTAGGTGTTCGGGTCGTGCTTGCCCTTGGCGACCGCGGTGAGCAGACCAGACCAGACGGAATGGCCGGCCACCCCGTCCATGGTCATGTTGCTGACCGACTCGAACGCCCGGATCGCCCCGTTCTCCAGGACGTTGTACGAGCCGGCTTTCCACTGGTCCTTCAGGTTCCAGGGGTAACTGCCCACCCAGCTGAAGGTCCCGGCGGGCGCGCTGTACGCGGCGGACAGCTCGGCCCGGGCACTGGCCGGGCTGATGACCGTATGGGAGGTAGGTTTCCAGGTGAAGGGCAGATATCCAAGCTGAGCGAGTAGCTCCTGCAGGCGCAAGGTACTGAACGAGCCTGTCTTAAAGCTCTCGGTCACGCTTGAAGCCAGGGTGCCTCCCGTGCCCGCGCTGGCTCCAGCGGCCGAGATCATGCCGGACAGTCCGCTGGGGATCTTTACCGTGACGCGGGTGTCCTGCGAATATCCCACCGCGGGGGTGAAGACCGCCGAGTCGCCCTGGGCCGTCCAGGTACCCGCGATCTGCGGCGAGAGCGTCGGCATCGGGGAACTGGCGGCCAGCGGCGCGGAGAACTGCACCCGGATGGTGCTGGCGCCGTTGACACCCTTGGCGCCGGCCGCCGGGGTGACCGATACCACCTGCAACGCGGCCGCGGGCTGAACGGGCCTGGAGTTGGCCGCACGGCTGGCGGAAGCCGCCGCCGCCACCGCAGACGCGTGGCTCCCGGGCGCCGCGAACGCGACAATCGCGATGCCGGCCACGAGCACGAGCGCGGCGCTGCTGGCGGTGAGGGCCACTCCGCGCCTCTCGCGGGCCGGGCCCCTGGCGGCCCGGTTTCGCGGCCAGCTCCGTTTGGCGGAAGTCCCGCTCTCCACCAGCAATGATTGCTGTCTGCGGAACCATCCGGATCGCGACACGACGCCGTCCCCTCAACCTATATTCACAATTGGACAACAATTCACAGACTCAAAGTTTCAAACCAGCAGGCAAGGTCGTCAACAAACCCTCCAACACACTGACGCGCTCGCACCGGAAAAGGTTGCCGGCCCACGCCGATCTTGTCCTGGTGGCCGGGACGGCCATGAGATACCAGCGGCATGTTGCTATCCGTAATCTCGCGAGCACACCGCGGCCAGAAGATTGGCCAGCGGATTATTAGTTTACTAGGCCACTGGTGACCTGAAATCCGGGTCGCGCCCAGGTCCGGCCGCCGCGGACCCAGGGCTTGGCCGCTACGACCCGCCCAGGTCCGGCCGCTGTGGCCCCCTGGCCCGCGGGCCGGAAGGTTCCGGAGGACCGGAGGTTCCCGAGGGCGCCAGGTCGGCATCCCGGCCGCATCAGAGTCCGTCGCTTAGGCCGCAGCGACGCGCTGATCGCTCCATTCACGCACCCAGATAAATGGTTCACGGAATGGCGCATATAGAAACGGAATTTCCGTTCCCCGGGTATAGCGCAGTGCTCAGTTTGAGGTATGAAAGATATCCCGTCGGAAAGGCTTAGCGCGAACTGGGTGATTGCGGTTTTGGCGGCCCCTCACTCGACCACCGCTCTGATGGCGATGGTCACCGTACGCGAATGGTGGCAGGCGTGATCGCAGGCGTACGCGCGGCCCACCAATCCGGCTGCGAAGAACGGAAACCGGCGGTTCCGCATCGGGCGTCGTGACCCGCCGCGCCGAGGTAGTCGCGACCCGCCGGCCCGGGTAGTCATGACCCGCTGGGCCGGGGGTAGTGGTGAGGAGTCCGGCCGGACAGTTGTGACCCCGCGGGGCCGAGGCTTCGGTAATATTCTGGCAAGAACTGGTCATAACGTATCGAATTTCTTCAACTACTTTCCGTCCTTATAGCCAGGTGACGGGGGTCGGCCGCTGGCCGTGGCTGCCTATCGCGGGGCCGATCCTGATCTGACTGGTGCCCGTCACCTGCGACGTAAGGACTTCGCAATAAATTGCCGTCCTTTTGGGCGTTCTTCGGCCCTAAAAACGGACAAAATACGGATCTTCCAAACTTGATGATCTTGCCGTCGTCGCTGGTCTACGGTGATGCACCGGGAGTGTCACGGTTGACACCTATACGGAGGTGGATTGAATGCTCAGCGGCCATCGGCCCGCAAGGCGCCGGCGCGGTAGAAACAATCGTGTGCTGCGCATTGCGGCCCCCCTCACCATTACTGTGGCGTTGGGCCTGATACTCGGGGTCATTCTTATGCCGTCGGGCGGCAAGGCCGCGAAGATCAAGCCGGCATCGGCCGCGCTGGGAGTCTCGTCTACGGCGAATAATCTCGATTGCGACATCATCGTTCCGGCTCACCCGCTGACGGCGAAGGGGCTGGCGACGGCCTACCAGCTCACCGGGCCGGCCGGCACGTCACCCGCGGCATCCGGCTGCCAGACGATCAATTCGGTCAACCTGGGAGCTTTTGTCCAGGCCACGATCCTGAACCCGAGCACGGGCGCGCTGTCGGTCTACAATCCCCTGGTCATCACGGCCGGGACCAAACCGGCCATCAAACCGGTCGTGCCGAAGCTGCCGAAGGACGCCATCGTCACCATCGACTTCGGCTTTAACGGCACGTTCCTCTACCAGGTAGGCGCGACCGCCGACGCGCTAAAGCAGGGCAACTGCGTCGACGGTGAGCCTGGATCGCCCTTCGGACAGGTGTCGTTCTGCAACGGCATCAACTTCTTCCGCGCGGCGCTCGCGCTGGAGCGGGCCGGGAAGCTGGTCGTGCCGTCGGCAGGCATCTCGAGGAAGATGGTGTCGACCGCGGGCGCCATGGGGACAGGCCAGGAGTGCCCGACGACCCGCAACTTCGACCTGGTGGACCAGGACCCGAGCGACAACGTGACCACCAGGTACCTGCTCAATCCGGTGACCGGCCAGACGGCCCAGGACACGACGGCCAACGCGGCGCGCATGCGGGGGGCCACCCTGCTGGTCAACGGGAGCGACAACGCCCTCGTCGATGACTTCATTGATCCGATGCTCGGGTGCACCCCCTTCGAGGCACCCGACCTGGGGAACCACGGCGTGATGAGCACCTCCCAGGCGCTTGACGAGCTACTCGCCGCCAGGAACCAGCCAAAGAACGCCGCCCTGGTGCCTGAGAACGACGAGATGGTGCTGGATAACGCGGGCCAGGTCGACGTGGCCAAGACCGACCTCTACCGGTCCGAGATCGGGCAGGCGCCGGTTAGCGCGCAGACCGAAGCGAGCAGCAGCCCGATGATGTTCTGCCAGAACCTGGTCGACATCCAGACGCCGTTCCTGGCGGCTAACCAGAACCTGCTCGCCGCGGGTCCGTCACCGGTGCCGACGGTGGGCGACACCTTGTTCACCTTCATGGCGAACCGGCTGAACATGTCCTTCACCAACCTCGGCTGCCAGAGCTTCGGCCTGACCAACCCCGTCGCCGTCGTCATAGACGGGGTTGCCACGGCTACCGAGGCCACCCTGAACACCGCTCCGCAGACGGCGTCCGGCGGCACCTTCGGCACCGGAGGCGGTGGCGGCGCTGCTGCTGCGGCGCCTGCCTCCTCTTTGCCTTCGATATCGGTGTTCCTTGGCCAGGCCCCGCGTATCGGCCGCGACGACCACGAGCTGATGGACCCGTCCGGGATGTAGCGGCAGGAATGAAGCTGGGACACGGGAACTTCGGGACGAGTGACACTCGGGGGCCGGTGACTCGGTAAAGCGGAGACGCTACTAGCGCCCGGGCCCCCGAGGGCCCGGGCGCTAACTGCCTGCGGAGGCCGGGCCACATGCGACGGGACAGGCTGCGCCGCCACCCGCGGTTACCGCCGGGGAATTCATTGCCGCCAGTAACATAGGCCGTTAATAATGAAATATCCGCACCAGCGCGTGCCATCTCCCGTAGTCGGCCAGGCATTACTACTGTCCCGGCGCACGAAGGTTTGTCGCAGGCAGTTTGCCTCGTGGCCGGAGGGCTACATTTCATTGCGAAACAGTGATCACGGGTGCCTAATTTGTAGATGTGACTGTTGTGTCAACGAATCATTGATGCTTCCAAGGCTCGGAACGGTCTCCGGCGGATGACGGCGCCGTGACCTGCCGGTCTGGCGGCGGACGGGCATCCGCGTAACCGTTCCGCAATATCCTCCGATCGCTCAGAGAGACGTAATAACTACTCTCCGTATCTAGGGTTGACGAAAACCCGGACCGGCCAGGCCCGTTCGCGTATCACAGGGCAATCTCGGTTAACTCATATGCTGCTTCACCTGTGACGTAAGAAGTTGGCAATTAATTGCTCAGCTTTCAGCGATACTCCGCGCCTGAAACCGGACAAAACGCGAATCTTCTGAATTCCCTGACCTGCCCCGCGCCCGGGGCTATCGTGATCCACCGGGAGCGTCACAGCGGACACCCAATGGAGGTGGCTTGAATGCGCAACGGGCAGCAGTCCGCATGGCGCCGTCGAGGTAATAGGAGTCGTGCGGTGCGTATTGCGGTCCCCCTCGCCATCCCGATGGCGTTGGGCCTGACTCTCGGGATCACCCTCGCGGTCTCGGGAGGTACCAAGACACAGATTTACCAGTCGCCCCTGGGGGCCACTGCTAGCGCGTCCGGGAGCGCTTCCGCGTCGCCGTCAGCGTCGGCCGATCCGACCTCCGCGGCCACCGCGGCTACCTCGACGACCAACGTCAACTGCGACATCATTGTCCCGGCGAATCCGCTCAGCGCGCAGGGACTAGCGACCGCTTACCAGTTGACCGGCACGGACGGCGCAACGCCCGCGGCCTCCGGTTGCACCATGGCCAACTCGGCCAACCTCGGGGCCTTCGTCCAGGCCACCATCCTCAACCCGCGCACTGGCGCGCTGTCGGTGTACAACCCGCTGGTCGTGACCCAGGGCACCACGCCTGCCGTCGCGCCGGTGGTGCCGACACTGCCGCCGAACGCGATCGTCACCATCGACTTCGGGTTCAACGGCACGGACCTGTTCCAGGTCGGGGCGACGCCCGACGCGTTGCAGCAAGGCAACTGCGTCAACGGCGAGCCGGGATCGATCTTCGGCCAGGTGTCGTTCTGCAACGGCACCACCTTCTTCAACGCGGCGTTCCGGCTGATGCGCGAGGGAAGGCTGATCGTGCCGTCCGAGGGGACCTCGACGAAGATCGTGCCCACCGCGGGTGCGCTGGGGACGGGCGACGACTGCCCGGTCACGCGCAACTTCGACATGGTCGACCAGGACCCGAGTGACAACGTGACGACGGAGTACCTGTTCGACCCGACGACCGGCCAGACGGCGCAGGACACCACGGCCAACACGGCCAACCTGCCCGGTGCCCAGCTGCTGCTCAACGGCAGCGACAACACCCTGCTCGACGGGTTCATGGACCCGGTACTCGGATGCACGCCCTTCGAGGCACCTGACCTGGGGAACAACAACGCGTCCGCTACCTCTCAGGCGCTGGACGAACTGCTGGCCACCAAGGACCAGCCGAAGGTCGCCGCCCTGGTGCCTGAGAACGACGAGATGGTGCTGGACAACAACGGTGATCTGGACCCGGCCAAGACCGATCTTTACCGGTCGGAAATCGGCCAGGCGCCGATCAACGCGCAGAACAACAAGACCAGCAGCCCGGCGATGTTCTGCCAGAACATGGTCGACATCCAGACCCCGTTCCTGGCGGCTAACCAGACCCTGCTGGCCACGGGAAACTCGCCGGTGCTTGGCGTTGGCGATAACCTGCTCACCTTCCTGGCGAACCGGCTCAACATGTCCTTCACCAACCTGGGCTGCCAGAACTTCGGCCTGACCGACCCGGTGACCGTGGTCCTCAACGGGGCGGGCGCGGCCACCGCGGCCACCTTCAACACCACCCCGCAGACGGTGAGCAACACGACCGGCGCGGGTGCGGGCACTGGTACCAGTGGCGGACACCAGGCAGGTAATCCGCTGCCGGTCCAGCCGCTGCCGAGGCAGTCCTGGCGCAAGGGCCGTGGGCATCATCGGTTGATGGACCCGTCAGGTATGTAGGGTCCGGATCGATCAGGCGCGGCCTGATTTCGATCAGTCTGTTCAGTCGATCAGTCTGCGCCACGGTGACCCCGGGAGTTTTCCGGGGTCACCGTGGCATCAGGCAGACGCAGCCTTGGGGCGTTCCAGGCCAGGTACCGGCTGACCAGGACAACGCAGGCGGCAGAGCTTTGTTACAAGGAGTAGCACGATGCATGAGAGCGGGAGCGCAGGCAGCGAGATGCCGGAGAGCAGGAGCACGGACAGCGAAGACCAGGACGGTACCGCCGAGTCCCCTGCGATCCTCGTGGCCACTGGCAGTGCTACCGGGTCCAGTGATGGCGCCGAGGCTTCGGAGTCCGGGCAGGTCTCCCGGCCGCCTGGGCCGCGTAGGGGGGCCAGGTTCGCAGCCTACGTCGCCGCGGGTGCCCTGGCTCTAGGAGCAGGATTCGGTATCGCCAAGGTCGTCGATCCGCCCCGCGCCACGCCCCTTTCGTCGGCCATCCCTTCGCCTGCCAAGGCAGGCGGCGTGTTCGTGGAGGACGACGACGGCACGGCCCAGGACAGCCAGACCAACATCTTGCAATCGACGGGGCCCGGTCTGGTGCACATCATCGCGGGCGGGAAGGCGGTCGGCATCGGCATGGTGCTCACGCCGTCAGGCAAGGTACTGACCACTTATCAGCCGTCCCACCGAGCCGGGAGCCTCACGGCGAAGTACGTGCTGTCCGGCATGACGTTCAAAGCCGAGGTCATCGGTACGGACGCGACCGCGGGTCTGGCGCTGCTCCAGATGGAAGGCGGCAGCGGCCGGGCGTTCTCTACCCTGGTCGTCGGCAACTCGGCAACCCTCGTCGCCGACACGTACAAGTCTAAGCAGCTCTCGTTCCACTTCGCCGGCGAGGTCTTCGACACCGCGGTCGGCACCAGTGGCACCCAAGACGCGCTGGCCATCAACACAGGCACCCTGATCGCGCTGAATAAGGTCGCCGTCGTCGGCGGAAAGAGCCGGACCGGGCTCATGCAGTCGATCCTGCAGTCCCAGCCTGCCGCGGAGATCGGCGGCCCGCTGGTAAACCTCAACGGTCAGGTCATAGGCATCACGTTGGCCGGCGGAGGGAGCGGCCTGGACATCAGCGGCTACGCGATGCCCATCAACCAGGCTCTCGCGGTCGCTGCTCAGATAGACGCCATGGCGCGGCATTCCTCCTAATGTGCGCGGCTATCGTGGATGACACGGAGCAGTGTGCCGAGGAGGCCGACGTGAACGACGTGTTTGTGGTGGACGCATGCCGGACGCCCATCGGGAAGATCAAAGGCGTACTGGCCGACATGCGTCCCGACCACCTCGCCGCGGACGTCATCACGGCCCTGGTGGGGCGCAGCCCGTGGCTGGACGTGACCGCGATCGATGACGTCTACTGGGGCGCGGCCAACCAGGCCGGCGAGGACAACAGGAACGTGGCCCGGATGGCCGTGCTGCTGGCCGGGTTGCCGGTGGAGATACCCGGGGCTACGGTGAACCGGCTGTGCGGATCGGGGATGGAGGCCGTCTGCGACGCGGCCCGGACGATCGCGGCCGGCGAGGCGGATGTCTGCCTGGCGGGCGGGTCGGAGTCGATGACGCGCGCGCCGTTCGTCCTCGGCCGCTCCTCGGACCCGTTCCCCCGGGCCATGGACCTGGCTGACACCAGGCTCGGCTGGCGGTTGGTGAGCCCGCGGATGAAGGAGCTGTACCCGCCGATCACGCTGGGCGAGACCGCGGAGAACGTGGCGGATAAGTACGGCATCACCCGGGAGCGCCAGGACCAGTGGGCGCTGCGCAGCCACCGGCTGGCCGCCGCCGCCCGCGACGCGGGCCGGTTCGACGCCGAGACGGCACCGGTGACCACCCCGCGCGGCGAGGTCCGGTACGACGAGGGAATCAACGGCGAGATCACCGCGGCGGAGCTGGCGGCAAAGCGGCCCGCCTTCCGCCAGGGCGGCACCGTGACCGGGGGCAACTCCTCGCCGCTGAACGACGGGGCCGCCGCGCTGCTGCTGATGTCGGGCGACGCCGTGCGTCAGGCCGGGGTGCGGCCGCTGGCGCGTTACGTGGGCGCCTCGGCGGCCGGAGTGCACCCCGACTACATGGGAATCGGGCCGGTGCCAGCTATGAACCGGGCCCTGCGCCGGGCGCGCTGGCAGTTGGAGGAGGTGGACCTCGTCGAGGTCAACGAGGCGTTCGCGGCACAGTCAGTGGCGGTTGTCGACGAGCTCAAGTGCGACCCGGACCGGGTCAACGTGAACGGCGGCGCGATCGCCATCGGCCACCCGCTCGGCTGTTCCGGGGCCAGGATCGTCACCACCTTGCTGCACGAGATGCGCAGGCGCGGTGCCCCGCGCGGAGCGGCCAGCATGTGCATCGGCGTCGGCCAGGGCATCGCCTCCCTCTGGGAAGCCGCCTAACTCGCGGTCCCGCCTGGCCATCGCGGCCGCCTTGGGGCTAGCCGAGGCTGGGGGCGCCTGCGAAGTAGTTGCCCGCGGCCGAGGTCTGCAGGGGAGCGGCGGCGGTGTCGGCGGGCAGCGACGACGGGCTGACGAAGGTGCTGCCCTGCGGGCCCGCTTCCACGACCTCGCCCAGCGCGCTGCCGTGCAGGTACTGTGACCAGGGCAGGAACCACTCGGTCCAGCCGTCATCCCATTTTCCCGCCGCCGTGCTGTTGGTGACGGTGATGGGATCACCGGGGATCGAGAGGTTGTAGTACGTCTCGGCGTCGGTCGGCGGCAGGTTCACGCACCCGTGCGAGACGTTGGTGGTGCCCTGGTCGATCACCGACCAGGGGGCGGAGTGGTAGTAGTCACCGCTGAAGGTGAACCGGACCGCAAAGTTGACCAGCTCGTTGTAGTAGCCCGCGCTGCCGGGCGCGCCGCCGCCGATCATGCGGACCGGGTTGCTCTTCTCCACGCTCACGTAGGTGCCGTCGGGGGTGGGCAGGCTGGCCCGGCCGGTGCTGATCGGCCACTGGTAGATGCGCTTGCCGTTGAGGTAGATCTGCGTGTAGTGCGTGGTGGTGCTGGCCACGGCGATCAGCGACCGGCCGACCTCGAACGTCTGGGTCAAGTCGGCGGTGGCGTAGACGCCCTTGGCGCCCTCGACCCCGTTCAGGTGGCCGTCGAAGCTGACCGTGGTGTAGGCCGGCCAGTAGTCTCGCGGCCGGAAGTACAGGTGCTCGTCACCGTCCCAGTACCAGGCGCCGATCACGGGCTTGGAGGTGGTCAGCTCCAGCGACCGCTCGACCGCGGCCTTGTTGGTGATCGGCTGGCTGAAGGTCAGCATGATCGGCATGCCGACGCCGTAGGTCTGGCCGCTGCCCTCGTAGATCTCGGTGGAGAAGGTCTGGGTGGGCGACAGGGTCCGGAACGTGCTCGTCGTGGTGATCTTGCTTCCGCCGGTGCCGGTGCCGGTGGCGGTCACCGTGTAGGTCTGCGCGGCGTCCAGCGTCCAGGCGCTGTGCCAGGTCTTGCCGCTCCCGCTCAGCTGACCGGAAACCGGGTCGCCCGAGGTCCGGACTGTGACGTTTGTCACTTTTCCCTTGGCGGCGGTAACGCTGATGCCCTCAGCGGGATTGACGTCGTGGCTCCCGTTCGCGGGCGTGATCTTCAGCTCGGCGGCGAGCATCGCGGCCCGCGCCTTGGCGGCTGCCGCTGCGGCCGCGGCGGACGCGGAAGCCTTCGCCTTGGCCTGGCCGGGGCTGGGTGACTGCGCGTGTCCGCCGCAAGCGGTGCCGAGCAGGCCGATGGCGGCTACCGCCGCGATGGCGGCAAAATGCCTGCCACGCCCGGCCGACCTGCGGTCTTTGCCACGCACGGTGACCCTCCTTGGCGTTGAAGTCAGAGCGGGGGCCCCGTAAGAGACGGCAATGCCCTGTTACGTGTCTCCAACGCATAGTACGTGGTGCTTAAATTTGGGGGAGTTCGAGAAGCGATGCGCCTCTTGCCTAACTAGACGCCGAAAACGCCTCAGAGGTTACGGTGTACCAGGCTATATCGGTTCGTGTGCGCCCTGCGGCGGCTCTGTCCCAGTACCCTCGCGGCCCGGGGCCCCAGTCCCCTGCAGAGACCCGGTGTCCTGCACCGTCCGGGCACCCGTCGGGGTCTCGGTGTCCTCCGGGGCCCGAGTACCCTCCGGGGTCCGAGTGCTCGTCGCGGTCCCGGCGCGCTTGCGGCGCGGGAGCAGCACCGCCCAGGCGAGCGCGAGCACGGTCAGCACGATGATCACGTACTCCGGCCAGGCTCCCACCCGGTCCGCCAGCGTGCGGTAGCTGACCAGCGGCACCCGGGCGTCCAGGATCGCCCGCTGCCAGATGCCGCTGTGCTCGATCAGCGCGCCGTCCGGCGCGATGATCGAGCTTTCTCCCGTGGTCGAGGCGTACACCACCGCGCGGTCGCTTTCGATGGCCCGGATCCGGGCCATCGCGGTCTGCTGCCCGGTCTCGCCCAGCTGCCCGTCGATCTCGAAGTCCGCGTCGTTGGACTGCACCGCGAGCAGGTTGGCCCCGGCGTTGACCTCGGAGCGCACCAGGTCATCGAAACCCACCTCGTAGCAGATCACGTCACCGAGCTTGATCTTTCCGACGTCGAAGACCACGGCCTTCCGCCCCGGAGTGAAGTTCACCGGCTGCAGCGACGGAAGCGAGCTGAACTTCGAGATGAGGCTGCGGTACGGGATGTACTCACCGAACGGCACGAGCTGGCGCTTGACGTAAAACGTCGTCGGCCCCCGGCCGGGGACCCACAGCTGGCCGACATTGCGCTGGGGGTTCTGCAGGACCTCGCCGACCAGGATCGGCCGGTCGATGGCGGTCACCGCCCCGGCGAGCACGGCGTAGATAAAGGGGTAGTAGGACGGGTCGAGGCCGGTAGCGTTCTCCGGCCAGATCACCAGGTCCGGGGCGGGCTCGCGTCCCGCCTTGACGCGAGCGGCCAGCTCTGAAGTGGCGGCGGCGTGGTTCTGCGTGACCTCAGTGTCGTTCAGCTGCTGGGACAGGTTCCTGGCCCGCGGCACGTTCCCCTGAATCGCGGCGACCGGCGCCGTCGGCGCCCCCCCGGTCGGGTCGACCGGCAGCAACCCGCCCGCGAGCACCAGCCCGATCGTGACCCCCGCCGCCAGCACCGGCCCGGCGGCTACGGCGACGCGGCCAGCCCCCAGATAAGACAACACCGCCCGGGCGATCATGGCTCCGGTCAGTGCGATCAGGAAGCTGAGGAACGGCACCCCGCCGATCGCGACCCAGCGGACGTCCGGCGCNNCCTCGGCCGCCACCCACCAGCCCGCCACCGCGGCCGGCCAGAAGCGGAGCCGCAGCAGCAGCCGCTGGCCGATGCAGAGCACCGCGAAGATGAGGGTCAAGGCCACGGCCAGCGCGACCCACGCGTACCACGCCTCGTTGACCAGCCAGGACAGCAGCGGGACGAACAACGCCAGGCCGAACGCCAGCCCGCAGCCGAACGACGCCCGCAGACTGCGCCCGGTCAGGGCCAGCACCAGCAGGGCTGGCCCGGCCACGGCGAGCGGCCAGGCGTCCACCGGGGGGAAGGCGGCGTACAGCGCCAGCCCGCCGGCCAGGGACAGCAGCAGGGCCCAGCGCGTGGCGAACCCGCCGAAGGCTCCCGGGCCGCGCGTCTTCGCGCCGGCGGCGGGTGCGGCCTGGGCGGATATCACCCTGGCAGCCTAACCGGCTGATAGGCCCGCGTCACGCCAGCCCCTTTCGGGTTTGCGGGGGTGGGCACGGGCGGCCGAATCGTCTCAAGGGATGGACAACCGACGTGGTTAAGCGTGACCGAGGTATACCGCTGAGCTATAGTACGGGCTTAACGCCTTGTTGGGGGGGCGTGCACTTTCCGTTCCATCCGTGTCGGTGCACATGAATTGGCGAGTTATGATCAAGATCCGTTACGTCGATCCGAATAAGATTTCCCCTGGGTTACATGCTGCGGTCGAGTGCCATGGCCGCAGTACCACGGTTTACCTGCTCTGCGGCCTGAGGCCGGAGCAGCGCCGGGCGGCGTTCCGCCGGCTCCGGATGTCGGCCCGGACGGGTTACTGTCCCGCGTTGCCTGCCCCGCAGCTGGCGCTCGCGCGGTTCCGGGACCGGATCAGGACCGGCCTCGGCCAGGCGGGGGCGGTCTTCCGCTGTCATCCGGCCGCCACCACGGTGCCGCTCGTTCTGGTGTCGGCCGGGGCGGTTGCCTTCCTCCTGCTCTCCACGGTCTCCCTGCGCGTCCTGCCCGGACCGCGGACGCCGGCGGCCGGCGCGGCCTCGCTGCTCGAGGCGTGGGCCGGCGAGCCCCCGCTACCCGGGGGGCTGATCCCTGCGGCCCGTTCCGGTCCCGGCAGCGAGCTGCTGGCGCCGGCGCAGCGGGAATCCATCGGGGTCGCCGCCTTCACCCCGCCGCCAGCCGTCAGCAGCTCGAAGCCCTAGGACTCCACCGCGCCCCCCGCGCCGTAGCTCAACTACGCTGAATCCGCCAGCAACCGAGCCCGGACCGGGCCCGGCCGGATCGAAGGAGCTTCGGGTTGAGCAGGCGCGGATGGCTGCTGTTCGCCGCGATGGGCGTGATCTGGGGCATCCCGTACCTGCTCATCAAGGTGGCCGACGGCGGCGTTTCGGTGCCGGTGCTGGTCGGCACCCGGGTCGCGCTCGGCTCGCTGCTGCTGTGGCCCGCGGCCATCCGCGGCGGCCAGGTGCGCGCGCTCAAGGGTCACCTGAAGTGGCTGGCCGCGTTCACCGCGGTAGAGATCGTCGCCCCGTGGGCGCTGCTGTCGAACGCCGAACGGCACCTGCCCAGCTCGACCAGCGGCCTGCTGGTCGCCGCGGTGCCGATCTTCAGCGCGCTGCTGGCCCTGGCGACCAGAAGCGGTGACCGGCTCACGCCGGTCCGCTGGGCCGGCCTGGCCATCGGGCTGGCCGGCGTCGCCCTGCTCGCGGGCCCGGGCGCGGGTAAAGGCGACGCGCTGTCGGTCGTGCAGGTGCTGCTGACCGCGCTCGGCTACTCGATCGGCCCGCTGATCGCCAACCGCAAGCTGTCTGACCTGCCGCCGGTCGCGGTCAACACGGTCTGCCTGGGCGCGGCCGCCGTCGTCTACGCGCCGTTCGCCGCGCTCACCTGGCCGCCGGCACGATCCCGTCGGCCCAGGTCCTCGGCTTCCCTGGCGGGCCTCGGGGTGATCTGCACCGCGGCCGCGTTCCTGGTCTTCTTCCGGCTGATCGCCGAGGTGGGGCCGGCCCGCGCCACCGTCATCACCTACGTCAACCCGGCCGTCGCGGTCGCGCTCGGCGTCCTGGTCCTGGGCGAGCCCCTGACCGCCGGCGATCGGCGTCTCCTTCGTCGCTGATCCTGGGCGGTTCGGTGCTGGCCACCCGCCCCGGCTCGGCCCGGGCCGCGCCCGCCCCGGAAGGCCCGGTGGTGGCCGAAGAAGGTGCCACCGTGGCCCGTTCGGACTAATTTAGATTTGATTCTGATGCCGAACGAAACGTGGTACCAGCCGCCGTGAGCCAGCCCGCAGCCCCCCAGACCGCCGACCCGACGGGCCTGCGGCTGTCCACCGCGCGCGGGCGCTGGGTGGTGACCGCCACCGTGCTGGGCTCGGGCATGGCCGCCCTGGACGCCACCGTGGTGGGCATCGCGCTGCCCGCCATCGGGCGGAACTTCCACACCGGCGTGGCCAGCGTGCAGTGGGTGGTCGACGCGTACACGCTGACCCTGGCCGGCCTGCTGCTGCTGGGCGGGACGCTCGGCGACAGCTACGGGCGGCGCCGGATGTTCATGACCGGCACCGTGTGGTTCGCCCTCGCCTCCTTGCTCTGCGGCCTGGCCCCGAACGTGGCGGTGCTGATCGCGGCCCGCGCCCTGCAGGGCGTCGGCGGGGCGTTGCTGACCCCGGGCAGCCTGGCCATCTTGCAGGCGTCCTTCGCCAAGGACGACCGTTCGGCCGCCATCGGCGCGTGGTCAGGTCTTGGCGGCGTCGCCACCGCGGCGGGCCCGTTCCTGGGCGGGTACCTGATCGGCGCGGTGTCGTGGCGGCTGGTCTTCTTCATCAACCTCCCGCTGGCGGTGGCGGCGCTGGTCATCAGCGCCAGGCACGTGCCCGAGACCCGGTCCCCGGGCGGGGTGCCCAAGCTGGACGTCAAGGGCGCGGTGTGCATCAGCGGATCGCTGGCCGGAATCACGTACGGGCTGATCGCGGCCTCATCGGACGGCTGGGGGTCGGTGTCCGTGCTGGTGCCGCTGGCCGTGGGCGTGCTGCTCGGCGGGCTCTTCATCCTGGCCGAGGCGAAGGAGGCGCAGCCGATGCTGCCGCTCGGGGTGTTCGCCTCCCGGCAGTTCTCCGCGGCCAATGCCGTGACGTTCGTGGTGTACGCGGCGCTCGGCGGGGTGCTGTTCCTCGTCCCGACCGTGCTGCAGGTGGTCCGCGGCTACACCCCGCTGCAGGCCGGCACGTCGCTGCTGCCGGTGACCGTCATCATGCTGGTGCTTTCGGCCCGTTCCGGAGCGCTGGCGGCCAAGATCGGGCCGCGGCTGCAGATGTCCGTCGGCCCGGTGGTGATCGCCGGGTCGCTGGTGCTGTTCACCAGGATCGGCGGAGCCGGCGACTACCTGTCGGCGGTGCTGCCCGCGGTGCTGCTGTTCGGATTCGGGGTCGCGATCAACGTGGCGCCGCTGACCGCGACCGC
>PMST01000497.1 GCA_003168295.1 Actinomycetota bacterium
TACAAATACCGCTTCTACCCGGCCCCGGAGCAGGCCGCCGAACTGACCCGGACCTTCGGCTGCGTCCGCAAGGTATGGAACCTCGCCCTCGAAGCCCGCACCACGGCGTGGCACCAGCGGCACGAACACGTGACCTACCTCCAGTCCTCCGCGCTGCTGACCCAGTGGAAACGCAGCGAGGACCTCGCGTTCCTGGCCGAAGTGTCCTCGGTCCCGCTCCAGCAGGCCCTGCGGCACCTGCAGTCCGCAGCCATGCTGGAGTACAAATGCCGGTGGTACGGCCGCGACCTGATCGTGACCGGCCGCTGGTACCCCTCGTCCAAGACCTGCTCGGCGTGCGGGCACACGGCATCGAGCCTGCCGCTCGGCACCCGCGAGTGGGAATGCGCGCACTGCGGTACCCGGCACGACCGGGACATCAACGCCGCAGTCAACATCAAAGCCGCCGGGCTGGCGGTGCATGCCTGCGGAGCCGGCACAAGACCCGAGCGGGAGCCATCCCGGTCGGGCAGCCGGCCGTGAAACAGGAACCCCGGCGGGTGACCGCCGGAATCCCCGTCCTTCAGACCGGGGAGAAGTCAAGTCGGCCTCCGTTGCGCCGCGTGAGCGACGTAGGCATCGAGCGATGCGGGATCGGCGAGGACGTCCCGGCTCGCCACATCGTCCGGCTGGGCGCCTTGAAGGATCTTCTTGACCGGCAGCTCGAGCTTCTTGCCGGTGCGGTTGCGCGGGATGGCGGGGACGGCGATGACGCTGTCCGGGATGTGCCGGGGAGACAGCGAGGTCCGCAGGCGCGTCGTTATGGTCCGCTGGAGTGTGTCGTCGAGTGCCGCCCCCTCCCGCAGCTGGACGAACAGCAGCAGGTCCCCGTTGCCGCCGGACGGGTCCTCAAGGTGGACGACGAGGCTGTCGACGACCTCTGGCACTTCCTCCACCACGCGGTAGAACTCCGCGGTGCCCAGCCGCACTCCGCCCCGGTTCAGCGTGGCATCGGAGCGACCCGCGATGATGCAGCTCCCGGCCGCAGAGAACCGGGTCCAGTCCCCGTGCCGCCACACACCGGGGAAGTCCTCGAAGTAGGTGGAGGAGTACCGCGAACCGTCCGTGTCACCCCAGAATCCGACCGGCATCGACGGCATCGGCGCGGCGATGACGAGCTCACCGAGCTGACCGACCACGCGCCGGCCCTGCTCATCGAACGCCATCGCGTCCACGCCCAGGCAGGCCCCGGAGATCTCCCCGGCCCACACCGGCAGCAGCGGGCTGCCCTGCACGATCCCGGTGCAGACATCGGTGCCGCCGCTGCCCACGTTAAGCAGCACCCGGGAGCCGAACTGCTCCGACACCCAGTGGTATCCCTCGACCGGGAGCGGGCTGCCGGCCACGCCGAGCTGCCGCAGCCGGGACAGCCCGAAGCTCTTGGCCGGCTGCACGCCAGCTTTCCGGCAGGCCATCAGATACCCGGGGCTTGCTCCCATGAGCGTCGCGCCGGTCTCCTCGGCCAACCGCCACTGCCAGTTGATATCTGGATAGAGCGGATTGCCATCGATCATCACGATCGACGACCCGTTAAGCAGCGCGGAGACCAGGGCATTCCACATCATCCAGGCGGTCGTCGAGAACCAGAGCATCCGATCGCCAGCCGATAGGTCCCAGCTCAGCGCGTTGTTCTTCAGGTGCTCGAGGAGAATCCCGCCGTGTCCGTGGATGATGGCCTTGGGTTTGCCTGTGGTGCCAGACGAGAACAGCACGCAGAGAGGATGATCGAAGGCCACCGGCTCAAAACTGAGCCCGTCCGGGTCGGCGAGCAGGCGGTCCCACGGGAGAGCGTCCGGTAGCTCGCCAGGCCCGTAGGGGACATGCACCACGTGCTCGACCGTCGGCAAGCCCGTCCTGATGGCCGCCACATCCGCGCTCCGGTCGATTTGCTTCTCGCCGTAGCCGTAGCCGGTGATCGTGAACATGACCTTCGGCTCGATCTGCCCGAACCGGTCGACGACGCTTGGCGCGCCGAACTCCGGGGCGCAACTGGCCCAGGTCGCGCCCAGGCTGGCGGTAGCCAGGAAGGCCACCAGGGTCTCCGGAATGTTCGGCAGATAGCCGACCACCCGGTCTCCTGGCCCGACGCCCAGACGGCGTAGCCCGGCGCGTGCGGCGGCGACCTGCTGGCGAAGCTCGCCGAACCTGACCTGGACTTCAGGCCGGGTCTGCGAATGCGCGATCACGGCCACCGCGTCGTCCCCCTGGCCGGCACCGGCCAGGGCGTGCTCGGCGTAGTTCAGCCGCGCCCCCGGGAACCAGGTGGCTCCCGGCATCTGACGGCTCGCCAACACGGCCTGGTACGGCGCCTGAGACTGAACGCCGAAGAATTCCCAGATCGAGGACCAGAACCCGCCGAGATCCGTGACCGACCAGCGGTGCAGGTCGGCATAGGCGGTGAAGTGCAGGCTCCGCCGGTCCGCCAGCCAGCGTAGGTAACGACCGATCTCGGTGTGCTCCATAACGTCCGCTGCCGGGAGCCGCAGCACTTCCAGGGCGTCACCGGCGGCCGCCGCGCCGCTCACGGGCGGGACTCCTGCCGTCGCACCTTGCCGGCCCTGCCTTCCAGAAAGGCGCGCATCCGCTCCTTGGCTTCCGAGCTTCCGCCGGCGACGGCCGCCATCAGCGACTCCAGCAGGTAGCCCTCCGCCGGGTTCGCCTGCGCGATCCGCGGAAGCGCCTGCAGCACGGCGAAATTCGTCACCGGAGAGTTGGCCGCGGCCCGGGCCGCCAGCCCCATCGCCTTGGCGGACCCCTCGCCCGGGCCGGTCAGGTAGTGCGACAGCCCCGCCTCGTGGCCCTCTCGCGCGTCAAGGACCCGCCCGGTGAGCATCATGTCGGTCATTCGGTGCGCGCCGATCAGCCGCGGCACCCGGACGGATCCGCCCCCTCCGACGAACAATCCGTGCTGGCCCTCGGGCAGGGCGTAAAACGCGGTGTCCTCCGCCACCCGGATATGCGCGGCGCAGGCCAGCTCGAGTCCGCCGCCCACGACCGCCCCCCGGAGCACGGCAATCACCGGCAGCCGACCCGACTCGACCCGGTCGAAGGCCCGGTGCCACATCATCGAATGCTCAAGACCCGCGAAGACATCCCGCTCGGTCAGCTCAGAAAGATCCAAGCCCGCCGAGAAATGATCACCCTCGCTGTCCAGGACCACCGCGCGTGCCCGCTCCGGCGGGGCGGCGAAAAACTCCTCGATGCCCAGGACAGTGTCGTCGTCCAGGGCATTCCGCTTCGCCGCTCGGCACAGCCGAAGGACGGCCACGTCATCGTTGAACTCGACCCGCAGCGATGAAGGAAGCACTCGCCACTCCTTTCATGATGAGCCCTGATCCTGCCCGAAGGCACTGCCCAAGCTGGTCAGGTCGACTCTGTTGCGGTTTCTGGCGCAGGCGGGCGTGTGGTTCTGCTGAGTAGGAACGTGAAGGAGCTCTTCCCCGGCTGAGTGTCGGGACCGGCTCAGCCGGGCTCGCCTGACCCGGACCCGAACAGGCTGGACGCCGCTGCCTTCGCGATCTGACTGTCTTGTTCCTCGCTCCCGCCGGAGACGCCGACCGCACCCACTAGGTGCCGCCCGGACCGGATCGGTGCGCCGCCGCCGAAGATAACCAGCCGATCGGTCTTGACGATCCCGTGCAGCAAAGCGCCCTCCGTCTCCAGCATCGACCACCACTGATCGGTCGGCAGGCCATTGAATGCGCAGACCGAGTACGCCTTGTCCTGGGCCAGCTGAGCTGACATCAAGGGCGCGCCGTCCATGCGCTCGAATGCGACCAGGTGGCCGGCCTGATCGCACACCGCAATACAGACCGGCACGGCCAGCCCGCGGGCGGCTTCGCGCGCGGCGCCGATCGCCCGCTGGGCCAGCGCCGCCGAAACGGAAAAAGCGGGCAGCAGGTCATCGGAATCGGCAGCACCCGTTGGCTGGGTCATCTCGCTATACACCTCTGATTCGTTTCGAGCTGACGTTACGGTATGGCCGGCTCCAGCCGCATCCTCGCCGAGGCGGCAGGCCGGTGGCCGGTCCTGTCCCGCTGAGCAGAAGATAGGTTCGTCGTTCCTCCACTCTGTTGTCCACTAGAGAAGAGAGAGAGTCTTGATACGAACAAATTTTCGAACGAAAGAAGCGGCCAGATGGGTGTCATGCGAATGGGGTACGTCCACGTCAGGGTCACGGACCTTGAAGAATCCCGCTCACACTACGGCGAGACGCTCGGCATGAAGCTGGTGCACGAGGAACCAGGCAAGCTGTACTACAAGGGGTGGGATGAGTTCGATCACCACTCCGTCGTCCTGGAAGAGGGCGGCGTCGGCGTGGTGAAGTTCGGCTACAAGGTCGAGCGCGAGACTGACCTGGAAGAACTGGAGCAGCGAGCCCGTCAGTTCGGCTGCCTGACCGAGCGGATGAGCAAGGGCGAGAATCTCGCGATCGGCGACGGCGTGCGGCTCGTGCTGCCCTCAGATCATGTCATCGAGCTGTACTCCGAGGCCGAATACGTCGGCACCGACGTGGGGCTGATCAATCCCGAGGCGTTCCCGCGTCACCTGGTCGGGGTCGGGGTCCCGAGGGTCGACCACGCCATGATCACCACCGAAGACCCCGCTACGCTGGAGCGGTTCTACCAAGAGGTGATGGATTTCCATCCGGCCGAGCGAGTGGTTGACAACCTCGACGATAATCACCTGATCGCCTCGTGGTTGAGTTGCGGCAATACGGCGCACGACATCGCGTTCATGGCCGGGCCCCAGGGGAAGCTGCACCACTTCGCCTACAACCTCACCGACTGGTACGCGATCAAGCATGCCGGTGGCCTGTTCGCCATGGACGATGTGTCCGTCGACGTCGGCCCGACCCAGCACGGCATCACCCGGGGCGAGACGATCTACTTCTTCGACCCGTCAGGCAACCGCAACGAGGTCTTCAGCGGCGGCTATCTGGTCTTCCGCGACTCTCCGCCGCTTACCTGGACGGTCGACCAATTGGGCAAGGCCATCTTCTACATCCAGCGCGAGCTCAACGAACGGTTCACCACGGTCCTGACCTGAGTATCGGTTCACCGCGGTCGTGACTGAGAGTGAGCGTACTGTCAGCCCGCTCCCGGGACTAGCCGAGCGGCTGTGGAACGCCGAAATCGACCAGGCCCCGGTCAGCCCGCTGTCCGACGAACGGCCTGACCTTCTGCCGGAGGAGGCCTACGCCGTCCAGACCCGCAATATCGAGCGCCGGTTGGCGGCCGGGCGGGTCATCCGCGGCCACAAGCTCGGCCTCACCTCGCTGGCCATGCAGGAGCTGCTCGGGATCACCGGACCCATCTCTGGCGTCCTGCTCGATGACATGATCGTTGAGGAGAGCGATCAGATCCGCTATGACCAGCTCATCCAGCCCAGGGCCGAAGCCGAGATCGCGCTCCGGCTCGGCACCGACCTATCCGGACCCGGCGTCAGTACGGCGCAGGCACTCGCGGCCATCGACGGCGTACTGGCGGCCATCGAGATCGGGGACAGCCGCATCGCGGACTGGCGGGGCAAGCTCGTCGACTCGGTCGCGGACAACGCCTCCGCGGCCCGGCTCGTCCTAGGCGGCCGGGTTACCCCCGTCAGCGGGATTGACCTGCGCCTGGTCGGGATGCTCTTCTACCGCAACGGCGTGCCGATCGACAGTGGCGCCGGGGCAGCGGCCCTCGGCCATCCTGCGCGCTGCGTAGCTTGGCTGGCCAACAAGCTGAGCGGGGAGGGATCGGGCCTGCGCCGGGGTGACATCGTGCTGACCGGCGGCTTGCATCGAATGGTGCCGGTGCGGCCAGGTGACGTCTTCCGGGCCGAGTTCGCCCACCTCGGTGCCGTATCAGCCCACTTCAGCGATCCAGATGCCGCATGAGCGCCGCGCAGGCCATCGCGGACGCCCTGGTCAGCGCCGAACGCGAGCGCAAGCCCATCGTTCCCTTCACCCACGCGCAGCCATTCCTCGGCGCCGGGACCGCCTACGAGGCGCAGTCCTTGTTCGTCGCACACCGGCTGGCCGGCGGCGAGCGCGTCATCGGCGCCAAGCTGGGGATGACCAGCAAGGTCAAGCGGGACGCCCTCGGCATCGGTGAGCCGGTCTACGGGCGCCTGACCTCGGGCATGATCCATCCGTTCGGCGAGCCGCTACGACGTGACGAGCTGATTCATCCGAGCGCCGAACCGGAAATCGCCTTTCTTCTCGGCCGCCGCATCGACGCCTTTACCACCCTGGCCGGGGTCATGGCCGCCACCGAGCTGGTGTTCCCCGCCTTGGAGGTGGTCGATTCGCGGTACCGCGAACGTTTCCGGCAGCCTGACTCGATCGCTGACAACGCGGGAGCGGCCAAAGTGATCCTCGGCTCGCAAGGGCGCAGCCCGCGCGAACTCGTGGACCTCCATGTCCTCGGCTGCCTGTTCCGCTGGAAGGGTGGCTCGTACACCGCGGCCGGCGGCGCGGTCATGGGGCACCCGGCCGCCGCCCTGGCCTGGCTGGCGAACACCCTGACGGCCCAGGGAGAGCACCTCGACGCCGGGACCATCGTGCTTTCCGGTGCCTTGACCGCCTCCGTGCCGCTGAAAGCCGGAAGCATCGCGACGGCCGAGTTCGACGGGCTTGGCTCGGTGGGGATCCGTTGCCAGTGAGCCAGACCGGATCCGGGCCCCAGAACAAGGACGAGGCTGCTGAGATCACCATCCTGCCCGACCGGGAACGGGTATCCGCGCGGCCGGAGGAAACCCTGCTCGCGGCCCTGAGCCGGGCCGGCCTGGGCTACCGGATCGGCTGCCGGCGCGGCGGCTGCGGGGTCTGCAAGCTCCATCTCCTGCTGGGCGAGGTCCGTTACGAGCGGGCGATTGCGGACAGCGTGCTGAGCGACGAAGAACGCGTCGAAGGCATCTGCCTCAGCTGCCGGGCCGTCCCGATCACCAATGTCGTGATCGAACTCCAAGAGGGAGACAAGCTACGCCGGGTCCTGCCGCTCGGATTCGCCTCCGGCTTCGTGGTCAAGTCTGGGCCAGCCACTAAGCGGTAATCAGGGCGAGGCTGCCGGCGTGGTTGCTGGCGGCGAGTTCTCTGGACAGCCCGTGGGCGGCTATGGTCAGGACGGAGCTTGCCATCTGCAGGTCGGCGCGGAGGTTGGGGACGGTGAGCTCGAGGGCGGCGACGGCGATGCCGCCGGATCCGAAGACCGGCACGGCGACTTCGGAGACGCCGGCCTTGTATTCCCATCGTGATACCGCGACGCGGGTGAGCCTGATGCTGGCCAGGGCCTGGCGGAGCCGGTCCGGGTCGGTCACCGTGTTCGGGGTGTAGCATTTCAGGCCGCCGCCGATGATGTGGTTGAGGATGTCGGCGGAGGAGAACGCCAGCAGCGCCTTGCCCAGGGCGGTGGCGTGAGCGGGCAGCCGGGAGGTCTGGGCGAAGGTGGTGACCGGGCTGTGGTCGCAGCGTTTTTCGATGTAGGCGACGTCGGTGCCGGTCAGGACCCCAAGCCGGGCCCCGGCCCGGGTCGCGATGACCAGGTCTTCCAGGACCCGCCGGGCTGATTCCAAGATGGCCGGGGTGTAGGTCCGTCGGCTGCTGATGGCCTTGATGGGAAGGCCGATCCGGAACATGGACTCGTCGGTGCGCTCTAGGACGCCCCATCCCGCGAGCTCGGTGACTAGCCGGTGGGCCGTGGAGACGGGCAGGCAGGTCAGCCGGGCGATTTCGGTGAGCGAGTGCTCGTTGCCGTCATGAAACGTGAGCAAGATCGCCACGACCTTGCTAGTCACCGAGCGGCCAGGCTCCGCCGAGTTACCCGCCATTGGGTCTCCCTTTTCTAGCAGCAGCACGAAGAAAGCCGATAAAGACGTCGTAAGAAGAAGGGCGCGCCCCCACCTCGGTTTCGACGTGATCGGCGGGATGCGGTACCTGACCATTCGGACGCTCGCGGAAAGCCGCGAGGGCCTTTCTCCAGGCAACGGACCCGGCGGTACCACCCTCGGTGTACCTGATGACCATGAAGGCGGCAGCACCCAAACGCCCGTCCCAGACGGCGCCACGCCGCGCGGGGGGATGGGTGAGTAGCTGCGCCAACGTAAGATCTCCCGGTAAGCAAGCGTGATACCAGCACGCAGCGCTACCGGGGTCCGGAGCAGCGCTTGGCGGCGAACTAGCGCTGGCAAGCCAGCGCCATCGCGACCCAGTTGCACTCTAACCTCGAAGGATCTTCGCGTCCATAGCGGAATTCCGCGTCCATTCAATTGCACTGCGTGTCCGGATACCGACGCTGTGCAATCTTCGCCTCGCCGCAAATAAAAGGCGTCCGGCGCGATATCCCCGTGTTCGCTTCCCGATCAGCGGAAGGCCATTGCCCGTTTGCGGAAGGTGAAGTGGCACGGTCTCATCGTGTCGTGCGTCTGCGGCCCGCGAGGAGGGAGTTCTTGTGGACGATGAGATTGCCGAGGCCGAGGGCTCACACGAACCCGCCGAGTTCAAGAAGGCACCGAGGAGAGCGGTAGCTAGCGGCTGGGCCGGCAGCGCGCTGGAGTACTACGACTTCTTCGTCTACGCCACTGCGGCATCGTTGGTGTTCCCCGATATCTTCTTCCCGAAGGGGAACCCCAAGCTCGCCATCATCGAATCGCTCGCCACCTACGGCGTCGGCTACGCAGCGCGCCCGCTAGGCGCGCTTTTCCTAGGCCGGTGGGGAGATAAGCACGGCCGGAAGAACGTCCTGGTTGCGTGCATGCTGACGATGGGCTGCGCGACGTTCGGTGTCGGCCTCCTGCCGTCCTACGCCGCGATCGGCTATTTCGCGCCGATCCTGCTGGTGGTGCTCCGGCTCATCCAGGGCTTCGCGGTCGGAGCCGAGCTGTCCGGGGCGAGCGCGATGATCGTCGAGAATTCGCCGTTCGGCAGGCGCGGCTACTACGCCAGCTTCACGTTGCAAGGCACCCAGGGCGGCCAGCTCATTGCCGCGGCAGTGTTCCTGCCGCTGTACTTCACCTTGAGCACCAGCGCGATGGACAGCTGGGGGTGGCGGATTCCGTTCCTCCTGAGTTCGGTCGTGGTTGCCGTCGGCTATGTCATCCGGAGGAATGTCGACGAGACGCCGGCGTTCAAGGAAGTGGCTACTGGCGGCGCGGTCCCGAAGAACCCTGTCTACGAGGCCATCCGGCTGAGCTGGCCGAACATGGTCCGCGTCATGTGCATCTCGCTGATGAACGGCGTGGCGACACTGGCGACCACCTTTGGCGGCACCTTCGCTACCAACGCGGCGTACGGCGTCGGCATGAACACCAGGCTGTACCTGTTCATCCCGGTCATCGGCAATGCCATCGCGATGGTTCTCATCCCGTACATCGGGAGCCTCTCCGATCGCATCGGCCGGCGTCCGTGCATCATCGTCGGCTCGCTCGGTGCCGGAATCCTGGCGTATCCGTACCTGTACTTCATCGGCCACGACAATGTCCCGATGACGATTTTTTTCGCGGTGCTGATGTGGGGATGCATATACCAGGGCTACAACGCGGTGTTCCCGTCGCTGTTCCAGGAGATGTTCCCGACCCGGACCCGGGTTAGCTCGTTCGCGATCGCGCAGAACATCGGCGTCCTGATTACCGCCTTCCTGCCCTCCACCTACGCGGCGATCGCCGGCCCCACTCCGGCTGCCTGCGTGGCGAACAAGAAATTCCTCCCGAACGCCATTGTCAACGGGTCCACCTGCAGCCATCTGGCCCTGGGGGTTCACACCCATGTGCTCTGGGTGGTCGGCAGTATCACCTTCGGCCTGGCCATCCTGTCCGCGATCGCGGCCTTCACGGCCAAGGAGACCTTTATGATCCACCTGAACGACTGTGGCGAGGAATGGGCGAAGCCGGTGTCTCAGGACGAGTACGCCAGGGCCCGCCTCGCGGCCGTCGGCTAGGCCCGCTTCCGCCCTGCGGCCGTCCCTGATCCACCGCCGTCCCTGATCCACCGCCATCCCGCTAGCTGGAAACGTGCTGGAGCCGACTCGGGCGTCCCGCAAGAGTGGCCTGGTAGTCTCCGGCAGGCTGGACCCCTAATAGTCCGCGGGCTGGCGTGGCTAGTCGATGAAGGGATCGCGTCATGGCATCGGTACTCATCATGAACGGGCCTAACCTGAATCTCCTGGGGACCCGGAAGCCGGAGGTGTACGGGACCACCACGTTGGCTGATGTCGAGAAGCTGTGTACCGACGCGGCGGCCAAGCTGGGCCTTGACGTCGACTTCAAGCAGTCGAATCACGAGGGCCAGCTGATCGACTGGATCCATGAAACCGGAGCGGCGGTCAAAGCCGGGGAGTCGATCGGCGCGGTGTTCAATCCCGGGGCGTTCACGCACACGTCGGTCGCTCTGCACGACGCCATTGAGGGTGCCAGCCTGCCGCTGATTGAGTGTCACATCTCCAACGTGCACAAGCGCGAGGAGTTCCGTCATCACTCCTTCATCTCCCCGGTCGCCTCCGGCATCGTGGTCGGCTTCGGCGTCCACGGCTACGTCCTGGCCATCAACGGCCTGCACCAGCTGTCACAGTCCGGCTGACCGGGGCGATACCTCAGCTGCGGAACCCAGGCCGCCGTTAACTGCCTGAACTGCTCGC
>PMST01000633.1 GCA_003168295.1 Actinomycetota bacterium
GGTGCCGATGTCCAGGAACTGGGTGATGCCTTCCCGGTCCGCCAGGAACCGCACCGCCCGGCCCAGGAACGCCCGGTTGTCCCGGGCGGCCTGCGCCGCGCCGGGGATCGCGGCGGCCAGCGCCAGCGCGGCCTCCCGGTCCACCGCGTAGTTGTCCTTGCCGCCGAGCAGGGCGTCGTAGACCCGGGCGATGTTCGGGATGCCGGACTCGAAGCTCAGCTCGTCCTCGGGCGTGAGCGGGGCCGGGAACTCGCCCGGCCGGCGGCCGGGCCTGACCCCGCGCGCCTTCGCGTCTTCGAACGCCGCCATCCGGCGGCGGCCGAACTCCGCGATCGACAGCGTCTGCAGGTACGCCGCCCAGTTCTCCAGCCGCCGGGCCGCGTGCAGCGCCCCCGTCAGCTCGTCATCGGACAAGACCGCGAGGTCGGAGCCCGCCTGCTCGGTCAGGGCGGCCAGGACCGGGCCGGGGCGCAGCGCGTCGGCTTCCTTCTTCTGGGCGAAGGCGGGGCCGGGGGACTGGCCGCCGAGGCCGTCCGGGCCGAGCATCGCCGCCAGCAGCGCCGGGTCCAGGTCGCAGGCGTCGCCCAGGCTGAGGCAGATCCCCGAGCCGTCGCGCTCCCGCTCGTCGGGGATCCGCTCCCGGCCGGCCTCGAGGTCGGCGACCCAGCGGGCCATCTCCGCGTCCGCGTCGAAGTCGTCCTCGGGAACGCACCGCGGCAGCCCATCCCAGTCGTCATCGGAAGCGCCTGCCGTAGTGTTGGCAGCCTCACGGCCGTCGCCGAGGGCATCCTCGCCGCCGGAAGCGGTGGGCTCCAGGCCAGGCTTCCCGCTGGGCTGAACCGGGCAGGGCGACTCGCCTGCGTCGTCGCGCTCGTCCACCTTGGCCCCTCCGGCTTCCATCGGCTATCGATCATCTATACGAACATAATATCGTCTGCCTGAAGATCAACTCAAGGTCAACGCGCACAAATTTCCGAAGATCTTTTCGATCCGATCATTGATGTCGAGTAATGTTTGAAATTGTGCACATGTTCATAGGATCGACGAGGTTGACCTTTACGGCGGGCCCGAAGCGTACCTAGAATTCAAGGGCCCGCGTTATTTGGAAGTATCCGCTTCCGGAGCAGTCTGAAATGAAGAGTCCAATATCCAGGCTAATTTATCCCGGAGCCAGCCGGTCAATCGAGGTCGAGCAGGTCAAACCTACCCTCCGGCCCGCGGAAGAGCTGGTATGGCAGGAGACCACTCGCAACGAAAGAATCGGCTTGATTGTCAGGCCGCCCGCTGGCGAGCGCAGTTGGGTCGTATTCTTCTACGGGAACGGCATGACCCTCGCCGGGACCGCGCATGTTCGTCAGTGGCTTGGCAATGCGGGTTACGGCGTAGTGTGCGTTGAATACGCCGGCTACGGCGTCAGCTCCGGCACGCCGTCAGAACGTGGCTGCTATCGCGCAGCCGACGCGGCCATCACCTACCTACAGCAGGAGCGATCCGCAACTCTCGATCAGATCGCGCTGGTCGGCTGGTCCCTTGGCAGCGCGGTGGCAATGAATCAGGCCAGTCGCCGCGCCGTGCGGGCGCAAGTCCTGCTGAGCCCGCTGACGAGCCTGCTCGCCGCTGCCCTAGATCTGGCGCATCTTGGCAAGGCCGGATTCTCGGCCGGACCATTTAATGCTCTCTCCAAGGCCGAAAGTGTCGACAGCCCGACCCTGCTCGTAAGCGGATCAAACGATATGCTTACTCGGCCGTGGATGGCAAAAAAGTTGACGAAGGCCATGGGAAGAAACGCACGGCTGGTCAGCCTTTCCGGCGTCGGTCACAACGACATGCTCATCGCGGGCGACCGCCTGTGGGACATTGTGATTGACTTCTTGAAATCCTGAGCCGCTAAACGGGAGCGGTTAGCTGCGAGAGGACGGCCGACGAGAGCGCCGCGACGGTGGTGTCCGCCTCCTCAAGGACGCTCCACACGAACTCGTTGTCCAGGCGGAGCAACCCGAGCAGCACGTGGCCAGGGACGATCCGTTCCTGGTGGAGTTCTTCGGCGGCGCGGAGGGTGAGCGCGATTGACCGTTTCGCATCCGGGGTGAAGGGCGGCTTGCGGGTTCCGGCCGTCCGCGCACGCCGGTCGGGGGCCGCTTCAAGCGCCCCGGGCCCGAAGGTCACCTCGACCGCGGCTCGCACACCCTGGTAGTCGATCCCGATCGCGCTCAGCGCTCCCGGGTCTACTGGCCCGGCCGGGCGGTCGTCGGCCCGGGGCAGCAGGCGGCGGATGGACGCGGCCCTGATCCCGCAGTCATACAGCGGTTTTCCTGCCGTCTCCTCTCGTCCCCGGGCGCAGCCGTAGAGAAGGTGACCGGCGCTGATGTGTCGGGAGCCGAGTTCGATGGCGAGGTTCTGGGCTTCGACCAGGGCCGCTCGTGACGGCTCGGTGAATCGCTCGAACACTTCACTTCTCTTTTCTCGTGGTGCTGGCCCGGCCGCCGTGCTTCTGGTGGACGGCCTGCTTGGAAACGCCGAGCTCGACGGCGATCTGCGACCATGACCAGCCGAGGTCGCGGGCCCGGTCGACCTGAAGCGACTCCAGCTGCTCGGCTAGCCGCCGCAGGGACGCGACGGCCCGGAGTCCGACCGCCGGGTCACTGCTCCCGGCGGTCGCCGCAAGATCCGTAGAAGTCATGTCGTCAAGCTATCTTGTCGTTTAGAACTGAGTCAAGATAGCTTGACGAGTCTTACCGGCAAAGGCTTCCGAGGCGGTCTGTCCCGCCGGTGCACTGTATGTAAGCATCGTGGGAGTAGAGACAGCCAGCCGGGCCGCCCGGTGGCGGGGATGGAGGGCTGATGGCGGACGAGGTCCTGGTCACGCGGCACGGCGCGGTTCAGGTGATCACCATTAACCGCCCGCACGCCAGGAACGCGCTGAACCTGGCGGTGGCAACGGGCGTCCGGGACGCGGTCGATGAGCTGGACGCCTCCCCGCAACTGCGGGCGGCGGTCCTCACCGGGGCCGGCGGAACCTTCTCCGCGGGGATGGACCTCAAGGCGTTCC
>PMST01000653.1 GCA_003168295.1 Actinomycetota bacterium
CAGATCGCTAAGGCGCTCGGCGTCAGCCGCGCCTCGGTTCACGCGGAGCGTCTCCGCCGAGCCCGGCGCATGCACACCCGGTGGCCAGGCCGCCGGAGGCGCCGGGTTTTCGGCGGTCACCATCAGCCCCGACGGCACCGTGGTCGCGGCAGTCGGGTACATCAACGGCTACGGCCCAGGCGGGCAGAGTGACGACTCCCCGGTGGCGTGGCTCTGCTCCATGCTGAGCGGGAAGCTCACCGACCTGACGGCCACGTACCCGGCCGGGAAACAGCATGGGTTCTCGTCGGCGGCGTTCAGCCCGGACGGCGGGCTCCTCGCGGCCGGCGGAGACACCGGCAGGGTAGAGATCTGGAACACACGCACCGGTCAGGCGGTGAAGGCTTTCGACGTCCCGCCCGCCGAGACCGTGAACCCGGTAGCCTTCAGCCCGGACGGTAAGGTACTCGCCGCCGTCCAGGCTTCCGTCAACGCCACCGGCCCAGGCCAGGGCACGATCGAGGTCTGGGACGTCTACGGCCCGAACCGGCCGTAGTTATCCTCTGTCGGCCGGGGCGAGGCTGCCCGTGCCCCGCCGATCGCCTGCGGAGATCCGCATCGCGGCCGGACAACAGAGATAGTCATCTACCGCCGCTGTCGCGGTCCGTGGCGGCCTGGCCGACGTCAGGCCCTGCGAGGTAGATCCGATCGGCCGGACGCCGGCGGCGCCGGTCACCTCGGCCGTGCTCGGGCACACCAGCCACGGACATCCCGCAGGTGACCTCACCCGAGACGATGTCCTGGACAACATCACGCTGTACTGGCCGACGAACACCGGGGTTTCTTCGGCCCGCCTGTACTGGGAAAATAAGCTCAGCCTTTACAACGCCGCCGACGTCTCCGTCCCGGCGGCCGTGAGCGTCTTTCCCGGCGAGAACTACCAGGCCCCGCGCAGCTGGGCCAGGCGGGCGTATCACAACCTCATCTATTACCACGAGCTCGACCAAGGCGGCCACTTCGCGGCCTGGGAACAGCCGCAAATCTTCTCGGCAGAGGTCCGCGCAGGCTTCAGGCCACTGCGCAAATAGTGGAGCAAAAGGATACCTCGGCGATGCCAGCATGACACTAGATGGGGCTCAGCCCCAAATGCCCCGTATCCGGGGATAGCGGGGTTGTGCCGGTGACGGTCATGATGGACCTCCTTGGGGAGTCAAGGCGGGTGGTCCCCGGGCGCCGTGCCCGGGGACCACCCGCACGTGATGACCCGGATCAGGGCAGAGGTCAGTACCCGGATGCCGCGCGCCGACGAGACCGCCTAGTCGCGGCCTGAGCTGAAGGCGGCGTCGAAGGCAGCCTGAGGCGGGTCGAAGTCGAACCTGCGCAGGAAGGTGATCGCCTCGGCCGCGCCGGCTAGCCGGTCCATCCCGGCGTCTTCCCACTCGATGGAGATCGGGCCGCGGTAGCCGATCGAGTTCAGCATCCGGAAGATGTCTTCCCAGCGGATGTCACCTCGGCCGGCGGAGACGAAGTCCCAGCCGCGCCGGGGGTCGCCCCAGGGCAGGTGTGAGCCGAGGCGGCCGCTGCGGCCGTCGAGCCGCTTGCGGGCTTCCTTGCAGTCCACGTGGTAGATCCGGTCGCGGTACTCGGCCAGGAACGCCACCGGGTCGAGGTCCTGCCAGACGAAGTGGCTCGGGTCGAAGTTCAGGCCGAACGCGGCGCGGTGGCCGACGGCCTCGAGCGCGCGGCTGGTCGTCCAGAAGTCGTAGGCGATCTCGCTGGGGTGCACCTCGTGCGCGAAGCGGACACCCTCAGCGTCGAACACGTCCAGGATCGGGTTCCAGCGGCGGGCGAAGTCGGCGTAGCCTTCGTCGATCATGGACGCGGGGACGGGCGGGAACATCGCCACGGTGTGCCAGATGGACGAGCCGGTGAATCCCACCACGGTGTCCACTCCGAACGCGGCCGCGGCGCGCGCGGTGTCGGCCATCTCGGCGGCCGCGCGCTGCCGGACGCCTTCCGGCTCGCCATCGCCCCAGATACGGGCGGGCAGGATCGCCTGGTGGCGGACGTCGATGGGGTGATCGCAGACGGCCTGGCCGACGAGGTGGTTCGAGATGGCCCAGCACTTCAGGTCGTACTTCGCCAGCAGCTGGTGCCGGCCGGCCAGGTAGCCGTCCTCATTCAGCGCGCGGCCGACGTCGAAGTGATCTCCCCAGCAGGCGAGTTCGAGGCCGTCGTAGCCCCACTTCCTGACGTGCTGGCAGATCTCCTCCAGGGGCAGGTCAGCCCACTGGCCGGTGAACAAGGTGAAGGGTCGGGACATCGCAGGGCTCCCTCGGAGTGGACTGAGATCAGTTCGCGGGCACGGGCGTCCAGCATGATTCGCGGGCGGCGCTCTGCTCGACGGCGGCCAGGACCCGCTGCACCTGGAGGCCGTCCTGGAAGGACGGCACCGGATCGGTGCCCGCGGCGATGGCGGTCACCAGGTCCCGGACCTGGTGCGTGAAGGTGTGCTCCCAGCCGAGCATGTGCCCTGGCGGCCACCAGGCGGACAGGTAGGGATGGCCGGGCTCGGTGACCACGATGCGCCGGAAGCCCGCCTCGGCGCTTTCATCGGTACGGTCATAGAACTGCAGCTCGTTCAGCCGCTCCAGGTCGAACGCGAGGCTTCCGCGGTCCCCGTTCAGTTCAATCCGCAGTTGGTTCTTGCGGCCCGTGGCGAATCTGGTCGCTTCGAACGAGGCCAGCGCGCCCGATGGCCACCGGGCGATGAATACCGCGGCGTCGTCCACGGTCACCGGGCCGGAACGCGGTGCGCCGCCGGGCGCCTCAAGCAGGGGGCGCTCACCGACGAAGGTCGCCGTGGCTGCCGAGACGCCGGCGATCAGCTCACCCGTCAGGTACTGGGCCAGGTCGACGAGGTGCGCTCCCAGATCACCCAGCGCGCCGGACCCGGCCCGCTCGCGCTGCAGCCGCCAGGTCAGCGGGAACGCCGGGTCCACCAGCCAGTCCTGGAGGTAGCTCGCCCGGACGTGCCGGATCTGGCCGATCCTCCCTTCGGTCACCAGTTGGCGGGCTAGGGTCACGGCCGGGACGCGGCGGTAGTTGAACCCGGTCATCGCGCGGACGCCGCGGGAGGCGGCCCGCGCCGCCGCGGCTGCCATGGCCTCGGCCTCGGTCAGGGTGTTGGCGAGAGGCTTCTCGCACAGCACGTGCTTGCCGGCCTCGAGCGCAGCGATGGCGACCTCGGCGTGCAGATTGCCCGGCGTGCACACGTCCACGAGCTGCACGTCGTCGCGTTCAATCAGCGCGTGCCAGTCCGTCTCGGCGACCGTCCAGCCGAGCCGCGCGGCCGCGATGCGCACGGCGGCCGCGTCCCGGCCGCATAGCACCGCCATGTGAGGCTGCAACGGCAGATCGAATACGTGCGGCGCGGTCCGCCAGGCCTGCGAGTGGGCCGCGCCCATGAACGCGTAACCGACCATGCCCACGCCGAGCACAGGCCGGTCCGCGGTCTGGCGCGCTGTTTCCTCCACCTCGGTGCCTCCCGTCAGGCCGAAGTTCCGTCAGGCCGATACTAGGGTGCGAGCCTTCGGACTTCGTCTGTTGCGGTGCTGGCACGGCTGGTGGGCCGGCGGCTATCAGAACTGGCCGGGCTGGTAGTCGCCGGCGGGCTGCCGGATGATGACGTTCATGCGGTTCCAGGCGTTGATGAGGGCGATGACCGCCACCAGCGCGACGAGCTGGTCATCGTCGTAGTGCTTAGCCGCGTTCGCCCAGGCCTCATCGGTGACGCCGCCGGCCGCGTCGGCGATGCGGGTGCCCTGCTCGGCGAGTTCCAGCGCGGCCCGCTCGGCCTCGGTGAAGACCTTCGCCTCCCGCCACACCGCGACCAGGTTCAGCCGCTGCTGGCTTTCCCCGGCGTGCAGGGCGTCCTTGATGTGCATGTCGGTGCAGAAGCCGCAGCCGTTGATCTGGCTGGCCCTCAGCTTCATCAGCTCCTGCGTCGCGGCCGGCACGGCCGAGTCATGCACAACGGCCCCCGCCGAGTTGAGGTACCTGACGAATTTCAGCGCCAGAGGGCGGCCGAGGTAATCGAGACGTGCGTCCATCGTCATCTCCTTGCCGTTCTTGCGGGCGCAACCTGAGCCGGGAGCCCGCTGGATGATGTGCTCTTCTGAGTAATACGACGATGCAACCCGCCGGGATGTCACGCGGCGCCAGCCTCACATTCCGGCGCCCTGTCTCGTCGAACTGGTGAGGGCAGATCCGACCGACGAAGGGCCGCACCAATGACCACCCGATCCGGGCCAGGAGATGGCCGGCCCGATCCGGGCCTGAGCGCGATCATGAGCGAGCGGCGTCAGCTGATCAACCTGGCCTACCGGCTGCTGGGCTCGCTGGCCGAGGCCGAGGATGCCGTGCAGGAGACCTACGCCCGCTGGTACGCCATGTCCCGGGAGCAGCAGGAAGCCATCCGATCTCCCGGCGCCTGGCTGACGACCGTCGCCAGCCGCATCTGCCTGGACCTGCTCGGCTCGGCCCGGGCCCGGCGGGAGCGCTACGTGGGCGAATGGATCCCCGAGCCGGTGCCCGACCCGGCGGAGTGGACCAGCGTGCAGCCGGACGGCCACCCCGGCGACCCGGCCGACCGTGTCACCCTGGATGAGTCGGTCACCATGGCCTTCCTGGTCGTGCTCGAATCGATGACCCCGGCCGAGCGCGTCGCGCTCATCCTGCACGACGTCTTCCGCTACTCCTTCGCCGAAGTGGCCCAGATCGCCGGCCGCACCCCCGCGGCGTGCCGCCAGCTGGCTTCCTCAGCCCGCCGCCGCATCCGCGCCTCGCAGCCTCCCGCGACCCCCACGGCCCGGCAGGCGGCCATCGTCAGGGACTTCAAAAGGGCATGGGAAGCCAGCGACATCGACGCCCTCATCGGCCTCCTTGACCCCAGCGCCACGGCAATCGCCGACGGCGGCGGCCTCGCCAGCGCCGCGCTGTGCCCGATCGAAGGCGGCGAGCAGATCGCGCGCTACATCGTGGATCTCTCCCGCCGGGCACCCGGCAACGTGACGATCCTGGAGCGAACGGTCAACGGCCAGCCCGGTCTGGTGGCTCAGCAAGACGGCATCACCGTGACGGTTTTCGCGTTCGACGTCGCAGCCGGGCAGATCAAGCACATCTGGGCCATCCGCAACCCCGACAAGCTCCGGCCCTGGACTACACGCTGACCCGCGAACGTCGGGAGGAGCCCCGTGTTCGGGGATGGCGGGGTGGTGCGGGCGATGGTCATGATGGTGACTCGTTGGTGGGGGTCCCTGGTGGGGGGGTCCGTTTGTTGGGGGTCCGTTAGGACGGGCGGTCCCCGGGCGTGATGCCTGGGGACCGCCCGCGCCGTGTCTGCCGGTGATGGCGGGCTTCGGCCCGGTCAGGTGCCGACGTAGGCCGCGAGGTGCTCGCCGGTGAGGGTAGAGCGGGCGGCGACGAGGTCGGCGGGCGTGCCTTCGAAAACGATCCGGCCGCCGTCGTGGCCGGCGCCGGGGCCGAGGTCGATGATCCAGTCGGCGTGCGCCATGACCGCCTGGTGGTGCTCGATGACGATGGCCGACTTACCGGAATCGACGAGCCGGTCGAGCAGGCCGAGCAACTGCTCGACGTCGGCGAGGTGAAGGCCGCTCGTCGGCTCGTCGAGGACGTAGACGCTGCCTTTCTCCCCCATGTGGGTGGCCAGCTTGAGCCGCTGCCGCTCGCCGCCGGACAGCGTCGTGAGCGGCTGGCCCAGGCTGAGGTAGCCGAGCCCGACGTC
>PMST01000097.1 GCA_003168295.1 Actinomycetota bacterium
CCGCGGGGATGTGCTCGACGATGCGGCGGGCGGCCTCGGGATCGGCCCGGGGCCCTTCGGTGATGGCGGTCTTGAAGTATCCCGGCGCGATGGCATTGACCTGGATGTTACAGGCCGCCAGCTCGTCGCAGTAGGCCTTGGTGAAGCCCGCGATCCCGGCCTTGGTCGCGGCGTAGGCAGGTGAGCGCCGGCCGCCGAGGAAGGAGAACAGCGACGCGATATTGATGATCTTGCCGGACCGCTGCCCGATCATGAACCTGCTGGCCTCGTGGGCAAGCTCGAAAGCGGCGGTCAGGTTGACCGACACCATCGGGTCCCACAGGTCACGGCCGAACTCCGCCACGTCAGCCAGCAGCGCGATGCCGGCGGAGTTGACCAGGATGTCGACCGAGCCCAGCGCCTCCACGCACTCCCGCACGACGGCTGCCGGGACGCCCGGCTGCGTGATGTCGGCCACCACGAACTCCATCCGGCGCCCAGCGGCCTCGATCAGAGCCCGGGTGGTCCCGTCGTCCTCGGCCAGGCCGACCGCGGATACGTCAGCGCCGGCCTTGGCCAGGGCCACCGAGAAGGCCCGGCCCAGGCCGGTGTTGCCGCCGGTGACCAGGGCGTTNNTGTCCACAGGTCAGCTGCCATCGGAGGTAGGAGGTAGGGCGCCGCCGAGTCCAGGATCGCAGGACGCTGGCAGGTATTCGCGTCAGGCGCGGCGCAGGACCGGCCGTAGCGCGTCCAGGACATCCGCACTCTCGATCGTCGCCGGGACCGCCGCCTGCTTGCCGTCGGCGATCTCACGCATGGTCTTGCGCAAGATCTTCCCGGACCGTGTCTTGGGCAGCGCAGCGACGACGGCCACGTCCTTGAGCGAGGCCACGGCGCCGACTTGCTCGCGTACCATCTGCACCAGCTCAGCGGCCAAGTCGCCCTCGTCGCGCTGCACGCCTGACTTGAGCACGACGAACCCGCGCGGGATCTGGCCCTTCATCGGGTCGGCCACGCCGATCACGGCGCACTCGGCGACATCTGGGTGCGCGGCGAGCACCTCCTCCATGCCGCCGGTGGACAGGCGGTGCCCGGCCACGTTGATGACATCGTCGGTGCGGCCCATCACGTAGACGTAGCCGTCAGCGTCAATGCGGCCGCCGTCCCCGGTCAGGTAGTAGCCGTCGAAGGCCTTCATGTACGACTCGACGAACCTCTCGTCGTCGTTCCACAGGGTCGGGAAGGAACCGGGCGGGAGCGGCAGCTTCACCACGATCGCGCCGTCAATGTCCGGTTCTGCGGGATTGCCGGACGGGTCGAGGACTTGCACGTCCCAGCCGGGCAGGGGCACCGTCGGCGAGCCTGGCTTGATGGGAAGTAGCTCGATTCCAGCCGGGTTCGCCACGATCGGCCAGCCCGTTTCGGTCTGCCACCAGTGGTCGATGACCGGGATGCCGAGGTGTTCGGAGGCCCAGTGGTAGGTCTCGGGATCGAGCCGCTCACCTGCCAGGAACAGGTACTTCAGCGAAGACAGGTCGTACCTGCCTGCGTATTTGGCATCCGGGTCCTCCTTCTTGATCGCCCGGAACGCGGTTGGCGCCGTGAACAGGCTCTTGACGCCGTGCTCCTGCACGACCCGCCAGAACTGGCCCGCGTCGGGCGTGCCGACTGGCTTGCCCTCGTACAGCACGGTCGTGGCCCCGGCCAGCAGCGGCGCGTAGACGATGTAGGAGTGCCCGACGACCCAGCCGACGTCGGACGCGGTGAAGATCGTCTCGCCGGGACCGACGTCGTACACGTTCGGCATCGTCCAGGCCAGCGCGACGGCATAGCCGCCGCTGTCGCGGACGACGCCCTTGGGCTTGCCGGTCGTGCCCGAGGTGTAAAGCACATAGAGCGGGTCGGTGGCCCGGACCGGCACGCATCCGGCAGGTGACGCGGCGGCGACGGCATCGGCCCAGTCCACGTCACGGTCACCCATCGCGGCCCGCGCCTGCGGTCGTTGCAGGATCACGCACCGGCCGGGTTCGTGCGAGGCGANNTGGCGGCGAACCCGCCGAAGACGACCGAGTGCACCGCGCCGATGCGCGCGCATGCCAGCATCGCGACCGCCGCCTCGGGCACCATCGGCAGGTAGATCACCACGCGGTCGCCGCGTTCCACGCCCAGGCTGGCCAGCACGCCCGCGAACGCCGCGACCTCGTCGCGCAGCTGCGCATAGGTCCAGGTGCGCTGGATGCCAGTGACAGGAGAATCGTAGACGAGCGCCGCCCGGTCGCCATGACCTGCTTCGACGTGCCGGTCGATCGCGTTGTGGCACACGTTGAGCTCACCGTCGGGAAACCACCGGTAGAACGGAGGCGCCGCTGCATCGAGCGCTCGCGTGGGCGCGACGTACCCGTCAATCGCTTCCGCCGCCCGGAGCCAGAATGCCTCCGGATCGGCCACACTGGCCTGGTACACCTCATCGTAGGCACCCATGGTCTACCTCCCGTCTGAACATGACCAGCGGCTCGGTCCGGGGATCAACTTCTCCACTATTGTGGCCTCGCCGACCTGCTCGACGATGAATCCCGCGCATTGACTCGCTCACGTGTAACTACCCGATCTGACCTGTGCCAGCCATCATGCGCCTGTCCGCTGCCGCCTTTCACACCGTCATGCATGACCGGGACCCGGCCGCGTAGCTTTCAGCTGCCCGACCGAGCCCAGCACAACGCATTCGCCACGCTAGAGATCTGGCCAACGTCCCACCTGATCACAATTGAATAAAATCGATCGGATAAGTAGGATTTATCTCGTCCGGCGTGTCTCAAGGAGGACCACGTGACTGAGATCCTGGCCAGCCGCTTCGAAGTTCACCCCGCCAGTCCCCTGATCGGCGCCGAGATCGCGGGCGTCGACCGCGAACTGCGCCATCTCAAACCGCGTGCAGGCGAACGGGTCCAGGGCCAGCGGGAAGACCCGCTCGACACCGTCCGACCGCAGCGACTCCATGGTGGGCGCGGCGGCGTCGGTGCGATACGGCACCGGCTGGGCCGCCACCGCGCAGTCCACTGCCTCGCGGATCCCGGCCAGCATCGGCAGCATCGTCTGCGGCCCCCGGTCGCAGTTCAGCCCGACAACGGTGGCCCCGTGATCGGCCAGGATCCGGCACGCCTCGACATAGTCGTAGCCGTCGCGGGTCGTCTCCGGCTGGGTCGAGGCGAGCGTCACCATGGCGGGCAGGCCCAGTTCCTGGGTCACCTCCAGGGCGATCAAGGCCTCGCCGAGGTAGTCGTTGGTCTCGGAGATGACGAAGTCGACGCCCTCGTCGACCGCCCAGCCGAGCTGCTCGGTGTACTGCGCCCGCACGGTCACGCTGGTCGCCGGGTCAGCGGGATCGTAGGCCCAGGTGTTGCAGACGTTGCCCGCGACCAGGGCATCGCCTTCGCGTGCGACCTCGCGGGCGATCCGCACCGCCTGGCGGTTCATCGCCTCCAGGTCGCCTTCGCGGCCGACGTCTCGCAGCTTCTCCCGGTGCGCGTAGTAGGTCAGCGCGACCATCACCTCGGCGCCCGCGCGCAGGAACTCCCGGTGCAGCTCACGCACCGCGCCGGGAAAGTCGAGCACGACCTCGGGCACGTACGGGCCAGCCTTGATGTAACCGCGGCGCTCCAGCTCGAAGACATAGCCCTCGGCCCCGAGCACCGCGCCCTGCGCGAGCCGCTGCTCGATTCCCTGTCCTGCGGTCATGCGGCTGTCCCCCCGGCCTGGGCGCCGCGTGCGAACCGTCCCGGCGCGAAGCGGCTGATGTCGTACACGGTGCCGCGGGAGACGGCGAGCTGAGCCAGCACGCGGCCCACCCACGGCGCGAACTTGTACCCGGTGCCGCGCCAGCCGACGCCGAC
>PMST01000068.1 GCA_003168295.1 Actinomycetota bacterium
AACGTGGCGATGATCCACCGTGCCCAGGGGGAGCTCGACCGGGCAGTCGCCGAGCTGGAGCAGGTTGTCGAGCTGGACCGCCAGGTCAGCGACCCCGACCTGCAATCGGACACCGAGATGCTCCGCCGCGTCCGCCAGGAACTGGCGAGCTCGGACCCCGGTCGTGGGTCGCAATGAGATCGGTTGCAGTTAGGACAGGCTAGGTGGCGTTCTGTTCTAGCAGCGCCTGGCTAGTCGTTTAAGGGATTCCAGATCGGAGGAAGCGTCGTCGGGACGCGACCCCTGAACTGCCCGAGATCCGGGACCTTATTTGGTAGCGGGATCGGGAACGGTTTTGCCGCAGCGCTCGCACGGGTCGTTGTAATGCTCTCGCACCCACGTCTGGTGTCCGCAGTGCGGGCAGGTGACTTTTACGTTTGCCATGTCGCTCGATTCCTCTTTCTTGTCGTGTCGACGCGCAGGTCAGGGCATCTCCCACACGCGGCTATCGGTGGTGTTAGGCACTGGGGGCGGCGGGCACTCCAGATACCACTGGGACCAGCTGTCGCTGATGGCGACGCCGATCTGGGCGTAACTGCCGTCCTGGGCCACGCCGCCCTCACCGCACCGGCCCGATGCGAAGAGATCACGAACGTGGATCCACAGTTCATTGGGCATCGCAGCGTCCCAGGCCGCGGCGCGCGCACGCCAGCCGGGAGGGGCATCCGCGCTCACCCTGGCCGCCGTTATCGGGGAGTGCTCCCACGAGGGGACCGCCATCCATGCGATCCAGCCGGGCTCTGCCATCCCCGGGTCGGGAATCATGGCCAGCAAGCAGGCGGGGCCGCGCCGTCCGACCAATTTTTCCAGTTCGCGTCGGGCGAAGTCTGTCGTCGCCGGGTTATACCCGCCCACTAGCCGTCGCCCTGTGTCGGCCAGCTGTCGCTGCTGTTGTTCGCGGTCTCTTCTTTCTTGGTTCTCTATAAGCTGATAGTGCTCGGCGCGGAATCTATCGGCTGAGGCCTGAACTTGCAGTTCAATGTCTTGCATGAAATCAAGGTGATCTAGGTATTTTTCCTGGTCGATGCCCGTGCGCGGCCATCTGATTTTGCCGTTGTAATGGTCGCCAGGGTGCATGCTCTCCTTCTTGCAGTACCCGAGGAGCCCTTGCTTCTGATCACACCGCGACATTTATTCACCCTCTCGGCCGCCAGCCCTGTGCTACTTATAACAGAGACCACTCAGCGACCGCAGCCAGATCGCGAGGCCTGTGCCAGGTCATTGGGATCACGAAGCGTTCAGCCATGTCGGCCATTTCGAGTCGTGGCGTTTGAAGCAATCTCTAGTCACTTGAGTAACTCTAGAGTCCGTGCTTCACCTATATAGATGTGAATTCTGCCCACAGTGACTGAATCTAGCTTGACGCGATATACGCGCGGGACGTGACTTGCTTTATGTGATTCAGGTTTACTTGGACAAACTCGTGTTCGTAGCACGTCATGGCAGGTGGATATCCCGGCCGTCCGGGAGATAGCGGGTCGCGCCTTCACGCGCGAGGAGGTGCTCGATGCATGCGAGCGACGTGACCTCGGCGCGGTTATCACGGTGTGGGGCGCGGCAGGGCGTCACTCAAGGCCAGCGTCGGGATCGGGGCCAGTCGGGTCTGAGCCCTCGTTGGGTGTGACACGCCTTAATGCGGGCGATCGAGGCGGACCGGAGTCGCCACGGTCCGTTCGAAATGACGGTTCTGATCTTCTGGTGCAAGTGATGCGGTAGTTAGAGAATATTATCGAATATGGCTGCTATCAAATGTGAATATTCGATTCTGGCGCTGTATTATGGTCAGTGTAAGCAAGGCGGGCCGCCCCGGTGCAGCGAACACCGAGAGCGGCCCTCGACACCTGCCAATCACAACTTGGAGGCATCGTGGGCACAATCATTCATCTTTTCACCCCTAAAGAGCAGGCCTGTTCGGAGTTGGCTGCGCTTCGGCAGCTGGCGCGGCTGGATAGGGCGACGTCCGAGGAGATGCGGGCGGGGCTGGAGCTGCTGCTGGTGGTCGACCCGGTGGGCTTCGAGGTGGCGCTGCCGGCGGCGCGGCCGGATCCCGGTGCGGAGGCGGAGCTGGGGGAGCCGGTGGCGGTGTGCGGGCGGTGCGGGGGCATGGTCGCGCTGTTTCCGGAGGATCTGACCTGGCGGCACTATCGCGGGGCGGTCGACGTCTTCGGGGTGCAGGTGGCGTTCGTCGCGGGGCACGAGCCGGCGGTGGAGTGGTACCTGCCCGAGGAAGTTCCTGAGGAGCTGCTCGGCTAGCAGGCCAGGCGGCTGGTTCGGGGAAGTCACAGTTCATTCCGGTCACCTTGTAACTCGTCGTGGTCATTGAATTCCCTCCATGCTGGTCGTTCTCTGTCGTGGGATCGTCGTTCAGGACCGGACGAGGCGGGCGATCGCCTCCGAGGCTTCCCGGACCTTCTCGGCCGCGCTGTCGCCGTCCTCGGCCATCGCCTGGGCGACGCAGTGGCCGAGGTGCTCTTCGAGCAGGCCGAGGGCGACGGCCTGCAGGGCCTTGGTCGCCGCGGCTACCTGGGTGAGGATGTCGATGCAGTACTTGTCCTCGTCGATCATCCGCTGCAGCCCCCGGACCTGGCCTTCGATCCGGCGCAGGCGCTTGA
>PMST01000675.1 GCA_003168295.1 Actinomycetota bacterium
CGGATCAGCTCCATCGGGAACAACGGCGCCAGGTCCTGCGGCCCGACCGGCTGCAGCGTTCCCGGGTGCAGCGGCGGGGGCGGGGGAGCGGGCAGGTCAGGGATCACGTTGTACCACTGGCGAGGGATCTCCGACTCATCCAGCGTGATCTTGGTGCGCTCGCTCACAACAACCTCCACCGCTTCGAATCCTCACAACTCCTCTGACACCTTTCCGAACCATACAGTGCTGGTCCGGGGGGGCGACCCCCCGGAACCCCCCGCTCTGGGGGGCCAGCCCCCCAGACCCCCTACGGGGGGAAACCCTCCCCCGTTCCCCCCTGGGACCCCCTTCGGGGGTCGGCCCTTCTGCCCCTTCTACCCCTGGGGTCAGGCGACCAGGGTCTTGACGGCGGAGCTGAGCTCGGACATCGCCTTCTTGGCGTCGGCGAAGTACATGCTGGTCTTGGGATTGAAGTACAGCTCGTTTTCCAGGCCGGCGTAGCCGTGCCCCATCGAGCGCTTGATCACGATGATGGACTTGGCCTGGTCCACGTCCAGGATCGGCATGCCGGAGATCTCGTTTCCCGGACGGCGGGCCGCCGGGTTGGTCACGTCGTTCGCGCCGATGACCAGGGCCACGTCGGTGCGGGCGAACTCCGGGTTGATGTCGTCCATCTCCACGAGCTGCGGGTACGGCACGTTCGCCTCGGCCAGCAGGACGTTCATATGGCCGGGCATCCGGCCGGCCACCGGGTGGATGGCGTAGCTGACCTCGATGCCGCGATCCTCCAGAATCTTGCCCAGCTCGGCCACGCCGTGCTGGGCCTGGGCGGCGGCCAGGCCGTAGCCGGGCACGATGATCACCTTGGACGCGTACGCGAGCTGGATCGCCGCGTCGTCGGCCGCGATCGAGCGGACCGGGGCGTCTACCGGCCCGCCGATGGCGACGGCGGTGTCCCCGGTACCGAACCCGCCCATGATGATGTTAACCAGCGACCGGTTCATCGCGTCGGCCATCAGCTTGGTCAAGATGCCACCCGAGGCGCCCACCAGGGCGCCGGCCACGATCAGGGCCCAGTTCCCGATGACGAACCCTGCCATCGCCACCGCGGTGCCGGTGAACGCGTTCAGCATCGAGATCACCACCGGCATGTCCGCGCCACCGATCGGCAGCACCATCATCACGCCGAACCCCAGCGACGCCAGCACCACGATCAGCAGCGCCGGCAGGCTGGCGGTGGTGAGCATATACGCGGCCGTCCCGATCGCGACGACGGCGAGGACCAGGTTGAGCAGGCGGCTGCCCTTGAAGATGATCGGCTGGCCGCCAATCAGGCCCTGCAGCTTGCCCGCCGCGATGATCGACCCGGAGAACGTCACCGAGCCGATGATCACGTCGAGCACGGTGAACACCGTGGTGGAGCCGAGCACGCCGCCGGTGTGCTCGACCTGGTAGTAGCCGTAGATCGCCACCAGCGCAGCGGCGCCGCCGCCGACCGAGTTGAACATCGACACCAGCTGCGGTATCGCCGTCATCTGTATCGTCTGCCCGGCATACAGGCCCACGGCCGAGCCGATCAGCGCCCCGGCGATCAGCACGATCCAGCCGGTCGCGGTGACCGTGCCGTCGTGGATCAGCAGGATCAGCGTGGCCACGCCGGCGATCACCATGCCCGCGATCGACACCTGGTTGCCGCGGCGCGCGGTGGCCGGGCTGTTCATCAAGTGCAGGCCGATCACGAAGCAGGCCGCCGCCAGCACGTAGATGAGCTGGACGTTGGTGGTGAACCCGGTCATGACTGGGGCCTGCCTATGCCTACCTTGCCCGCCAGACCCCTAAGGCCCTTGTGGCCGTTGAGTGGCTCCAGGCCTTCCTGGCTCACCTGCCCCTGGCTGGCTGGCGCTGGCGCCGCCTTCTTGCGGAACATCTTCAGCATCCTCCCGGTCACCACGTAGCCGCCTACCACGTTGGCGGCGGCGAACACCGCGGCGATGAACGCGAGGACGTAGCCGACCGGGTTGTGCGCCGTCACCCCGATCAGCAGGGCGCCCGCGAGGACGATGCCGTGGATCGAGTTGGTCGCCGACATCAGCGGCGTGTGCAGTGTGGCCGGCACCTTCCCGATGACCTCGATGCCGACGAGCAGCGCGAGCACGAAGATGGTCAGGTCAGTTACGAGTGCCGTCGACATCAGCGTCTCCCTTGGTTTGCGGGCCGAGCAGGCTGGCGACGCCTTCGTGCACGACCTTGCCGTCATGCGCAATCACCACTCCAGCCTGGATTTCGTCGGCGGTATCGATGGCCAGCGCGCCGTCCTTGGTCAGGTGCAAGAGCAGCGCAGAGATGTTCCGCGAGTAGGCGTTCGAGGCCGCCGTCGGCACGGTGGCGGGCAGGTTGTCCGCGCCTACGATCGTGACCCCGTTTTCGGTGACGACCGTCTCGCCGGGCCTAGATCCGGTCACATTGCCGCCGAGCGCGCTGGCGCCCATGTCCACGATGACGGACCCGGGGGACATCGCCTTGAGCGCGTCCTCGGTGACCAGCAGCGGCGGCCTGCGGCCGGGTACCTGCGCGGTCGTGATCACCACGTCGTGCCTGGCGATATGGCCGGTTAGCTCTTCCTGCTGGGCCTGGCGCTCTTCGGCGGTCAACTCGCGAGCGTAACCGCCCTCGCCAGCCCCCGTTTCGACGGAGGTCAGCTCGAGGAACGTGGCCCCGAGCGACTCCACCTCACCTTTCGAGGCGGGCCTGACGTCATAGCCGCTTACCACCGCCCCCAGCCGCTTCGCGGTGCCAATCGCCTGCAAGCCGGCCACGCCGGCGCCGAGCACCAGCACTTTGGCGGGCCGGGCGGTCCCCGCCGCCGTGATCAGCATCGGGAAGAACCTGCCGAAGGTGGCCGCGGCGACCAGGGCGGCCTTGTAGCCGGCCACGTTCGACTGGGAGCTGAGCGCGTCCATCGGCTGCGCCCGGGACAGCGTGCGCGGCAGCCCGTCCACGCTGATCGCGGTTACCCCCTGGGCGGTCAGCGCGGCGGCCAGCCCAGGATCGGTAAGCGGGGCCAGCATGCCGATGATCGCCTGGCCTTTCCTTAGCTTGCTTATTGTCGCGGCTGGCGGCTTGGTGACGGTGAGGATCACGTCGGCGGTCTCGTAAAGCTCCGCGGCGCTGACAATGGCCGCGCCCGCGTCGGCGTAAGCCGCGTCGCTCAGCCAGGCGCCATCGCCCGCACCGCGCTCTATCATCACCTCTATCCCGGCGGGACGCAGCTTGGCTATCGCATCCGGCACCAGGGCCACCCGGCGCTCGCCCGGCGCGGTCTCTTTGACGACTGCTGCCTTCATGCGCGGGACCTCGTATCCATTTCCAGTTCTCCGGTTCTGCGGGTGCTACCGGGGTCTGACGATATCTCCATCATCACCTAGTTCAGTTAAGGGCCTCCCGCGGCGATCCGGGAGGGCCTTAAGTCACTACCACTGCTCGGCAAAGTCACTGCCACTGCTCGGCGCCAGCCTTGATCATCCGATTGAGCCCTCTAGCCACTCGTGGCTAGGCCTCCGCGCGCAGCAGCTTGCCGATCTTGTCCCCGGCCCCCACGACGGCCGCGGCGTGCATCCGCCCCGGCGACCGGGTCAGGCGTTCGATCGGGCCGGAGACCGAGACCGCGGCGAGGACCCGTCCGCCCGGTCCGCGTACCGGGGCGGACACCGACGCCACGCCGGGCTCCCGTTCGGCCGCGGTGGCGGCCCAGCCGCGCCTGCGCACCTGAGCCAGGGTGGTGGCGGTGAACTTGGCGCCGCGCAGCCCGCGGTGCATGCGCCCTCCTTCTTCCCATGCGAGCAGGATCTGGGCGGCCGAGCCCGCGGTCATCGGCAGGGCGGCACCGACCGGCACGGTGTCCCGCAGTCCGCTCGCCCGCTCGGCCGCGGCCACGCAGATGCGCGTGTCGGCGTGCGCCCGGTAGAGCTGGGCGCTCTCGCCGGTGGCGTCCCTGAGCTGGATCAGAATCGGCTGCGCGATCGCCAGCAGCCGGTCCTCGCCCGCCGCCGCGGCCAACTCGCCGATCCGCGGACCGAGCACGAACCGGCCCTGCGTGTCGCGGGCCAGCAGGCGGTGGCTCTCGAGCGCGACCGCGATCCGGTGCGCGGTCGGCCTCGCCAATCCCGTCACCTTGACCAGCTGCGCCAGGGAGGCCGGGCCGTCCTCGAGTGCGGACAGCACCGAAATCGTCTTGTCGAGGACGCCGACTCCGCTAGAGTTGTTCATGTAATGAATACTGCCGTCTCGACATGCGAGACGCAAACGAAAGGAGTGAGCGTGATGGGCCGTACGCTCGCCGAGAAGATCTGGGACGCCCACGTGGTGCGTAGCGCGGAAGGCGAGCCCGACCTGCTCTATATCGACCTCCATCTCGTGCATGAGGTCACCAGCCCGCAGGCCTTCGACGGGCTGCGCGCGGCTAACCGCAAGGTCCGGCGCCCGGACCTGACCATCGCTACCGAGGACCACAACGTACCCACCACCGGGATCACCGGTCCCGGCGTGCCGCTGTTCGGCCCGGGTAGCCCGGTCACCGACCCGGTGTCCCGCACGCAGGTCGAGGCGCTGCGCAAGAACTGCGCCGAGTTCGGCCTCCGGAACTACCCGATGGGTGACGGCGACCAGGGCATCGTGCATGTCATCGGGCCGCAGCTAGGGCTGACCCAGCCGGGCCTGACCATCGTGTGCGGCGACTCGCACACCTCCACCCACGGCGCTCTTGGCGCGCTGGCCTTCGGCATCGGGACGAGCGAGGTCGAGCACGTGCTCGCCACCCAGACCCTGCCCCAGCAGCGCCCCAAGACGATGGCCATCACGGTGAACGGCGCACTGCCGGACGGGGTGCTGCCCAAGGACCTGATCCTGGCCATCATCGCCAAGATCGGCACCGGCGGTGGCCAGGGCTACGTGATCGAGTACCGCGGCCCGGCGATCCGCGCGATGTCGATGGAGGGCCGGCTGACGGTCTGCAACATGTCGATCGAGGCCGGCGCCCGNNGATTACTGGCGCTCGCTGCCCAGCGACGACGATGCGACGTTCGACCATGAGGTCACGATCGACGCGGACACGCTGACGCCGTACGTGACCTGGGGCACCAACCCAGGCCAGGCGCTGCCGCTCGGCGCGTCCGTCCCCGACCCCGCCTCGTTCACCGACCCCGGCGACCGGACGGCGGCCGAGCGCGCGCTCAAGTACATGGACCTGACCCCGGGCACCCCGCTGCGTGACATCGCCGTGGACACGGTGTTCATCGGCTCCTGCACCAACGGCCGGATGGAAGACCTCCGTGCCGCCGCCGCGGTGCTGCGTGGCCGGAAGGTTGCGCCTTCGGTGCGGATGCTGGTGGTTCCCGGCTCGATGGAAGTCCGGGCCCAGGCCGAACGCGAGGGCCTGAACGAGATCTTCACCGCGGCCGGTGCCGAGTGGCGCTCGGCGGGCTGCTCGATGTGCCTGGNNGCCTGGGCATGAACCCGGACACGCTCAGCCCGGGTGAGCGCAGTGCGTCCACCTCTAACCGCAACTTCGAGGGCCGCCAGGGCAAGGGTGGCCGCACCCACCTGGTGTCGCCCGAGGTTGCCGTGGCCACCGCCGTGACCGGCCACCTCTCCGCCCCCGCCGACCTGTAACCGACTACGCCGAAGAGGAGACTTCCGGTGGAACCCTTTACCACCCACACCGGCCGCGCGGTTCCGCTGCGGCGCAGCAATGTGGATACCGACCAGATCATCCCAGCCTCGTACCTGAAGCGGGTGAGTCGCGCCGGCTTCGGCGAAGGCCTGTTCGCCGCCTGGCGCGAGGATCCGTCCTTCGTCCTCAACCAGCCGCAGTACGACGGCGCGACGATCCTGGTCGCGGGCAACGACTTCGGTACCGGGTCGTCGCGTGAGCACGCGGTCTGGGCCCTGACCGACTACGGCTTCCGGGCCGTGATCGCGCCGCGGTTCGGCGACATCTTCCGCACGAACTCGACCAAGGCCGGCCTGCTCCCGGTCGCGCTGCCCGAGGCTACGGTGAGCGCGCTGCAGGACGCCATCGAAGCGGACCCGGCCACCGAGGTCGTCGTGGACCTGGGTAACCGAGTCGTGCTGGCCGAGGCGGCCGGGATCAAGGCTCCGTTCGAGATCGACGACTACACCCGCTGGCGCCTGATGGAAGGCCTCGACGACATCGGCCTGACCCTGCGCCACGTCGACGACATCACCGACTTCGAGCACTCCCGCCCCTCCTGGCTCCCCGTCACCGCCTAACCCGCCCGCCCGCGCAGGCTACCCCCGCCTCCGTCAAACGCCGCGATGCCTCGTCGCCGGCGCGGTCGACCGAGGCTAAAAGCGCAACTGACCACATCGTGGGTGGGTGGATCGCTACCCCTGCCATAGGGGCGGGCACTGAATGGTAAACGGTGTCCTGGCCTGGGGCTGGGGTGGTGGTGTCGTTGCCGGTGCGGGGCTCGCCGATGAGGGCGTTGATGGTGCGGGGGGTCTCGTCGGTCAGGGTAGCCCAGATGGTGACCTGGTCCATGTCTTTGTTGTAGAGGGCCTGGATGTCGAAGGCGTTGATGAGGGCTTCTTTGATCCGGTCAGGGGCGTTGGCGAAGGCTGCGGGGGCGTGGGGTAGCCGGGTCCAGGAGGGCGGGGTTGTTGTCGGGCGGGGCTGCGGCCTGGAGTTCGGCGAGGGCGGTTTCGGTGCGGGTGCGTTCGTCGTAGAGCTCGGCGTTGCGGGCTCGGATGCGCTGGCGGTAGGCCTGGACGGCGGGGGTGTCGTCGGGGCCGAGGTGTTCGAGTTCGCTGATCAGGCCGCGTTCGGCGGTGCTGATCCGGGCGAGTTCGGCGCGGAGGTGTTTTTCGGTACGGGCGCGGGCCTGGGCGTGCCCGGCGGTGGTGGCGGGGAGCTGGGCGGCG
>PMST01000331.1 GCA_003168295.1 Actinomycetota bacterium
AACCCGTGGTAACCGTCGGCGACCAGGTCGGCGGCCCGCTGGCGGGCGGCCTGGTTCTGCCCGTAGCCCCGCTTGTCGAGGGCCAGCGCGCTGATCGACACCCACGCGCGCCGGGCCAAGATGGCGACCAGGGCGGCGATCACGATCAGGTCTGCTATCGCGCCGTAGCCGAGAATCTCGGCCCGGTGTACCCATACGTCCGTATCTGGGTACCGGGACCTGAACGCGGTGAACTCGGGTATCCGGACCAGGACCAGGATCACCAGCGGGATCGCGATCAGCCACCACAAGTGGCGGCCCAGCTTGCGGTAGACGAGCCGGGAGCCGATGAAGGACGGGAAGTCGGTCGGGTCCGCCATCTCGTGCGCGCCGTCGACCCAGCCGCGGCCGAGGAACTCGATCCGGGGGATGACCTCGCGGACGATATGGTGACCCACCGGGGTATCCAGCGGATTGCGCGCATCGCAGAAGCAGTTGTACGGGTCGAGCTGATGCCCGTGCTCCACCCGGATCTTCCGGCCGTCAGCCAGGATCAGGTCCGCGGCCAGGCACAGCCGGGCCCCGGTCATCTCCCGTACCGCGTCCGCCGCCTTGACGTCCCAGGCCAGGTCGCTGTCGTGGTTGCCGATGGTGTAGATGACCTGCCCGCCGCGCGCGGTCACGCCGAGCAGCGCCGCGCACAAGTCCTCGTGCGGGCGCAGGATGTCGGTGGCCGTCGACCCGGGGGAGCCGAGCAGCTCGATCACGTCCCCGGCCAGGACCACGGTGGGCATCCCCGGCTCCTCGGCGAGGTGGCGCGCCAGCATCTCGCAGGACCGCCCGGATACGTCCGTCCGGACCGGGGGCAGGTGCAAGTCGCTGACCGTGATCACCTTGACGTCGGGCGGAACATCCACCTCGAGCAGGTCGGCGATGTCGGGGCGCGGGGCGGGCATGGTGGCGCTTGTCTCTATCTTCCTGGGCCTTCTCGGGGGGTCGGTTGGTTCGTTCGTACCATGTTCATTCCCCGGCACCTAGCTGCGGCATGCGGTACCCGCAAAGAATTCACGGCACCGACTCCTAAGACTCATCCGGCCGTCCCGCGGTTCGCTCGTCAGGTCATCGGAGGGGAGAACCACGGCCGTTCGGCCAAAAATATTTAAGCAGCACGTTCCGAAACAGATACCTTCCCTACCTATGGAACCCGGCCAGTACGACCACCAAGCCGTCGAGGCGGCTGCCCGCGCGCTGTGGGAGACACACGACGTCTACCGGTACGAGCGTGACGGACACGGGCCGGTCTTCAGTGTAGATACGCCGCCGCCGTACGTATCGGCGGCGCACCTGCACGTCGGCCACGCGATGAGCTACTCGCAGCCCGACTTCATCGTGCGCTACCGGCGGATGCGGGGCGAGCGGGTGTTCTACCCGATCGGGTTCGACGACAACGGGCTGCCCACCGAACGGTACGTGGAGCAAGCCTACGGGGTGCGCGCGGTCGACATGCCGCGAGCCGAGTTCGTCGCGCTGTGCCTGGCCGAGACCCAGCGCACGGCCGAACGGTATGAGGACCTGTGGCGGCGGCTGGGCCTGTCGCTCGACTGGTCGCTGCGCTACTCCACCATCGATGCCCGCTGCCAGCGGACCGCCCAGACCAGCTTTGTCACGCTGCACGAGGCGGGCTACCTGCGGCGGGCGCAGGACCCGATCCTGTGGTGCCCGGAGGACCAGACCTCGCTGGCCCAGGCGGACGTGGAGGACCTAGAGCGGACCAGCCGGCTGCACACGATCAGGTTCGGCGGCGAGCGGGACCTGCAGATCGCGACGACCCGGCCCGAACTGCTGCCGGCCTGTGTGGCGCTGTACCACCATCCCGCCGACGACCGCTACCAAGGACTCAGCACGGCGCGGGTGCCGCTGTTCGGCTACGAGGTGCCGGTTCTGACCGACCAGGACGTGGACCCGGAATACGGGACCGGGCTGATGATGGTGTGCACGTTCGGGGACAGCGAGGACGTACTGCGGTGGCGGCGTGACCACCTGGCCTTGCGGCTGGTGGTGGGACCAGACGGGCGCTTGGGCGAGCTGGCGGGACCGTTCGCCGGGTTGACGGTGACCCAGGGGCGTGCGGCCGTCGTGCGGGCGCTCGACGAGGCCGGGCTGCTGGTGTCCAGTGTGCCGGTGCGCCAGGTGGTCGGGGTGCACGAGCGGTGCCAGACTCCGGTCGAGTTCCAGATCAGGCCGCAGTGGTTCATCGCGGTGCGGGAGAACGCCGACCGGTTCCGGGCCCGGGCGGCCGAGCTGGAATGGATCCCGCCGTTCATGCGGCGCCGGCTCGAAGACTGGATCGACGGGCTCAAGTGGGACTGGAACATCACCCGGCAGCGGCGGTATGGGGTGCCGTTCCCGGTCTGGTTCTGCGCCTCGTGCGACGCACCGGTGCTGGCCCGCCTCGAGGACCTGCCGGTCGACCCGCTCACCGACAAGCCGCCCCGCCAAGCCTGCCCGTCGTGCGGTCACGGTGAGCTCGCCGCCGACCCGGACGTGATGGACACCTGGATGACCTCCTCGCTGACCCCGCAGATCAACGACGGGTGGGCGCTCGGCGGGACCGACCCCGCGCTGGCCCCGATGTCGATGCGGGTGCAGGCGTTCGAGATCATCCGGACCTGGCTGTTCTACTCCGTGGTGCAGTCCGAGCTGCTGTTCGGCCGGGTGCCGTGGCGGACCGCGCTGATCTCGGGCTGGGGGCTGAGCGAGCAGGGCAAGAAGCTGTCCAAGCGAGATCTCGACAAGTCGACAGGTCCGGACGGCTACAACCGGTATGTGCCGGACGACGTGATGGCCAGGTACGGTGCGGACGCGCTGCGGCTGTGGGCCACCCGCGGCCGCATCGGCACCGACCTGCGCTATAACGAGAAGGACGTGCGGACCGGCCGGAAGTTCACGGTCAAGCTGTGGAACGTGGGCCGGTTCGTATCCCTGCACCTCGGTGAGCTGTCCGGGCCGGCGCCCGCGCCGGGGGAGCGGGACATCGTGGACCGGTGGGTGCTGTCGCATCTGGCCGACGCCATCGACGAGGCCACCGCGGCGTTCGAGGCCCACGACTACATGCAGGCCCACCAGGCCGCCTCCCGGATGTTCTGGTCGATCTACTGCGACCGGTACATCGAGATGATCAAGGACCGGGCGGACCAGGACAGTGTCCGGTGGACGCTGTGGGAGTCCTACCGCGTGCTGCTCGGGCTGTTCGCGCCGTTCGCCCCGTTCCTGACCGAGCACATGTACCAGCGGTTCTACCGCGCTCATGAGGACGCGATCTCGCTGCACCTGACCCGCTGGCCGGCCGCCGACCCGCGCTGGTCCTCGGACCGTTCGGCGGTGGATCAGCTGGCCGTGATCCTAGACGCGACCCGGGTGCTGCGCAGCGGGCTGCGGCTGGGCAACTCGGCCCGGCTCAGCCAGCTGATCGTGCAGCCGCACGACGAGGCGGCCCGCGCGCTGCTGGACCAGATCGCCGAACCGCTCCGGATCGCGGCCCGGGCCGACAAGGTGGTTCGCGGTCCCGCCGAGCATCCCAGCGGCGTGGCCGGGATCACGGTCGGCATCACCCTGTAAGACTGGGTGCGGTGGCGCAGCCTGTCTGGAATGCCGGCCAGGTAACAATGCTCTCTCCGGCATCACCGCGAGCTGAGGTCACACGAGGCTTGCCGTCTAACGGTAATCGAACAGATATCGGGGAGTGTTTGGGCTTAGGGGTGCGCTGTGGGGTCTATGGTGCACAAACGGCTCCCGCAAGCCCAAATCCTCCCGGACGATGGCCGGCCTACTGGTACGGGAGTGACCTGGCCCTACCGTTGAGGCACGTGGTTACGTGCAGGTGCGGCGGTGGGTCACACCAGGCGCCGATCCCCGGGTGCCGCACTCCTCATGCCGACGGTAGCCGGGTACGACCGTAGCCGGTGCGACACAATAGCCGGGTGCGGACGATTGCGCTGGAAGAGCACTTCTGGACGGCAGAGCTCGCGGCGGCGCCGGGCACCGGCCAGCTCGCCGTGTGGGGCCCCCAGGTCGGCGACCGGCTGCGCGACCTCGGTCCGCTGCGGCTCGCCGACATGGACGCGAACGGTATCGACCTGCAGGTCATCTCCCACGTGGCCCCGGCCGCGCAGGAGCACGCCGGGGCCGAAGGCCTGGCCCGCGCCCGCGAGGCCAACGACCAGCTCGCCGCTGCGGTCCGGGCCCATCCGGACCGGTTCGCCGGCTTCGCCACCCTGCCCACTGCCGACCCGCAGGCCGCGGCCGACGAGCTCGAACGCGCTGCCACCGGACTCGGCCTCGTCGGCGCGCTGGTCAACAGCACCCTCGGCTCCAACGGGGCGTTCCTGGACGACCCGAGGTACGAGCCGCTGCTCGACCGCTTCGAGCGGCTCGACGTCCCGCTGTATCTGCACCCCGCGCCGCCTCCGGCGGCGCTGCGGGAGGTGCTATACAGCGGACTGCCGCCGGACGTGGCGGCCCGGCTGGCCACCGGCGCGTGGGGCTGGCACGCCGAGGCCGGCCTGCACGTGCTGCGCATGGTCGCCACCGGGGTCTTCGATCGCCATCCCGCGCTGCGGATGATCGTCGGGCACTGCGGCGAGATGCTGCCCTTCATGCTGGCCCGCATCGACGCGATGCTGCACGTGGACGGCCTGGCCATGAGGCCGTCGGAGTACTTCACGCGCAACATCTGGGTGACCACCAGCGGGCTGTTCAGCCTCCCGCCGGTCATGTGCACCGTGCAGGTGCTCGGGGTGGACCGGGTGCTGTTCAGCGTCGACTACCCGTTCGGCTCCAACGCGGCCGGCCGCGCCCTGCTCGACGCGCTGCCGCTCAGCCCGGACGAGGTGGCCAAGATCGCGGGGGGCAACGCCGAACGCGTCCTGGGTCTCAAGCCGACCGCAGCGTGATTTACGTCACGTCGGCGTTGCCAAAAGTTTGCGTCCGGCGGACTATTTACGGCACAATGTTGTTGTGAAAAACGTGCGATCGACTGACGGCCCCACCAAGGGCCAGGTCGCGCGGCTGATCCTGGAACTCGGGCCATCGACCGCCGCGACGCTGGGCAGCCGGCTCGGGCTCACCCCGGCCGCCATCCGGCGGCACCTGGACAACCTGCTGGCCGAAGGCCTCATCGAGACCAGGACGGCCAGGACGTACGGGAACCGGGGCCGGGGCCGGCCGGCCAAGGTCTTCGTCATCACCGACGCCGGGCGCAGCGCGTTCGAGCACGCCTATGACGACCTGGCCACGGGCGCGCTGCGGTTCCTGGCCGAGACGGCGGGCCCGGACGCGGTCGCGGAGTTCGCCCGCAGGCAGCTGGCCGACCTGGAGCGCAGGTACGCTCCGGCAGTGGCCCAGGGAAACCTCGCCACCCGGGTGCAGGCGCTGGCCGAGGCGCTGTCCGCCGATGGCTACGCCGCATCGGCGGGGCCGGCCCCGGCCATAGGCGGGGCGGGCGGCGGGTCCGGCTCGCCGGGCCATGGCGCCGCCGGGGAACAGCTATGCCAGCATCACTGCCCGGTCGCGCACGTGGCGGCCGAGTTCCCGCAGCTGTGCGAGGCGGAGACCGAGGCCTTTGGCAGGCTGCTCGGCACGCCGGTGCAGCGGCTGGCTACTATCGCGCACGGCGACGGCATCTGCACCACGCACGTCACCGGGACGACGCACGCCGCCGGGCCGGTAACGGCAAGCGAAATGACAAGCGCAGGGAAGGCCAGGGGGAGTCCGGCAGTTCTACAAGAGGGATTTTTTGATGCGGCCGGGGAAGGCCGTGCGACTACTGATATCACTTCCGGGTCCGGAGGGCTCTTGATATGACGACCACCACGCAAGACCAGCTCGAAGGGCTGGGCACGTATAAGTTCGGCTGGGCCGACTCGGACGCGGCGGGCGCCTCCGCGCGTCGCGGCCTGTCCGAAGAGGTCGTCCGGGACATCTCGGCGCGCAAGAACGAGCCCGAGTGGGTGCTCGACATGCGGCTGAAGGGCCTGAAGTACTACGGCCGCAAGCCGCTGCCCACCTGGGGCGCTGATCTGTCCGGCATCGACTTCGACAACATCAAGTACTTCGTCCGGTCCACCGAGAAGCAGGCCGCCACCTGGGACGAGCTGCCCGCCGACATCAAGAACACTTATGACAGGCTCGGCATACCCGAGGCGGAAAAGCAAAGGCTCGTCGCCGGCGTGGCCGCTCAGTACGAGTCTGAGGTCGTCTACCACAAGATCAGGGAAGACCTGGAAGAAAAGGGCGTCATCTTCCTCGACACGGACACCGCGCTCAGGGAGCAGCCGGAGCTGTTCCGGGAGTACTTCGGTACGGTGATACCGCCGGGCGATAACAAGTTCGCCGCGCTCAACACCGCGGTCTGGTCCGGCGGATCCTTTATCTACGTGCCTAAGAACGTCAAGGTGGATATCCCGCTGCAGGCCTATTTCCGTATCAACACCGAGAACATGGGCCAGTTCGAGCGGACCCTGATCATCGTGGACGAAGGCGCCTACGTCCACTACGTGGAAGGCTGCACCGCGCCGATTTACAAGTCGGACTCGCTGCATTCCGCGGTGGTCGAGATTATCGTGAAGAAGGACGCGCGCTGCCGCTACACCACGATCCAGAACTGGTCGAACAACGTCTACAACCTGGTGACCAAGCGGGCCATCGCCCAGCAGGGCGCGACGATGGAGTGGGTGGACGGCAACATCGGCTCCAAGGTGACGATGAAGTACCCGGCGGTTTACCTGATGGGCGAGCACGCGCGGGGCGAGACGCTTTCAGTGGCTTTCGCGGGCGAGGGCCAGCATCAGGACGCGGGCGCCAAGATGGTGCACTGCGCGCCGAACACCTCTTCTTCCATCATCTCCAAGTCGGTGGCCCGGGGCGGCGGCCGGACCTCCTACCGCGGCCTGGTCAACGTGCAGGAAGGCGCCGAGCACTCCAAGTCCAACGTCAAGTGTGACGCGCTGCTCGTGGACACGATCAGCCGCAGCGACACCTACCCGTACGTGGATGTCCGCGAGGATGACGTGGAGATGGCCCACGAGGCCACCGTGTCCAAGATTTCCGAGGACCAGCTGTTCTACCTGATGAGCCGCGGCATGACCGAGGACGAGGCGATGGCGACGATCGTCCGCGGGTTCGTCGAGCCGATCGCTCGCGAGCTGCCGATGGAGTATGCGCTCGAACTGAACCGGCTGATCGAACTGCAGATGGAGGGGGCGGTCGGCTGATGTCGGCGGGACTTCAGGGGGCGATTGAATCCGCTCCCGTGACAAGGCTGCACGAGCACAGGTCGTATGACCCCGCGGACTTCGCGGTGCCCACCGGCCGCGAGGAGGAGTGGCGGTTCACCCCGCTGCGCCGGCTGCGCGGCCTGCACGGCGATGCTCCGCTTCCGGCCGCGAAGGTAACCGTGGAGGTAGACCCGGCCCCGGAGGTTAAGACCTTTTCTGCCGAACGGGCCAGCGGTCAGCTCCCGCGTAGCTTTATCCCTGCTGACCGGGTGAGCGCCCGTGCTTACGCGTCCTTCGACGAGGCGACCGTGGTCACCGTGCCGGCGCGGGCGCAGGCGTCACGGCCCACCATCGTCACGGTGACCGGCCAGGGCACCGACGGCGCGGGGTTCGGGCACCTGCTGCTGCAGGCCGAGCCGAATTCCAGGGCCGTGATCGTGCTCGATTACCGGGGCAGCGCCACGTACGCGGATAACGTCGAGATCGTCGTGGGCGACGGCGCCGCGCTGTCGGTGGTCAGCCTGCAGGACTGGGCGGATGACACCGTTCACCTCTCCCAGCACTACGCCACCCTCGGCCGGGACGCCAAGCTCAGGCACACCGCGGTCACGCTGGGCGGGTCCGTGGTCCGGCTGGCCCCTTCGATCCGCTACGACGGTCCAGGCGGCGACGCCGAGCTGACCGGGCTGTACTTCGCCGACGCCGGCCAGCACTTCGAGCACCGGCTGTTCGTCGACCACGACGTGCCGAACTGCCGCAGCCGGGTCAGCTACAAGGGCGCGCTGCAGGGCGAGCAGGCACACGCGGTATGGATCGGCGACGTGCTGATCAGGCCCGAGGCGACCGGCACCGATACCTATGAGTACAACAGGAACCTGGTACTGACCGACGGCACCCGGGTGGACTCGGTGCCGAACCTGGAGATTCTCACCGGGGAGATCGTCGGCGCCGGGCATGCGAGCGCCAGCGGCAGGCTCGAGGACCAGCATCTGTTCTACCTGATGGCGCGCGGGATTCCGTTCGAAGAGGCCCGCAGGCTGGTCATCCGCGGGTTCTTCGGCTTGCTCATCGACACCATCGAGGTGCCTGAGCTGCGAGAGCGGATCGCCAAGGCCGTCGAGGGAGAGCTGACAAAGTCCTTGCCCGGGGTCCAGCGATGACCGCGACCCCGGAGTACAGCCGGGCCTGTGCGCTTTCCGAGGTTCCCGCCGAGGGCGTGATCGGCGTCGAGGTGGCCGGGGAGCCGGTGGCCGTGGTGCGGGCAGGCGGCGAGGTCTACGCGCTGCGGGACGTGTGCTCGCACGCCGAGGTGCCGCTGTCCGAGGGCGAGGTCTACGACCACACCGTGGAGTGCTGGCTGCACGGGTCGTGTTTCGACCTGCGCACCGGTAAGCCCACCGGGTACCCCGCCACCGAGCCGGTACCCGTCTATCCAGTCAAGATCGAAGGCGACGACGTGTACGTCGCGCTCACCATAAGCAACAAGGAGTCATAGTGGCCACCCTCGAGATCCGCGACCTGCACGTCAGCGTGGAAGAGAGCGTTGGGGTGCACCGGGAGATCCTCCGCGGCGTCGACCTGATCGTCCGTGACGGCGAAACGCACGCGATCATGGGTCCGAACGGCTCAGGGAAGTCCACCCTGGCCTACGCCATCGCCGGTCATCCGAAGTACCTAGTCACCCGGGGCAGCGTCACGCTTGACGGTGAAGACGTGCTGGCCATGACCGTGGACGCGCGCGCCCGCGCCGGGCTGTTCCTGGCCATGCAGTACCCGGTCGAGGTCCCGGGCGTGTCGGTGTCGAACTTCCTGCGCACCGCGGTCACGGCGGTCCGGGGCCAGGCGCCGAAGCTGCGCGACTTCATCAAGGAGCAGCGCGCCGCGATGGCCGCGCTGTCCATCGACCCGGCCTTCGCCGAGCGCAACCTGAACGAGGGATTCTCCGGCGGGGAGAAGAAGCGGCACGAGATCTTGCAGCTCGAGCTGCTCAACCCCAAGTTCGCGATCCTGGACGAGACCGACTCGGGTCTGGACATCGACGCGCTCAAGGTCGTTGCCGAGGGCGTCAACCGGTTCCGCGGGCGGCCGGGTCACGCGATGCTGCTGATCACCCACTACACCCGGATCCTGGATTACGTGAAGCCGGACTTCGTACACGTGTTCGTGGCCGGGCGGATGGTGGCTGAGGGCGGCCCCGAGCTGGCCGATCAGCTGGAGCGCGAGGGCTACGAGAAGTTCCTGGGAGTGCCGGCATGACGGATTATCCGGCCCACCTCGATGTCGAGGCGATCCGTGCGGACTTCCCCGCGCTGGCCAGGACGGTGCGCAACGACAAGCCGCTCATCTACCTGGACTCCGGGGCAACTTCGCAGAAGCCGCGCCAGGTGCTCGACGCCGAGCGCTCGTTCTATGAGCTCCATAATGCCGCCGCGCACCGCGGTACCCACCTGCTGGGCGAGGAGGCCACCGACGTCTACGAGAGCGCGCGGGCCAAGGTCGCCGCGTTCATCGGGGCTGACGCGGGTGAGGTGGTGTTCACCAAGAACGCGACCGAGGCGATCAACCTGGTCGCCTACGCGCTGAGCGGAGCCGGGCGGCTCCAGGTGCAGCCGGGCGACGAGATCCTGATCACCGAGATGGAGCATCACGCCAACCTCGTGCCCTGGCAGCAGCTCTGCGAGCGCACCGGCGCGACCCTGCGCTGGCTGAGCGTCACCCCCGAGGGCCGGCTCGACCTGGACCACCTGGATGACCTGATCACCGAGCGCACCAAGCTCGTCGCCGTGACCCATCAGTCCAATGTCACCGGCGCGATCCCGCCGGTCGCCGAGGTCGCCCGGGCGGCGCACGAAAAGGGCGCCCTCGTGCTGGCCGACGCGGCCCAGTCGGTGCCTCATCAGCCGGTCGACGTGGCCGCGCTCGGCGCCGACTTCCTCGCGTTCTCCTCGCACAAGATGCTCGGCCCGTTCGGGATCGGCGTGCTGTACGGCCGTGCGGAACTACTCGAGGCGATGCCGCCGTTCCTGACGGGCGGATCGATGATCGAGGTGGTCCGGATGGAAGGCAGCACCTTCCTGCCGCCGCCGCAGCGGTTCGAGCCGGGCGTGCCCGCCGTCGCCGAGGCCGCGGGCCTGGCCGCCGCCGTCGACTACCTCAACGCCCTGGGCATGGGCAACGTGGCCGCGCACGAGGAATCGCTGACTGCGCACGCGCTCGACGCTCTACGGGAGATGCCAGGCCTGCGCATCCTCGGGCCCGACACCACCAAGGACCGCGGCGGCGCCGTCGCCTTCGAAGTGGACGGCGTCCACCCGCATGACGTGGGCCAGGTCCTCGACGAGCTGGGTATCGCGGTGCGAACCGGCCACCACTGCGCCTGGCCGCTGCACCGGGCCCTGGGCGTGCAGGCCAGCACGCGGGCGACGTTCTACGTGTACAACACCCACGCCGAGGTAGACGAGCTGGCGGCGGGAATCCGTTACGCCCAGCGCTTCTTCGGCGTCCGGCAGTAAGGGACGCGGGGACAGTGCGAACCCAGCGGTTCCGCCGGGATGACGACGCCGGCTTTCAGTGTTGACTCTGCTAGCCCGGGGGCGTCCCAAGGTATCCCCGGCGCCCCCGGAGGACGTGTGATGCTCGAGTCGATGTACCAGGAGATCATCCTGGACCACTACCGCAACCCCCACCACAAGGGCCTGCGGGATCCTTTNNCATCACGTCAACCCGGTCTGCGGCGACGAGGTGACGCTGCGGGTGTCGCTGAAGGACGTCGGCGGCGAGCCGGTGGTCGAGGATGTGTCGTACGACTCGCTGGGCTGCTCGATCAGCCAGGCGAGCGCGTCGGTGATGAGCGATCTCGTCATCGGCAAGCCGGTGAGTGAGGCCATGACCATCAGCCAGGCGTTCCTCGAGCTCATGCAGTCCAAAGGCTCTTGGGTCGAGGGAGAACCTGACGAAGACGTGCTCGAGGACGCGGTGGCGTTCGTCGGCGTCTCGAAGTACCCGGCCAGGATCAAGTGCGCCCTGCTCGGCTGGATGGCATGGAAAGACGCGACCGCGCAGGCCATGGAGGTAGGGCAATGACAGAGAACACGACCGCGGATCCCGCGGTAAGCACGGACCCCGCAGCCCCGGTGGCGACGGAGGGCGAGAGCGCGACCGCGGAGCTTACGGCGGAGCAGGAGGACGTGCTCGAGGCGCTGCGCGACGTGGTTGATCCCGAGCTCGGGATCAACGTGGTGGACCTCGGCCTGATTTACGGTGTCGATGTCGATGCCGAGCGGATCGCCACCATCGACATGACCCTGACCAGTGCCGCGTGCCCGCTGACGGACGTCATCGAGGACCAGGCCCGCGAGGCGCTTGAGGGTGTGGTCGCGGACTTCCGCATCAATTGGGTGTGGATGCCGCCGTGGGGGCCTGAGAGCATCACCGACGACGGGCGCGAGCAGCTTCGCGCCCTCGGCTTCAACATCTGACCTCCAGGCCGCCTGGCCCGGCGCCTCAGGCGCGGATATAAAACGGGTCGGCGTAGGCGGAAATCCATTCGTCCAGCTGGTCGGGCTCACCCTCGCCCGGAAACGTGACATCGATCGGGAAGCCCTGATCGGGAACGGCGTCCACCGCCTGCTCGATCGCGCTGAGCACTTCCCGGCGCGCTGATTCACGTGCCGGGTCGTGCAGCGTTACCGACATGACCAGGCCCTCGCCGTGTCCGGGAACCGATAGCCAGGCCCTGGACGCTTGCCGGACATCGGGAATGGAGCCGAGGACGGCCCGGATCTCGCTGAGTAGCGTGACCGGATCGACGGGCGGACGGCCTATGCGGACCTGAGTGCCGTCGGTGGCTACGACGGTTATCAGGTTCGCGGCCAGGTAGCCGACACCTTCCGGATAGATAGGCACGCTGGCCTCCGCGTCCGGGTTCAGCGCGATGCCGACTCCGGCTGGCAGCCGTCTGGCCAGGTCGGCGGCCGGGACCACGATATGCGGGATGGCCGAGAACGGGCCATCGCCTGATACCGGGAGGGCGCGGTCGTTCTCGCCCTCACCCTGCGCGGGCACTGGGCTCTGCGGCCCGGTGCCGGGACGCCCGGTGCCGCGACGTCTGGCGCTGGCCCGCCCGAGCCAGCTCGCCAGCCGGGGCGCGGAGGTAAACGCGGGAACGAATTCGGCCCCCAGGTAGGTGACGGTCGGCAGCAGCACCGCGGATCCGTCCGTGACCGGGCGGTCGTCGGGCAACGGGACCCACAGCCGTCCTCGGCTAAGCTCGTCTAGCAGGTCGGCGGCCCGGTCAGGATCCTTGGCCGCGGCGGCCAGGGCATGCTCGATGGCGGCGGGGGTAGCGCGGCCGGCGTCCGGCTGGGGCTTGTCTCCTGGTCCCCAGCCGACAGCGCCCGGCCGGATGAAGGTGCCGCCCCGGGACATGGCGGATCCTGGGTTAATCGGGGTCGTCGGGTCCATGTCGGTGTTCCTTAGCCCTGTTGTCATGAACTGGCGCGGTTGTGTCGGTAGCACCCCGATGCGAGCCTCGTGGCAGACGCGGGGTTCAGGGGTCCAATAGTACGGATAGTAAACATGTTAAGGCAGTGCGTAATGAAGAATCCTGCTGCGGGCGGTGGCCGTTGGGTAGAAGTTCCGCCAGAGCGCCTAGTGTCATGGATTGCTACGTTTGGGCGTCGGCACGATGGCATCAGCCTCGTGGCACCCGATGAGGGCGGCGGATCCCTGACCTTCACGGCCGCCGACGGCGCGATCGCGGAATGCCATCCGCCCTTCCCGCCCTTCCCGCCCATCCCGGCGGCCGAAGGGTCCGGCGTGGAAGGGGCAGCTGAGGCGATGGTGGCGCATGCCGTCGCGAACCGCACCGTGGGAGTCCTGCTGGTGCGCCTGGGAAGCTACGCCGCCGGCGTGTTCGCGGGTTCTCCGCCTCAGCTGGTGAGCTCAAAGGCCGGAAGCAGGCCCGTGCACGGCCGGAGTGCGGCGGGCGGGTGGTCCCAGCACCGTTTCGCCCGGCGCAGAGAGAACCAGGCCACGACCGCGCTGCGCGCGGCCGGCGACGCCGCGGCCGGGATATTCGGCCCGTACGGCGCGGACGGCCTTGATGCCGTGGTACTCGGCGGGGATAAGCGGTCCGCGGCCGGGCTCCGCAGCGACGCACGGCTGGTGCCGTATCTGGATCGTGCCGTGGACCGGTTCCTCACCGTCCCTGACCCGCGGCTAGCCGTGCTCAGGGACATTCCGCGCGATTTCCTGGCCATCCGCATCCGGCTGACCGAGCCAGAACCGGATGGCCCCGGCGCGCATTCACCGGGTAAACTAAGGGGCGTGCTGCCAACTACGGACTAACGACACGCCCCAGGGGAGAGGTCTGTCCGTTTTCCGTCCGTTCTGCAGGAGCAGCTAAATCATGATCGTGGCAAGCGAAATCGAACTCCGGGCTGGTGCGCGCCTGCTACTCGAAGGCGCATCGTTCCAGGTCGGCACCGGGGACCGGATTGGCCTGGTCGGCCGGAACGGCGCGGGGAAAACGACGCTGGCCAAGGTGCTGGCCGGGCACGCCCAGCCGGCCGCGGGTACCGTCAAGCGGTCCGGCGCGGTGGGGTACCTGCCGCAGGACCCGCGCACCGGCAACCTGGANNGGGATGGCCGACCCCGATTCAGCGGCCGCCGCCGATGCCATCCACCGGTACGGCCGGCTCGAAGAACGCCTGGCGGTGCTCGGCGGGTACGCCGCCGAATCGCAGGCCGCCTCGATCACCGCCAGCCTGGGCCTGCCTGACCGGGTGCTGCACCAACCGCTGCAGACGCTGTCCGGCGGCCAGCGCCGCCGGGTCGAGCTAGCCAGGATCTTGTTCTCCGATTCCGAGACCATGCTGCTGGACGAGCCGACCAACCACCTGGACGCCGACTCGGTGGCCTGGCTCCGCGATCACCTCAAGAGCTACCGCGGCGGCCTGATCGTGATCAGCCACGATGTCGCGCTGCTCGCCGATGTGGTGAACAAGGTGTTCTACCTCGACGCGCAGCGCGCCTGCCTGGATATGTACAACCTGGGCTGGCGTTCCTACCTGCAGCAGCGCGAGACCGACGAACGGCGCCGCAGGCGCGAGCGGGTGAACGCGGGCCGGCAGGCCAGCACCCTGATGGCCCAGGCGGACAAGATGCGCGCCAAGGCCACCAAGGCCAGGGCCGCGCAGAACATGCAGCGTCGGGCCGAGCGGATGCTGGCCGGGGTCGAGGCGGAGCGTACCGCGGACAAGGTGGCCAAGCTCCGCTTCCCGGTACCCGCACCCTGCGGCCGGACGCCCCTGACCGCGGTCGGCCTGTCGAAGTCCTACGGGTCGGCCGAGGTGTTCACCGGAGTGGACGTCGCCGTTGACCGGGGAAGCCGGGTCGTGGTGCTCGGGCTTAACGGAGCGGGGAAGACCACGCTGCTCCGGCTGCTGGCCGGCCTGGAAACTCCTGATACAGGAAAAGTCACTCCAGGACACGGACTCAGCCTTGGATACTACGCCCAGGAGCATGAAACCCTGGAAACCGAACGAACGGTCCTATCGCACATGCGCTCGGCCGCACCGGACCTTACCGAATCGCAGCAGCGAAAAGTTCTCGGGTCATTCCTTTTCTCAGGCGATGACGTGGAAAAGCCAGCAGGCGTGCTTTCCGGCGGCGAGAAGACAAGGCTAGCCCTGGCTCTTCTAGTTGTATCAGGCGCGAACGTCCTACTACTCGACGAGCCCACGAACAACCTCGATCCCGCTAGCCGGGAAGAGGTCCTGGGCGCGCTGAGAGGGTTCCGTGGCGCGATCGTCCTTGTGACTCATGATGAAGGTGCGGTTGAGGCGCTTTCGCCGGAACGCGTAATCGTGCTACCTGACGGCGTGGAAGACGCGTGGAGCGAGGATTTCGCAGATCTGGTCGCGCTTGCGTAAGGCCGCGCCGGCCAGTGTTGCTCCGCTAAGGCTACGATTTCGCTATAACCTCATAAAAATATAGTGATCATTTGGTGTCATGTGGGTGGCCAATCTTGCGGTTATGCCTGATCATTACCAGGGGATGTGTAACTCACTGATGACATCACTAACAGGAGGACCTATGGCCGAAGGTCTCAAGAAAGGAACGCGGGTCACCGGGGTAGATCGCACCAAGCTGGCGACGAGCCTAAGCCGGAGATACGACTCTGGCGAAAGCATTCGCTCACTGGCCGCCTCGACGGGAAGGTCCTATGGCTTCGTCCACAGGATCCTGACCGAGACCGGAGTGACGTTGCGCGGACGAGGCGGCGCAACCCGTAGTGGCAAGACCAAGGTGAACCACTAAAACCACGCCCAGGTGGCGCCGGCCCGGCGCTCGTCGCCGGGACCCCGCCCGGACAGCCTCCTGGGAGTTCGCTGCCGGCTGACAGCATTCCCGCCGGTACGGGAAGGAATCACTGCACCGGAAGGTTCCCCTGGTCATGTACGGTCGGGCGAATCACAGCATGATGGGGTCCTTCCGGCAGGACCCGTCGGTCACCCAGCAAAAGCTGAAGCCCGGTACCGTCCGCCGGATCATCACCTACGCCAGGCCGTACAAGGTCTGGCTCTCCCTCTTCCTGGTCGTGACCGTCCTCGACGCGCTTATCACCGTGGTGAACCCGCTGCTGCTGCGGGCGATCATCGACAAGGGCATCCTCGGTCATCACGAAGCGATAGTGATCGGGATCGCGGCGGCGGTCGCGGCGGTCGCGCTGTTCGACGCCTTCCTCGGCTTCGCCATCCGCTGGTATTCCTCCCGGATCGGCGAGGGCCTCATCTACGACCTGCGGACCGAGGTCTTCAGCCACGTGCAGCAGCAGCCGATCGCGTTCTTCACCAGGGCGCAGACCGGTTCCCTGGTCTCCCGGCTCAACAGCGACGTGATCTTCGCGCAGCAGGCGATCACGTCCACGATGTCCGCGGTGGTCTCCAACGTCCTGACCGTGGGCGCGATCCTGGTCACGATGTTCCTGCTGTCCTGGCAGATCAGCCTCATCGCGCTGGTGCTGATTCCGCTCTTCCTGCTGCCCGCGCGGCGGGTCGGGCGCAGACTGCAGCGGCTTACCCGCGAGTCGATGCAGCTTGACGCCGCGATGGGCTCGACCATGACCGAGCGTTTCAACGTGGCGGGCGCGATGCTGGTCAAGCTCTTCGGCCGGCCGAATCAGGAGTCGAAGATATTCGCGGAGCGGGCCGGGCGGGTCCGCGACATCGGCGTCACCCGGGACATGTACGGGCAGGTGTTCTTCATCTCGCTGTCGCTGCTCGCGGCGCTGGCGACCGCGGTGGTCTACGGAGTCGGCGGCAGCCTGGTCATCCGCGGTGCCCTGCAGGTCGGCACGCTGGTCGCGCTGTCCCAGCTCCTGGTCCGGGTGTACGGGCCGATCGCGCAGCTCTCCAACGTCCAGATCAGCGTGATGACCGCGCTGGTGAGTTTCGACCGGGTCTTCGAGGTACTCGACCTCAAGCCGCTGATCGCGGAGCGACCCGGCGCAGCGGTCCTGCCTGCCCGGATCCCGGCTGGCACGGTCTCGGCTGGCACGGCCCCGGCTGGCAGCGGCCCGGAACTCCTGGCGCCCGAGATCGAGTTCGACGACGTGTCGTTCCGGTACCCGACGGCCAGCGAGGTGTCTCTCGCCTCGCTGGAGTCGATCGCGCTGCGCTCGCCCGAGCGGCCCGGCGCGGCCGGGGTCCTGCACGAGGTGAGCTTCCGCGCGCCGTCCGGCCAGCTGACCGCCCTGGTTGGCCCGTCGGGCGCGGGCAAGACCACGATCACCGCCCTGGCCGCGCGCTTGTATGACCCGAACGACGGCACCGTGCGGATCGGCGGGTATGACATCAGGGATGTCACCCTGGAGTCGCTGCACGACGTGGTGGGCGTGGTCACTCAGGACGCACACCTGTTCCACGACACGATCCGCGCCAACCTGACCTACGCCAAGCCCGAGGCCACCGAGCTTGAGCTCATCGAAGCCTGCGAGGCCGCCCAGATCTGGGACCTGATCGCCGGCCTGCCTGACGGGCTGGATACCGTGGTCGGCGACCGCGGCTACCGGCTGTCCGGCGGGGAGAAACAGCGGGTCGCCGTGGCCCGGCTGCTGCTCAAGGCGCCCTCCGTCGTGGTCCTTGACGAGGCGACCGCGCACCTGGACTCCGAATCCGAGGCGGCCGTGCAGCGCGCGCTGAAGACCGCCCTGGCCGGACGGACCTCGCTGGTCATCGCGCACCGGCTCTCCACCATCAGGGAAGCCGGCCAGATCCTGGTGGTCGACGCCGGCCGCATCACCCAGCGCGGCACGCACGAGGAGCTTCTGGCCGCGGGCGGCCTGTATGCCGACCTGTACCACGCCCAGTTCGCCAGCCAGGCGGCCTAGGGCTGGTACCCGGCGGCCTGGAGCGTGAACAGCTCGGCGTAGATGCCTGCCTGGCTGATCAGGGACTGGTGGTCGCCCGACTCCGCGACCCGCCCGTCGTCCAGCACGATGATCTGGTCGGCCATGTGGACGGTTCCGAACCGGTGCGAGACGAGCACGGTGATCCCCGCCCACCTCTCCTCCCCGCTTTCCTGGGGCCGCGCCGCACCGCGGTAGCTGGCGAACAGCGCGGCTTCGCTCGGGGCATCCAGGCTCGCGGTCGGCTCGTCCAGGACGGTGAGCAGCGGGCGGTCTCGCATCAGCCCGCGCGCCAGGGCCAGCCGCTGCCACTGTCCTCCGGACAGCGCCCGGCCACCCACGTAGGAGCCGAGCAGGGTATCGAGACCGTCCGGCAGGTCACCGCCGCCGTGACCGTCCGTCCCCACCAGGTCTGAAGCGCCGGCCCGGCGAATCGCGCTGAGCACGGCGCCGCGGTCATCGATGCGGGGCAGGTCACCCGCGCCCACGCCGTCGCCCAGCGACATGGCGAACCGGACGAAGTCCTGGAATGCGCCGGTGGTGGCCGCGCGCCAGTGCCGCGGGCTGATGTCGGCCAGATCCTGCCCGTCGACCATGATCCGGCCCGAGGTCGGGCGGTACATGCCGGCCAGGAGCTTGACCAAGGTTGACTTGCCCGCGCCATTCTCGCCGACGACGGCCACGGTGGTACCGGCCTGCAGTCGCAGGCAGATGTCGTCGAGGACCGGGGTTTCCTGGCCTGGATAGGTGAAGCTGACGTGATCGAAGCTGATGCCGTCCGTCAGCTCGGACGGCGCGGGCTGCCCGGCCTGCCAGGCCTGGCCGGCCACGTAGTCCTCGAGCCACATCAGCCGGTCCGCGGTGGTGGCCGCGGTGGCGAACGAGCTAGCGCTGGTGCTGGCCCCGGTCACCTGGCGCTGGGCGCGGCGCAGCAGGCTGACGACCTCAACCACGGAGCCCGGGGAGGCGTCGCCGTGCGCGGCTCGCAGCACGAGGGCGACGATCGCGGCGCCGAATCCGGCAGCGTACAGGATCCATCCCGCCGCTTCGGTGAGCGCGGCGACGTGAGCCGCGCGCAGTGCCTTGGCGTTGATCTCATCACCGAGCCTGACGTGCCGGGCGAGCAGCCCGTCCGTCGCCCCGAAGGTTCGCAGCTCCCTGGCCGGCGCGGCGGTAGAAGCCAGCGAGAACAGATCGCCGAGCAGGCGGCGGGGATCGGCGAGGTCGTCGTCGGAGCGCTTTTCCACCTTGGCCGCTTTCCGGTCGGCCACAGCCGGCGCGATGGCGAGCAGCGGCACCACGATCAGCGGCGGCCAGACCAGGGCGAGTAGCACGGCCGCCCCCACGAACTGGAGCCCCGAGCGGATCATGCCCAGCGTCTGGGCGGGCGCGCCGGCCAGGGTCCGGCGGCGTTCCCGCAGCGTGTCGATCTCGGCCAGGTAGTCGGGCCGTTCGAAGTGCTCAAGGAAGGGCGCCTCGCAAGTGAGGTCGCCGATCCGCAGGCCAAGGCGCAGGTTGGCCAGATCGGTCATCTTCGCGTTGAGGGCGCCTCCGATCAGCTGCAGCACCCATCCGCCGGGGAAGGCGACGGCCACGATGATCAGGCCCGTCACGATGCGGCCTGGCTTGTGCGCGAGCGCCCCGTCCACGATGGCCCGGAAGCCGAGCGGGTAGGCCAGCAGGAGCAGCGAGGATCCGAGCGCGGCCAGCACGCATTCGCATCCCAGCAGGGGAGCGGCCCGCCACGCCGTGCCGAACAGGATGTCCAGCCGCCGCAGCCAACGCAGCAGCCTGCTCGCGGTGACCCGGGCCGCTCCGCTCTCAGCCATCGGCCCGGACCCCACTGCCGGGGGAGCCCTGGGTCGCCTCGGTGAATCGGGCGGCTTGCATCGCGAACATCTCGGCGTAGCTGCCGCCGGCCGCCACCAGCTCGGCGTGACTGCCGAGCTCGGTGATCCGCCCCGTCTCGAGCACGGCGATGCGCTCGGCCCGGCGGACGGTGGCGAACCGGTGGGAGATGACCATCGTGGTCAGCCCCGAAGTGAGCTCGAGGAACCGGTTGTAGAACGCCGCCTCGGCCCGGATATCGAGCTGGGCCGTCGGCTCGTCGAGCACCAGCACCCGGGCGCCCCTGGCGGCCGCGTAGAGCGCGCGGGCCAGGGCGAGGCGCTGCCACTGGCCGCCGGACAGGTCGGTGCCGCCGTGGTAGCCGGGTGCGCAGATGGTGTCCCATCCGTGCGGCAGGGTGCGCACGAACTCTAGCGCACCCGCCTGAGCCGCGGCCCGCTCCAGGGCGGCCTCGTCGAAGTCCGCGGACAGACCGTCGGCGGCCAGATCGCGGAAGGCGACATTCTCCCGGGCACTCAGCGGGTAGCGGCCGAAGTCCTGGTTGACCACGGCCACCTGGCGCTGCCAGGCACGGGCGTCCAGGTCCCGCAGGTCGGTGCCGTCCACGGTGATCCGCCCGCCAACCGGTTCCCGCAGCCGGGCGAGCAGGGTCACCAGCGTGGTCTTGCCCGCGCCGTTCGCGCCGACCAGGGCCAGCGACCGTCCGGCCGTCAGCTCCAGCTCCAGGCCCTCGTAGACAGGCCGCCCGCCACCGGGATAGCGGTAGCCGACCGCCTCGAACCGGATACCGCGGGCGGGGCGGCCCGCCGCGCTGCCCGCGCCGCTGGCCACGGCCGGCGCACGGAGCCGGGTGACCAGCTCATCGAGGTCGGGCACGGACGCGAGCATGCTCTCCAGCGTGACGTCGGCGGCGCTGACCCCGCCCACCTGCATGGTGGAGGGAAGCATCGGCAGCATGACCGCGACCGTGCCGAGGCCGATGTCGTGGTGCCAGGCCGCGACCGCGAGGAGTCCCGCCCCCGCGACGTACATCGCGGCGACCACGACGCTGAACAGCAGGGCCCGGTTCCTGAAGTGGCGCATCTGCCGCCACGGGGGCTCCATGCCCGCGAGCCACTTGTCCCGGTGCCGGTCAAGTATCCAGCGTCCTAGCCCGAAGACGCGGATCTCCTTGGCGAACGCGGGCCGGTAGGAACAGCCTAGGTAGTACCAGCTGTGTCGCAGTTCCGGTGTCGCCCGCCGCACCAGCGTGGCCCGCTCGGCCAGCAGTCGGCGCAGTGGCGGCCGCAGCAGCGTCCAGCCCAGGAAGAAGGCCAGCCCGATGTACCAGCGGAACGAGGCGAGCACGACGCAGGCGATGAACCCGCTCAGCCGGTCGCCGAAGGCGCTGGCCAGGGCCATCGGGGCATCGGCGGGACGGGAGGTGGACAGCTCGCCGCTCGCGGACGCCAGCTGGTCCAGAACGCTTGAGTCCTCCAGGTGCTCCACGCCCGTCGGGGCGCAGACCGCCTCCGCCAGACGACGCTGCATCCCGGTGGCCATCACCGCCGAGGCGTGCGCCGACAGCAGGTCCTCGGCCGGTCTGCGCAGCAGGGACAGCGCGTAGGCGGCCGTGCCGGTGGCCAGCCCGATCAGCAGGCTACGCCCGCTCGCCGATCCGAGCCCGTGCGTCACCGCCGCCGGGATGCGTCCGGTGGCCCGGCCCAGAGCCACCAGGGCCACGATGGGCAGGAACCCGTCGGCCAGGACGAACAGGCCCATCATGAGCGTCAGGAGCGGGCTCGTCTCCCACAGCAGCCGCAGCACCCGCACCCGCGGTGAGCCGGCCAGCCGCCGCGACAGGGACGGCCGCCCGGACGGGACGAGCCCGGACAGGGTAGCGGGGCGGACGGTGCGGGCGAGGAAGGCTACCCCTTGCGATGCCACGCCCCGCAACATGACCGGCTCCTCAAACTGATTCGAATCAGTATTGGTACTAAGATCGTGTTCCATGAAGCCTAGCCAGAAAGCCGGGCGCGAGTGAAGTGATTTTTCCCTCCGCTCCGCCGGGCCGCGACCCGGCCAGGCCCCGGCCGGCTCCCCGCCAGCGCCGCGCCGTCGCGACCCGGCGGCGGCTGTACGAAGCGGCCATGGCCGAGTACGCCAAGGTGGGGCTAAATGCCGCCCGGGTCGAGGACATCGTGGCTGCCGCCGGGGTGAGCTGGGGGACGTTCTTCCATTATTTCCCGGCCAAGGAGGACGTGCTCCTCGACGCCGCCGCGGAGGTCTGCCGGGCCTACGGTGAGACCGTCCAGGCGGGACTGGAGGCGGGCCAGGACACCGAGACCGTCTTGGCGGCGGCATTCGCCGCGATGTCGGGGACCGCGGCCGACGTCGCCGCGACCAGCGCCCTGCGCGGCAGGTTGCTGCTCTACGTGCTCAGTCACCCGGGCCGCCTGACCGAGTTCCTCGGCGAGGACGTGGCCGCGCCGGTGGCGGCGACGACCGCGGTGATCACCCAGGGCCAGCTGAGCGGGGAGATCCGCTCGGACGAGCCCGCCGAGTCGCTGGCGGTCATCCTGCTCTACGCGGTCCTGTTCGCTGGCCGCCGCGGGGTGACGATCGGCAGGCCGCCCGGCTCGACGCCGCTCAGCCGCCTGGCCCTGCAGACCGTCCTGCGCGGGATGCAACCCTAGAAGCTCCCGAATGTCCCTACGGGAGGGCGTAGCCGAGACGGCGGAGCTCGTCGCCGGCGATCTTCTCGACCTCCGCGATGTCCTGCGGGCTCAGCGATCCTTCGTACCCGGGTGAGCGGCGGGAGCGCCCGCGGCCCCGGGCCGTGCGGGCCGCGCTCCGGATCTCGGCCGCCTGCACGGTCGTACCTGTGAAGCGGGACAGGTCGGCCAGGACCTCATCCGGCTTGCCCATCAGGTGCTCGAAGCGGATCGTCTTGAGCTGGGCGGCGGCCAGGCTGTGGTGCAGTTGCGCGGCCAGCCGCACGGACCAGCGCCAGCGCAGCGCGCACCGGCCGGCCGGGGACAACCGCGGCCAGAGCTCCCGGTCATCTTCGGTTTCGATGCCGAAGAACGGATTGGGGAACTCGGTGTCCATGTTCACGAAACTGGGCCGGAACCAGGACATCACGACCGGGTCGGCCAGCATGGCGGCCACCACGTCCCGGCCGTCCCTGACGACCTGGACGATCCGCGCGCTCGGGAACGCGTAGGTGAGCGCCTCCGCGCAGTAGATGAGGTCGGGGCTCGCGTCCCCGTAGGTTTCCAGCCCCCTGAGCTCCACACACGGCCCGACGGCATCGGCGCCGAGCCCGGCCGCGGCCCGGCATTCCCGCGTGCAGTCGAGGCAGCTGTGCGCGCTGACCTGCCAGCCCTGGGCGAAGGCGTCCCGGATCACGGTGGCGGCGGCTTGCGGGCGGCCCTGGTGCATGGACGGCCGCCGGGCGAAGGCGTACACCACGCGCAGCACGCTGGGCTGGCCGATCGTGATATGGAAACCGCCGGAGGCCTTCAGGGCACGGCCGATCAGGTCCGCTCCCGAGTGCGGCGCGCCGACCACGAAGACCGGCTGGTGCACGCTGCGGGAGTTGACGATGAGGATGTGACGAGCTGAGGGCATCATTGCCTGCCGGTCGGGATCATCTAGCGCCTGCCGGTGTCTGGTTCTCCTTAACCTGGCACGATCCGGCGCTCATCCCGGGCCGCTCCCCGCCGGTGTTCCGCGGCGTGGCCGCTAAGGTTGAGAGCCGTCTGTACCAGCGGGACATGACTGAACGCCTGCGGCATGTTGCCGACCAACCGACCATAACGGGGATCGTACTCTTCACTCAGCAAGCCTACGTCGTTACGCAGGGCGAGCAGCCGCTCGAACAGCTCGATCGACTCCTCGTGGCGGCCGCTCAGTTCCAGCGCGTTCGCCAGCCAGAAACTGCAGGCGAGGAAGGCGCCCTCCGAGCCGGCCAGCCCGTCCACCGCCGACGTTCCGCCGGGCGGCAGCTCGTACCGGCGCAGCAAGCCGTCCTGCATGAGGTCCCGCTGCACGACCTTCATCGTCGACACGATCCGGGGGTCGGCGGGGTCCAGGAAGCCCACGTCGGAGATGAGCAGGACGGACGCGTCGAGCTCGGCCGCACCGTAATACTGGGTGAAGGCCCCGCGCTCGCAGTTATAGCCCTTCTCGCAGACCTCGGCCTTGATCTTATCGCGGGTGCCGCGCCAGCGAGCGGCCAGATCCGTCTCGCCCGCCTGTTCGGCGTAATCCGCGGCGCGATCGAAGGCGACCCAGGCCATGACCTTGGAGTGAACGAAGTGGCGGCGCGGCCCGCGTACCTCCCATAGCCCCTCGTCCGGCTCGTGCCAGTGCTCTTCGAGGAACCCGAGCAGCGAGCGCTGCAGGGACCAGGTGTGCTGGTCGTCGTGCAGCCCGGACTTGCAGCTGAGCTGAAGGGCATCGATCACCTCGCCGTACACATCGAGCTGAAGCTGGCCGGCCGCCGCGTTGCCGATCCGCACGGGCGCCGATCCTTCGTAGCCGGGCAGCCAGCCCGCCTCCCATTCGGCCAGCCGGCGCTCGCCCGCCACGCCGTACATGATCTGGATGTGCTCCGGGCTCCCGGCGATGGCGCGGCCCAGCCATAGGCGCCACGCCCTGGCCTCGTCGGTGTAGCCGGTACGCAGCAGCGCCTCAAGGGTAATGGTGGCGTCACGCAGCCAGCAGTACCTGTAGTCCCAGTTGCGCACGCCGCCGATGTCCTCGGGGAGCGAGGTGGTCGCGGCCGCGACGATACCGCCGGTGGGCTGGTAGGTGAGCGCCTTCAGGGTGATCAGGGACCGGATCACGGCATCGCGGTACGTCCCGTCGTAGGTACAGCGGGAGACCCAGTCGTCCCAGAACCTCCTGGTCCGATCGAGGGCTTCGAACGGGTCGAGCGGGGCGGGCTCGCCGCGGTGCGAGGGCAGGTAGGTGAGCACAAAGGGGACGCTGTCGCCCGCGGCGACGCGAAACGTCGCCGTGTGCGCCAAGTCCCGCCCGGTGAGCGGGACCGGCGTGCGCAGCCAGAGCGAGTCCGGGCCCGCGGTCGCCTTGATGCCATCGCCGGTCCTGACCGTCCAGGGCACGATCGATCCATAGCCGAAGCGGACCCTCAGGGCCAGGCTCATGTCAACGGTCCCGCTGACGCCCGTCACCAGCCGCACCAGGACGGGCGGCTCGCCGCCGCGCGGCGGCATGAAGTCGCTGACCCTGACGACGCCGTCCGCGGTTTCCCACTGGGTTTCCAGGATCAGGGTGTCACCGGCATAGCGCCGGGCCGGCGCGGACGTTCCCGGAACGGTCGGCGCGATCTGCCAGTGGCCATGGTCCTGGGTGCCAAGCAAGGCCGCGAAAGATGCCTCTGAGTCGAACCGCGGCAGGCACAGCCAGTCCACCGAACCGTCCGTGCCGATGAGCGCGACCGATTGCATGTCACCGACGATGGCGTAGTCTTCGATCCGCCCGGCCAAGTGTCCTCCTGGTTGGCTATCCCCTGCCGATACCGTACTAGCCGCTGGTTGCCATTAGGCTGGGTTCATGGGCGTACTACCCGGCGTAGTGGGCGGCTGGAGGGCGCGCTGGCTGCTCGGCGCGGGAATGGTGCTCGCCGCGCTGGCTGCGGTGACTGGCTGTGCGCAGTTCGACGCGGCTCTCGGGCAGCGGCAGGCCGTCGTCTCCTTCCGCGACAACACGCCCGTCTCGGCCAAGCTCGCCGTGCGTACCAGTTGCGCGAAGGTACCGGCGGTGACCCCGCAGCCGCTCCCTTCTGACCTCAATTCCCCCTATGCCCTGCCGCAGCTGACCTACCAGGTCAACCAGGCGAGCGACGCGGACGTGGCGATGCTGGAAAAGTGCCTGGCCAAGTTCCCCGTAGTGGCCGGCGTCACACTGCAGGATTCAAGCGACGAGGGCAACTGATATTGCCGGCTTAGCCTCGTTCGCTCAGCCCGGATGCCTTCGCCCCGTTACTTTCCATCGGCTTAGCGTCGGCTATTTCCGCTGGTAGCAGCTTGGTAGCGGCTTGGTAGCAGCTTGGCCGCGCTTGATTCCCTATAATGCCTACTTCATGTATAGTGATTCAGCGGGATTCCCATATAAACGATAGAAATTAGGTACTAGATGCGACGTGTTACGAGCGCCGCGATGATAGGCGCTGCCCTACTGCTGGCAGGCTGCTCTTCCTCGGCATCGAGTTCGGCGAGTTCGGCGAGTACGGCGAGTTCCAACTCAAGCTCCGGGGGGTCCGGCGGAGGCGCGCCGGTGACGGTGCGGCTGGGTTTCCTCACCAACATCACCCACGCTTCGGCCCTGGTCGGGCTCAAGGAGGGTTACTTCACCAAAGACCTCGGCTCCGCCGGAACGCTGAAGCCCACCGCGTTCAGCACCGGAACCCAGGAGACAACCGCCCTGCTGGCCGGCCAGCTTGACGCCGCCTACGTGGGGCCGAACCCGGCCATCAACGCCTGGCAGAAGTCAACCGGCAGCGCGATCAAGATCATCTCCGGAGCGGCCACGGGTGGCGCCTCCGTCGTGGTCAAGAAGGGCATCACGTCGGTTTCCCAGCTGAAGGGCAAGACGCTGGCCACTCCGTCCCTGGGCAACACGCAGGACGTCGCGGTGCGCTACTGGCTGAAGCAAAACGGGGTGACCACCACCACGACCGGCGGCGGGGACGCCTTTATCAAGCCCACCACCCCCAACTCGGCGGCCGTCCTGGAGTTCAAGTCGGGGCAGATCGCCGGTGGCTCAGAACCCGCGCCCTACGACATCGAGATGGTCCAGGACGGCGGCACCGTGCTGTTGAGCGAGCCTGGCGTCACCACCTTGCTCGTCGTGGCGCAGAGCTTCCTGTCCGCCCACCCCGCGGTCGTCGCGGACCTGCTCAAGGCCCAGGTCCAGGCCAACGACTTCATCAAGTCGAACCCGACCGCGGCCCAGGCCGACGCGAACGCCGAACTGGGCTCTTACACCGGCAAGCCGCTCAAGGCGAGCATCGTCGCGGCGGCGTTTAAAGAGATCACCTTCACCGATGACCCCGATTCGTCATCGCTGACAACCGACGCCTCGCAGGCCGTATCCCTCGGCCTGCTCAAGCCGGTCAACCTGAGCGGCATTTTCGATCTCGGTCCGCTCAACACGGTGTTGTCGGCGGCCGGCGAATCCCCGGTGAGTTCTTAACCATGGTGAGGCAGGTGAGTTCCTTGGCAGTTACCGAGCGGCGGGCTCCGGCGACAGCAGTAGCAACGGGAGCGGTCCGGTTGACGGGCGTCTCCAAGGTGTTCGGGCGCGGCAGTTCAGCGGTCCAGGCGCTCGATCAGGTGTCGCTGGAGGTCATGCCGGGGGAATTCACCTGCCTTATCGGGGCGTCGGGCTGCGGCAAGTCCACGCTGCTGGCGCTGGTCGCCGGCCTGGAGCAGCCGACCTCGGGGGAGGTGTCGACCTCGGGCACGCGGGTCGCGGTCATGTTCCAGGAGCCCGCGCTGTTCCCGTGGCTCACCGCGGCAGGCAACGTGGAGATGGCGCTGCGCGCCCGCGGCGCGGGCAAGGCCGAACGGCGCCAGCGGGCGGCGGAACTGCTGCGGACCGTGAACCTGGGCGACTTCGGCGGGAAGCGGCCGCACGAGTTGTCCGGCGGCATGCGGCAGCGGGTCGCGCTCGCCCGGGCGCTCGCCCAGGACGCCGACATCCTGCTGATGGACGAGCCGTTCGGCGCCCTGGACGCGATGACCAGGGACCTGCTGCACGACGAGATCGACCGGGTTTGCGCCGACCGGTCGCTGACCGTCATATTCGTCACCCATAACGTGCAGGAAGCCGTGCGGCTCGGCGACCGCGTAGTGGTGATGAGCAGCCGCCCCGGCCGGGTGATCGATGAGTTCGCCGTCGACATCGAGCGTCCCCGCCGGATCGACTCGGCGCCGGTCGCGGAACTGGCCGCACAGATCACCGACCGACTGCGTGAGGAGATGAGCCGCGATGCCCGCTGACGGTGTGCGCGGGGAAATCGACCCGTTTCTCCGCGACGGCGTGGGGTCTTCGCCGGTCGCTGAGCGGGACTCCGTGCCGGCCTACGCGGAGAAGCTGGCGTGGCTGGAGTCCATGGAAGCGCCCGGATCGGGGGCTTCGGAGCAGCGCGGACGCAAGCTGGCCAAGCGCGCCTGGGCGTCGCTGTGGCCCAAGGCACTCGCCGTCATCATCGTCCTGGCGATCTGGCAGATCATCCACATCAGCGGCTGGAAGAAGGACATCTTCCCCGGGCCCGGCTCGACGCTGGCCAACCTGGGCGATCAGCTGAAGACGGGCCTGCTGTGGCACGCCATCGCCACCACGCTGGAACGTGCGGTCATCGGCTTCGGCCTGGCCGTGCTGATCGGCGCGGTCATCGGCGCCCTGGTGTCCAGGATCGGGCCGCTGCGCGCAGCGTTCGGCTCGCTCATCACCGGGCTGCAGACGATGCCGTCGATCGCCTGGTTCCCGTTCGCGATCATCTTGTTCGGGATCAACACCACCGCCATCTTGTTCGTCATCGTCCTCGGGGCCGCCCCGTCGATCGCCAACGGCCTGATCGCAGGCGTCGACTACACCCCGCCGATCCTGCTCCGGGCGGGCGCCACGATGGGGCTGCGGCGGCTTTCGCTGTACCGGCACCTGATCTTGCCGGCCTCGCTGCCCGCCATGGTGGCCGGGCTGCGGCAGGGCTGGGCGTTCGCCTGGCGCAGCCTGATGGCCGGCGAGCTGCTCGTCATCATCGCGAACCAGCCGTCCCTGGGGGTGCTGCTTTCGACCGACCAGGACCAGGCCGACATGCAGAGCGCCACCGCGATCATCATCGTGATCCTGCTCATCGGCATCTTCGTGCACACGCTGTTCAGCATGGCCGACCGCGCGATCCGCCGCCGCTGGGGCCTGGTCGGCAGCTCCTGACCCCAGGGCGGGTTCAGGACTACCCGAGCAGCTGCCGGGCGGCCGCCACGATGTGCTCGGCGCTGATCCCGGCGGCGTCGAGCAGTTCGGCGCTGGTACCGGATCCGGGCATTTCCCTGACGGCGAGGTGGGCGACCGTCAGCTCGATTCGTCCGTCGCTGGTCAGGGCGTCAATGACAGCGGACCCGAGGCCGCCCTCGGGGTGATGGTCCTCGACCAGTACCAGCCGTCCCCCGGTGGTGCTGGCGGCCGCCGTCAGGGTGTCGGTGTCGACCGGCTTGACCGAGTACAGGTCGATGACCCGGGCGCTGATGCCCTCATCCTTGAGCTGGTCCGCCGCGGTGAGGCAGGCGTGCAGGGTCACCCCGGCTCCGATCAGCGTCACCTGATCGTCGTCGGCCTGGCGCAGCACCTTGGACCCGCCGATCGGGAAGGTCTCGGCGGCGTCGTAGAGCACCGGATAGGCGCCGCGCGTGGTCCGCATGTAGGAGATGCCGGACTGGTCGGCCATGGCCTGGACCAGGGCGGCGGTGCTGGTGGCGTCGCTGGGGTACAGGACCGTGGAGCCATGGACCGCGCGCAGCATGGCCAGGTCCTCCAGGGCCATCTGGGACGGGCCGTCCGCGCCGATCTCGACCCCGGCGTGCGAGCCGACGAGGCAGATATTGGCCTGGGAGATGGCCGCCATCCGGATGAAGTCGTAGGCCCGGGTGAAGAATGCCGCGAAGGTGGAGGCGAACGGCCGGTAGCCGCGAACGCCGACCCCCACCGCCGCCGCGACCAGCTGCTGCTCGGCGATGTACATCTCGAAATACCGCTCGGGGTACGCCTGGGCGAACTGATCGGCGAAGGTTGAATTGCTCACCTCGCCGTCCATCGCGACCACGTCAGGGCGCACTCCGAGTGCGGCGAGCGCAGCCCCGTATGCCTTGCGGGTGGCCACCTTCTGGCCGAGGTCGTAGGCCGGCAGCTTAACGTCCGCGCCGTCGGCCGCGGCCGGTACGCGCGTGGCCTTTTCCGGCAGCGGACCGCGGACGAGCAGGTTACGCTCGCCGCCGAGCTCGATGATGGCGCGTTCGGCCATCTCGTGAGGCAGCGGCTTACCGTGCCAGCCCTCCCTGTCCTCGACCTCGGAGAAGCCGCGGCCCTTGAGGGTGCGGGCGAGGATGACGGTCGGCTTAGCGACGCTAAGGTCGCCCGCCGCAGCGATGGCCTGGTCGATCGCGGCGACATCGTGACCGTCGATAACGAACACCCGGGCGCCGAACGCCGTCGCGCGGCGACTGTAGGCATCCAGGTCCCAGGAGAGATCGGTGGGGCCGCGCTGGCCTAGCCGGTTCACGTCCACGATGGCGATGAGGTTGGAGAGCTTGTAGTGCGAGGCCTTGTCGAGGGCTTCCCAGATCGACCCCTCGGCCATCTCGCTGTCTCCGCAAAGGACCCAGACCCGGTAAGGCAATTCGTCCAGGTACTTGCCGGCCAGGGCAACGCCGACGGCGTCCGGCAGGCCCTGCCCGAGGGAGCCGGTGGCCACGTCGACCCATGGCAGGACCGGGGTGGGATGACCTTCCAGCCGGGACCCGAAGCGGCGGTAGCCGGTCATCAGCTCCTCGTCGGAGACGACACCGACGGCCTTGAAAATCGAGTACAGCAGGGGAGAGGCGTGGCCCTTGGAGAAGATGAGGTGGTCGTTGCCCGCCTCCTCCGGGTTGTCCCAGTCGTAGCGCAAGTGTCGGCTGACGAGGACGGCGAGCAGGTCGGCGGCGGACATGCTCGAGGTCGGATGCCCCGAACCGGCCGAGGTGCTCGAGCGGACGGAGTCAACGCGCAGCTGCTGAGCGAGCTCGGCGGCGAGCGCCAAGTCGACGTCGGTCATGGTGGATGGGGCGGACACGAGTACCTCCCAGGCCGCGAGATTTCGGGATTGGTCTCTAGGAGGAGCGTAACCAGGCTGAGGCTTTCCTTCCCGCCGGGGTACCGGTAAACCCGGGGAACGCAGAGTGTTTACCGCCAGGAGATCGCGAGTTCGTTCAGGATGGATTTAAGAGCCCGTGACGCCCGCGCGAACCCTTCCGGGCCGCTGAAGCCGCCGTAGCGTCCGGCCTGCGCCAGGTGCGGCTCGAGCGATACGAAGCCCTCGAACCCCGAGTCCCGCAGCGCGGCCAGCGTCGGCCGTACCTGCCCGTCGCCTTGTCCCGCGGGCACGACCTCGCCCGTCGTCGCCAGCGCGTCTTTGACCTGCAGGTAAACCAGGTACGGCCGGAGCGGGCCATAGCCTTGCGAAAAGGGCCTGACGCCGCACTGGACGAAATTCGCCGCGTCGAACGTCGCCCGCAAAGCGGGGGAGTCCACCGCGGTGATCAGGTCGCGGCAGCGGTCCGGCGTGTCGCCGTAGATCTGTTTCTCGTTCTCGTGGGCCAGGACCAGGCCGCGCTCGGACGCGATCTGGGCCAGCGCCGCCATCCGGTCGATGACCTGCTCGCGGTGCTGCTCGGGCGGCTCGCCCGGCGGGATGAAGAAGGAGAACACGCGCACGATCGCGGTGCCGACTTCGCCGGCGATATCGGCAATCCGCCGCATCCTGTCCAGCTCCGGGCCGAGCGGCGCTTCCAGCGGGATCTTGCCGATGGGCGAGCCGATCGCGGATACCCGCACCCCGGCGCGGTCCAGCGCGCCGCGGAACGCGCTGAGCTGCCCGGCGGTGAAGTCGGCCACGTTCACCGACCACGCGCTGCGCAACTCGAGGTGCGTGATCGACTCGGCGGCGAGGGTCGAGAGCTGCTCGTCCGGGTCAGGGGAGATCTCGTCCGCAAAGCCGGACAGCACGACGGTCATGAGCGCAGCCGCACGGTGCGGCCGGAGCGGGAGGACTCGTAGACGGCGCAGACGATCTCGAGCGCGGCCCGGCCGGCCTCGCCGTCGACCGCGGGCGGGCGCCCTTCGTCGATCGCCGCGAGCAGGTCGGCGAGTTGCGCGGCGTGGCCGGACACGTCGAGGGCCGCTGGGTCAGCCGCCGCCCCCGGCCCCGTCTCCGGCTGCGGTCCGCCGTCCGTTGGCTGCGGTCCGCCGTCCGCGGCCTGCGCGCCGTCCCCGAACACGCGGCTGACGAGCCGTCCGTCCTCGATGATCACGGTGCCCCCGGTGCCGGTGATCTCCAGCCGCTGGGGGAAGCCGGGGAAGACGGCGGTGCTGGACACGATGGTGCCGACGGCGCCCGAGGTGAACCTGACGATGGCGAGGGAGGTGTCCTCGACCTCGATCTGGTGAGCCTGCGTCGTGCAGACCGCGGTGACCTCGGCGACCGGTCCCATCAGCCAGCGGAGCAGGTCGACGTAGTGGACGCCCTGGTTCAGCAGCGAGCCGCCGTCCATGGCCCAGGTACCGCGCCACCCGGCGCTGTCGTAGTAAGACTGGCCGCGGTACCACTTGGTCCTGGCCTCACCGAGCACGAGGCGGCCCAGGGCGCCCTCGTCGATCAGCCGCTTGGCCTCGATCAGCCCCGGGTCGAACCGGTGCTGCGATATCACGGTCAGCGCCACGCCGGCCATGCGTGCCGCCCCGATGAGACGGTCGGCGGCTTCCAGGGTGACATCGACCGGCTTTTCCACCGCCAGGTGCTTGCCCGCCTTGACCGCCTGCATGCCGACCTCGGCGTGCAGGCCGCTTGGCACGCAGACGCACACCACGTCGACATCGCCCCGGGCCAGCAGCGCGTCGAGATCGCGCTCGGCCGTACCGCCGCGGCTGGCGGCGAAGACCGCGGCGGCGTCCGCGTCCACGTCGGTGACGGCGACCAGCCGGGCGCCGGGCAAGGTCGCGATGGCGTCGGCGTGCATGGCCGCGATGATCCCGGTCCCGACGATGCCGAAGCCGCGCGGAGTCACGGGAGCGGCTCCAGCCACTTGGTGAGCAGTTCTAGGTGCTGAGGCAGCGCGACCTGCGGTTCTTCGATTTCCCGGTGCCAGTGCTTCTCCCATTCGACCGAGATCCAGTGCCGGTAACCACCGGCCGCCAGCAGCGTGAGCATGTCGGCGACCGGCACCTCGCCCGCACCGAGCAGCACCAGCTGCCAGTGGCCGCCGGCCGTCCGCCTGGCGTCCTTGACCTGCGCGAGCAGGATACGCGGACCGAGGTTCGCGTAGACCTGTTCCGGTCGTTCGCCCATCCGGTGCGGATGATGGCTGTCCCACACCGCGCCGACCCAGCGCGGGTCGGCTAGGGCCAGCAACTCGGCCACGGCCGCAGACGCTGAGAAGGCATCGTGGGTTTCCACGCCGATGGCGACACCGAGCCGTTCGGCGAGCGGCCCGGCGGCCTCGAGTACCCGCGCCGCGTTTGCGAGCTGTTCCCGGCGGGCGGGGCGGTCCGCGGCCAGCGCGCCCCCGAACACGCGTACCAGCGGGGATTCCCAGTCGCTGGCCAGCTCGAGGAACCGGCGCAGTTCGGGACCTGGATCGTCACCGGTGAGGCGGATCGAGCTGTCCACCGCGACGACGGGCAGGCCGGTGAGGGTCCGCTTGACCCGGGTACGGTCGGCGGCGGGCATCGACGGGTCGATGAGCTCGCCGTCGATGAGCCGGAGTTCGATGCCGCCATAGCCCCACCGGCGCCCGAGCGAGGCGGCCGAGGCCAGCGTGGCATCCGGGAAGGCCAGGGTGCTGAAGGCGATGCGCGACGAGGCGCTCATCGGCTGATGCTCCCCTTGATGACGAGCCGGGCTGGCGTGATGGTGATTCTTGGTCGAAGGGGTCTGTCTGGGTAGGGCCCGCCCCCGGTGGGGGGGTACCGAGGGCGGGCCGGCTTAGTGCCCCAGAAAGGAGCTTAGCCCTGCGGAACCAGGTGCAGGATAACAACTTCGTCGGTTCCGGAGCCGGGACCGTTGTTTGTCCCGGACGGCTGGCCCGTCTCGTAGGGATTCTGCTGGGTCGGCCAGCCGGAGTAGTTCTGCGAGTTGTACTCGAACCACTCCGACGCGGTCGTGGTCGGGATGATCGGCAGGTTCGCGGCCACGTACTTCGCGATCGGCGCCAGCGCCGCGGCCTGCGCCGTGGTCGTCGCCGCTCCGGCCAGAGTGGCCAGCTCGGCGTTGATCGCCGGGTCGTTCAGCCGTTCGAAGTCACCCGTCGCGGCGTTGCCGGTGGCCAGCGAGCTGTCCAGCCAGCCGTCGTACATGTTGTACGGGGTCAGGCCGCCGTTTGACCAGTGCGAGGTCAGCTGGAAGTTACCGTCGGCGACGTCCTCGTTCCAGGCGTCGGTCGACTGGCCCACGAACGTCGCGTCGATGCCGGCCGCCCGCAGTTCCTGCGCGACCAGGGCGTCGTCCTGAGCGTAGTCCGTGTACGCAGACGGGTCGGTGACCGCGATCGTGACGCTCTTGCCGCCCTTGGAGAAGAAGCCGTTGCTGCCCAGCGTGTAGCCCGCCTTCTCAAGTACCTGCTTGGCGGCGGCCGCGTTGGCCGTGGCGGAGACGGTCATGTTCGCGACCGGCGCGCTCCAGGCGCTGAACGTCGGCAGGGTCAGGCCGGTGGCGTTGAGGACCGGGTCCTCCAGGCCAGCCTCGCCTTCTGAGGCGATGACGCTGCGGTTGATGGCCAGGCTGATGGCCTGCCGCACGGCCAGCTGGTTGGTGGGCCACTTGTTCAGGTTCGGCATCAGGCTATTGGTGCCGCCGGGTGCCTCCCAGTAGTGGTGGGTGGTCGGGGAGGTGTCCACGAAGCTCTTCTGCAGACCGGGGATGAAGTTCCCGGTCCAGTCGATCTGCCCGGAGAACAGTGCGCTGAGCGCGCCGGTGTTGGAGGTGTAGACCGGAAAGAAGACCTTCGGGACCTTAACCGAAGACGCCTGCCAGTAGTCCGGGTTCTTCACCAGCGTGAAACCCTGCGGCGTGAAGCTGCCCAGCTTGTAGGGGCCGGTGCCGACCGGGGTCGCGTCCGCGAAGGTCGTCGGGCTGCCGGCCTTGCTCCAGATCGCCTGCGGCACGATCGCGGTGCCGGCGATCTCTTCCAGGTTGGTGTACTGGGCGGTCGGGAACGTGAGCGTGACCGTGTTGCCCGATGTACTCACGCTGGAGATCTTCAGGCCGTCGATGTTGACCGCCGCGTTGCTTTTCACCAGGTTAAAGGTGTAGGCCACGTCCGCCGGGGTGAACGGCGTGCCGTTGTTCCACTTCACGCCCTGGCGGATCGTGAAGGCGAGCGTCTTGCCGCCGTTCGACCACGCGTAGGACGTGGCCAGCCACGGGTAGTACTTCGGCGGCGCGGCCAGGTCGAACTGGATCAGCGGCTCATAGATGAGCCCCGTGGCACCCATGCCCCAGGGGGCAGCGGTGGTAGCGAATGGGTTGAAATCCTGGGTGATGGCGGTCTCCGGGGAGCTCTCCATGACCAGGGTCTTNNAGCCCGCCCGCGAGCACGCCGGCCGCCGCTACCGCGCAGAGCCGTCTATAGCTGTGCAATCTCCTCATCAGTTTCGTCTTTCTCTCGTGTTGGATATGGGTTAGTTCGTGCTTTCGGTTCCGATGGGGGCCGATGGGCTGGTACCTCCGTTGTCCGGCCATTTGGCGACAAGCTCGGGCGCGGCCTCGTCGAGGTGCCAGCAGGCTGCCCCGCGTGTGGCCGAGATCTGCAGAAGGGCCGGGTCTTCGGCGTAGCAGTGGTCGTCGGCAAACGGGCACCGGGGGCTGAAAGGACAGCCGACCGTCGCCGCGCTCCCGGGTTTCTGCGCGGCCTCGGCTCCAGCCCGTCCGGAGGTGTCAGCGGCGCTGCTCCGGTGGGTCTTGCGGCGCAGGGTGCTGCCGAGGTTGTCCGGGTCTGGGGCCGAGGCGACGAGCAACTGGGTGTAGGGGTGGGCCGGATGCTGGGTCACCTCCTCGGCCGGACCGCGCTCCACGATCTCGCCGGCGTACATGACCAGCACTTCGTCGGCGAAATAACGCGCGGAGGCGATGTCGTGGGTGATGTACAGCATGGCCAGCTTGAAGCGCTGGCGTAGATCGTCCAGCAGGGCCAGCATCTCCAGCCGGATCGAGACATCCAGCATGGAAACCGGCTCGTCGGCGAGCAGCACACTCGGGTGAGCGGCCAGGGCGCGGGCGAAGGAGACCCGCTGGCGCTGGCCACCCGACAGCTCGTGCGGGTA
>PMST01000554.1 GCA_003168295.1 Actinomycetota bacterium
TCCTGGACGCCGATCATCACCCTGGACGGGGCGCATCACGTTAACGCGACCTATTACGCCGACGTGCGCGTCCCGGTCACGATGCGGGTCGGCGCGGAGAACGGCGGCTGGCCGCTGGCGCGCACCAGCCTCGGGCACGAGCGGGCGGCGGGCGCCCTGAACCAGGCGGCGATGTACCGCCGGGTGCTGACCGAACTGGAACAACTCGCCCGCGAGCGCGGTCAGCTGGCCGACCCGCTGGTCCGCGACCGGTTCGTCGACCTGGAGATCCGGGTCCGTATCATCCGCTACAACGCCGAGCGGACCATCGGCGGCATCCTCGCCCGGGGCGAGGCGGGCGCCACGTCCTCGATCTCACGCCTGCTGATCACGGCGTTCGAGCAGGACATCCACGAGTTCGCGGTCGACCTGCTCGGCCCGGCGGGCCTGCTCGGGAAGTCCGCGCCGCAGTCCGTGCAGCGGTCCCGCTGGCTGCAGGGGTTCCTGCGGACCCGCGCTTCCACCATCGGCGCCGGGACCAGGGAAATCCAGCTGAACACCGTCGCCGAGCAGGTTCTCGGNNAGGTCCGGGCCTTCATCGCGCGGCACGGGCCGGGAGCGCGCAAGCACGTGGGGGTGCGGGCACCAGACCCCGAGCAGGTGCCGGCGCTGCGCGCCTGGGTGGCCCGGCTGTACGCGGCCGGCTATCTCGGGCAGCAGTGGCCGGCGGAATACGGAGGCCGCCCCGGTGCCTCCATCGAGCACACGTTCATCGTCGCCGAGGAGATCGCCCGGGCCCGGACCTGGGGCGAGATCGGCGCCGGGGCACTGGCCGCGGGAGCCATCCTGGCCTTCGGCCGCGACCAGCAGCGCCGCCACTACCTGCCGCGGATCCGCTCCGGCGACGACCTGTGGTGCCAGCTGTTCAGCGAGCCCGGCGCGGGCAGCGACCTCGCCAGCCTGCAGACCCGGGCGGTGCTCGACCGCGACGAGTACGTCGTCAACGGCCAGAAGGTGTGGACCACCAACGGCCACCACGCCGATCTCGGCTACCTGCTGGCGCGCACCGACCCCGGCGTCGCCAAGCAGGCCGGCATCACCGCGTTCGCGCTCGACATGCGGACACCGGGAGTCGACGTCCGGCCGCTGCGCGAGATCACCGGGACCAGCGACTTCAACGAGGTCTTCCTGGACAACGTGCGCATCCCCGCCGACCGGGTGATCGGCGAGGTCAACGACGGCTGGCGGGTCGCCAACGCCAGCCTGGGCCATGAGCGCAGCGGCGTGGGGGCGCGGGCGGTCGAACTGCACGCTCAGCTCGACGACCTCTTCGCGCTCGCCCGGCAGACCACGGCCGGCGGGCGGCCGGCCATCACCGACGGCGCCACCCGCCGGCGGCTCGGCCAGCTCGCCGCGCTCGCGCACGTCACCGACGTGATGAGCAAGGCCGTGCAGTCCCGGATCGCCAACGGCACCGAAGACGCCGGCGACGGTCCGCTCGCCAAGATCTTCTACAGCGAGGTCAACCTGGCCATGACCGAGTTCGGCGTCGACCTGCAGCGAGTCGAGGGGATGGCGGTCGAGGGCGACGGCCGCGCCTACGCCGACGGCTGGTGGCAGGACGCGTTCCTGTACGCCCGCGCCTTCACGATCGCCGGCGGCGCCAACGAGGTGCTCAAGACCGTGGTCGCCGAGCGCGCGCTCGGCCTGCCCAGGGAGAAGCGATGACCTCACCGGGCCGGCGGTACGGGCTGCCCTGGCGCGGAGCGGAGGTGGCCCGCACCGCCGAGGCGGCCGGCGTCACCGCGTTCTGCAGCGGCGAGTTCGTCGACCACGAGGCGTACTCGACCCTGGCCGAGATGGCACTGCAGACGGAGCGGTCGCTGGTCGGTCCGGGCATCGCCTACGCGTTCGCCCGCACCCCCTACGCGCACGCGGCCGGCATCCGCGGCGCCTGGCGGCACGCGCCCGGACGGGTCTTCCTCGGCCTCGGCTCCGGGGCGTACACGATCAACCGGGACTGGTTCGGCGTCGCCGCCGACCGGCCCGTCGCGCGGATGGCCGACCTGGTCGGCGCCGTCCGCGCCTGGCTGCAGGCGGAGAACGGCCAGCGCGTCCGCTATGACGGGGAGTTCTACCGGGTCGACGCCGCGGTCGGCGCGCCGGTGCTCGGCCGCATCGACGCGCCGATCCTGCTCGGGGCGTTCAACCGGCTGATGGCGTCGGCGGCCGGACGGACGGCCGACGGGATCATCGGTCACGGGCTGTTCACCAGGACCTGGTGGGACGACGTGGTCCGGCCGGCGATAGCCAAGGGCGCCGCCCAGGGCGAGCGCGAGGGCGTCCCCCGCGAGCACGGCTGGGTGATCACCGCCGTCGACGACGAGGACCCCGAGCGCGCGATCATGGACGCCCGCCGGATGATCGCCTTCTACCTGACCGTGAAGACCTACGACCCCTACGTCGAGCACCACGGCTGGACCGCCCAGACCGCCGCCATCCGCGCGGCCTTCGCCGCGCGCGACACCACCGCCATGGGCCGGGCGGTCAGCGACGACATGCTGGCGGCGATCGCGGTCTGCGGCAGCACCGCCGACGCGCGGGCCGCGCTGGCCCGCCGGGGCGACTCGCTGCCCCGCGACGTCGCCTACCTCGCCCCGCCGTCCTTCATGGTCAGCGAACGCCGGGGCCGGCGCTACGCACTGGCCAGCCTGGCCCTGTTGGAGGGAGCAGCGTGAAGTTCACCGTCGACTACCCGATTGTCACCGTCGGCTACGACCCGGCGCTGGTCACCGCGGCCGGGATGACCCGGGTCGCCCAGG
>PMST01000563.1:0-10899 GCA_003168295.1 Actinomycetota bacterium
GACCGGTACGTGGTGATGCCGGGGCAGGCCCTGGCCTACCTGACTGGGAAGCTCGAGATCCTGCGGCTGCGGGAGGAGGCCAGGGAGCGGCTGGGGGCGGGGTTCTCGCTGCCCGCGTTCCACGCGGCCATCCTGGACCACGGTTCGCTGCCGATGCCGGCCCTGGCCGGCAGCATCGGGAACTGGCTGGATGCCGCCGCGCCGCGGCCCTGATCAGTGCCGCAGGAGTCAGTGCCGCGGCTCAGTGCCGCAGGACCAGCATGCTGCCGCCGACGGCGACCGCGGCCAGCGTGGCTGCCAGCCAGAACAGGAACCACAGCAGGTGCGGGATACCGGTGAGGCTGCGGAGATTTGCCCCGTCACTTGAGGTCACGCCGATCTCGACGACCCTGCGTACCGCGGAGAGCAGAAGCAGCCAGGTGATCCCATAGGAGGCCCCGAGCTGGGCCCCCGCGGGGGTGAGATGAACAACGAGAAAGACCACGCCGCCGACGAGGATGACGGTGATCAGGCCGAAGGACCTTCGGAGCCCGATCAGCAGGATGCCGAGGAGGAAAAGCAATACCCACAGCACGGCCACGACATGTCCGAACTCGATGAGCCGCGCGGCCCCGAGCCCGAAAAGGCTCGGGCCGACGTAGCCGACGAAAGCCACGATGACGTTGCCCAGGCAACCCCCGCCGGTGGCGAACGAGGTTGCGCCCGTCGCGTCCGCGTGCAGCTCTATGCCGCTGACGTTGCGGAAGAGCAGCGACCCGAGCACCGCGTGAGCCCCCTCGTGCGCCATCACCGTGCCATGGCGGATGATTCGCCAGCCCACGTCGAGCACGATCACCACGAACGCGGCCAAGCCAATACCCGCGGCGGCCGCTTCCGATAGCGGGTGCTGGGTCAGGCTCACCTTTGTGACGATAAATCCATGTTTCAAGGGATGTCTATCCTCCGGCTCGGGGATGCCGACCCTCGGCGATGGCTTTGCCACCGGATGGCAGGATTATGGGATGCGAGCGCCGCTTAGCCTGGCCGTCGCCCAGCCTGAGTGCGTGCCGGGCGACGCGCGAGCCAACGGGGTAATCCACGCGCGGGCGGTGGCGGACGCGCGGGCTCGCCTCGTCGTTTTCCCCGAGCTGTCGCTGACCGGGTACGAGCTTGACGCTGACCTGGTCGAGCCCGGCGACACCGCACTGGATCCGGTCGTGGCGGCGTGCGCGTCGACGGGGTCGATGGCGCTGGTCGGCGCGCCGATCCCGGGTCCGGGGGGACGCGCGTACATTGCCATGCTCGAGGTCAGCCCCGGCGGGGTGGCGGTGCTGTATCGCAAGCAGTGGATAGGCGGCGATGAGGCCGTCCGGTTCAGCCCCGGTGACGAGCCGACGGTGTTCGAGGTGGACGGCTGGCGCCTCGGGGTGGGCATCTGCCGGGACACCGGCATCGGCGAACACGTCGAGCGGATGGCCGGGCTGGAAATCGACGCTTACCTGGCCGGGCTGGTGCACCGGTCCGACGAGCTTGCGGAGCAGGAGCGGCGCGCGGTCTCGATCGCCGGGCGCTGCCGGGCGTACGTCGCCTTCGCCAGTTTTGCCGGGGCTACCGGCGGCGGGTACCAGCACACGGCCGGATCGTCGGCTATCTGGTCGCCCGCCGCTGAGGTGCTCGCGCAGGCTGGGACGATGCCGGGTGACCTGGCCCGGGCCACGCTCGTCTAGCCGCTGCGGCCCGCTGGCCGCCTGGGCCTGCTGGGCGCTGCGGCTTGGTCCTGGCTAGGCCAGTTCGGCGACGCCTTGGGCTACGGCGCACGGCGCGCACAGGCGCACGTCGACGGCGCTTTCCGCGTCGGTGCTGAGGTGGCGGGTGATCACCGCGTGCTGGTCGCAGACCCCGACGTCGGCCGGATGCGACCTGGCGCAGTCGCAGTCGCAGTCGCGCCGGGCGAACAGGGGCGAGATGCGCCAGCTTTCCAGTACCGCGCGGACCGCTGGGTCGGTGGCAAGCTTGTGGAAGGCCTCGGCGGTGATCGCCGCCGTCCGGTCTGCCCACTCGGTCGCCACCGTCGTCGCGGCCTCCCAGGCCGCGGCCAACTGCCGCATCGGGTTGTCTCGGTTGCTGCTCACCACCCCATCCTCTCACCCGGGGGCCGTGGTGACCAGCGGGGTTTGGTCGGCATTGGGCTCGTTGTACCGTTCGCGGCCGCGCGGGAACCTGGCCGCCGGGCCGGGCGAGCCTAGGATCTGAGTCAGTCAGCAAGCCCTCGGCCGACGGAAGGTGGCGGTGATGGCGCGCAGCGTACGAGAGCAGATGGTGGACAGCGCCGTCATCTTGCTGGCCAAGCACGGCCTGGACGGCACCTCCTTCACCGAGGTGCTCAGCGCGTCCGGCGCGCCGCGCGGGTCCATCTACCATCACTTCCCCGGCGGCAAGGACGAGCTGATCGCCGCGGCGATCGAGGTGGCGGGCGGCCGGGCGGTGGCGCTGCTGTGGAGTTTCGAGGGGCGCAGCCCGGTGGAGATCGTGGACGGGTTCTTTGCGATGTGGCGGGCGGTGCTGGAACGGTCGCAGTTCTCCGCCGGGTGTTCGGTGCTGGCGGTGACGGTGGCGGGAAGTAACGGGAGTTCGGGTGATGCTGACGGGCTGTTGCGGGCGGCGGGGCAGGTCTTCCGGAGCTGGCAGTCGGCGCTCGCGGCGGTGCTGACGGCCGGCGGCGTTCCGGCCGAGGCCGCTGAGCCGTTCGCCACGTTGATGATCGCGGCGAGTGAGGGCGCGGTCGCGCTGAGCCGAGCCGAGCAGGGTTACGGGCCGTTTGACGCGGTCCATCAGGTGCTGCGCGACCAGGCTGGCCGCTTCTAGGCTGCTAGGTCTGAGGCTGGCCCTGGGACATTCCCCAGCTGTCGGGCACGGTGCTGTAGCCACCGCCGCTGTAGGTGGAGAACTCCGAGCCCAGCGAGGAGGATGACAAGCCTTGGCCGGCCTTGAGGGCGGCCAGGATGCCGGTGTAACTGGGGCGGTGCAGATAGGTAACGGTCGCCGCGACGCCGTCCTGGACGGTCGGGTAGGAGTACAGGTAGTAGCCGCCGCCCTCGCTCCTGATCGGCGTCCCGCCGTAGCCGGGCTGGCTGACATTGATCGGGTTGTCGGCGCCGACGATGCCGCTCGGCGGGGAGCCGGCCTCGTTCTGCATCCAGTAGCCCATCGAGGAGATATTCGCCGCGGTGAGCGGATCGCCGAGCGCGGTCAGGATCGCCTTAGACCAGGCCAGCTCGTTAGCTCCCCTGGGCGTCTGATTCTCGGCCGTATTGGTCGCCGGCGCTGACCCCGATGTGAGCGCAAAGCCGACCGCGATGCCTGCTATCACTATGACAGCGACCAGGCCGACGAACCAACGAAATCGTGTCCGCGCCCTCCCCCGGGCGCGGGATTGACCTTGGCCATACGGAGTGTGCCGACCCTCACGCAACGGCTGCACCAGCTTCTCACCTCGTGAACATAAGTCGCCGCGGCCTGGTTGGGCCTCAGGTGCGGCGAGCCTGCAGCCTGTCCTTACTGAGGGTTAACGCGACAATGGGTACATAACCTTCCCTGCCGCCGGCACCGCTCGCTGCTCGTGATTTGACTATGACGATCGTCATAGTCAAGGATGTGAGCACGCGATGCGAGACACGCATCAGACCGCGGGAGGCCGCCATGCCCATGATCGATGCCTACGCCAGCGCTGGCACGTTCGCCGACAAGCACAAGCTGGCGGTGGACCTGGCCAGCACGCTGATGCGTATCGAGCAGGTGCCGGACATCCCGATGTTCCGCAAGAACACGGCGGCGTTCGTGCACGAGATGCCGTCCGACTCGCTGTCCAACGTGGACGGGGACAGCAGCTACGTGCGGGTCCAGGTGCTGACCAACGCGGGCGCGCTCGACCGGGACAAGCAACTCCAGGTGGTGCGGCAGTTCACCGACATCGTCGCCGAAGCCGCGGGCGACCCGGGGCTGGTCGACCGGACCTGGGTGCTGATCACCGAGGCACCGGACGGCGGATGGGGGCTGGCCGGGCACGCCAACACCAACGCCGAGCTCATCGCCGCGGCGCGAGCCCAGATCGCCGAGCTGTCGGCAGTGAAGGGGGCAGCGGAGGTGGGTGGGGCCTCGGACTAGGGCGACCAGGGCGCCGACCAGCGCGACGGGGACCTGAACGCCTGCTGGCCTTGGCGCGCGGGATCGGTTGGGCCAGGATGGTCAGGGATGCCCATCGAGGAGGGGTGGTCGTGACTGCGGCTGCGGACGTCGGTTTCGTGGAGATGCGGCTCGGCAAGGTGGTCGGGGTCTCGATGGCGGAGGACCACCCGTCGTTCTGCGTGGTGCTTGACGCGGTGTCGGAGGACCGGCATTTGCTTATGACGATCGGCCAGACTGAGGCCTTTTATGGCTCCACCGTTGAGGTGGAGGGGGCATCAGGTGTCGAGTGGGTCGACGCCAGGCCGAGCGACGCGCTGAACCTAGTCGCGCTGGTGCCTGCGCCGATCTTGGTGGCCCACGAGGTGCTCGCAGACGCGGAGATCAAGTTGGCGGGAGACTCCCCCGAGGCCATTGGGCTGCGCCAGGCGCTGCAGTGCGAGCAGATGCCGGTTTGGCGCGGCCCAAGAGCCGGGTAGCAGCCGTGCGGCGTCACGTGAAGGCGGGGCTGGATCACACCTGATGTTCGTCCCGGCCGAGCAAATCGTCGATCGCTGCCTTCCGTGCCTCCAGCTGCTCGGCGGACGGAGTGGCGCGGACGCCTGGCGCGCCATGGCGGATGAGCCGGCGCTGCCTGGCCGTCGGCCCATGGCCGGTCAGCACATGCCGCAAAGCTGAATGGCACCACCACCGGGTAGCCGCGGTCGACACGGGATTGACCGCTGCATTTACCGAACGCCGGCTCCGGTTCATCCTGCCTCCCGCTTGAGCACGAACCTACCCGCACTCCATGGTGCGCGGGCAGGCCACGTTCAACGGCAGAGTTCCCTCCGGTCCCCCGCCATGATTCCTGCGGATGTAAAGGTCCCTTGACTCCGCGAGGAAGTCAAGCTAACTTTACATCGTGCGAAACGGGATCCGAGAGCAGCGCACCCTGCGGGGGCTGTCGCAGGCGGAGCTGGCGGCGGCTGTGGGCGTGTCGCGGCAGACGGTCATCTCGATCGAGAGTGGCCGTTACCTGCCGTCGCTGCCACTGGCGTTCCGGATCGCGCACTTCTTCGACATGACGGTCGACAAGATGTTCGACCCGGAGGATGAGGTGACGGAAAGATGATGAGGCAGAGTCGGGGTCGTCTGCGGGTGCCCGCGTTGATGCTGATCCTCGGCACGGGGCTGGCCGCCGCCGAGACCGTCGGCCGGGGCTGGCACAACGCGATCTCCATCGAGGTGATCGCGGTCGTCGCCGCGGCCGGCTTCTACCTGGTCGGCGGGCGGGACAACACTATGGGCGCGCTCTACGGGTCGCACAGCGACGAGCGGCAGCACATGGTCAGGCTGCGCGCGCAGGCCCTGACCGCGCAGGCGATGGCGCTCGGCTGCCTGGTTGGTTTCATGGTGGAGATCGCACGCGGCGCTCCCACCTGGCCGTTTGTGGTCATCGTCGGCGTCGCCGTCGTCTCGTTTCTGGGCGGCATGGCGATTTTCCGCGACCGTGACCCCTTCCCGGGCAGCTTGGACGACGGCCGTTCGCCGGCCAACCCTGGCCCGGCTGGCTCACGCCCGGCCAGGCACTAGCCCACGCCGCGGCCCGGTGAAGGGAACAGGGACTCACCGGGCACAGGAGAAGTCGTGGTCGGTTTTCGACACCGTCCACTGGGTGATGGTGACGAGTCCTCGGCCGGTCAGAGGCGCCGAGCGGCAGTTCGCCTGGGCCTGGGCGAGCGTCCTGGCCCCTGGTATCCAGTCCGCCAGGCGGTAGAGCAAGCTCGTGGACGGGATGATTTTAAGGATCTTGTGCAACTGGAAGGCCGTTGAGTAAATGCCGACGGTGCTGCCGATACGGTGGAAGTAGGCGGCCATGCCCTCGAGGTCAGCGCGATTGTTCCACGTGCTTGAGTCCCAGGTCGTGATCGTTTCAACGTCGAGCCACCACCGATACCGGCCGGGTTTCGAGATACCGCGGATTTTCGCATCGAGCTCAGCCATGTTGCGCCCGAATTGCCAGGCACAGGCCCTGTCATCTGTGCCAGCGCAGGCACCATAGGGGTCAGCGATAACCACGCCGGAAATAGGATCGTGGTTATTCGTCGGCCAGTCAGCGACCTTGAGCTTACCCGGGTCGCCGGTATTGACGTAGAACGAAACCTTCGGCTGCCTGGTGGCGCCGGACGAATTTCGGGCCCACGCTATTTCGTGCGCCAGGCAGGGGTTCGTTGTATCGGCGCGTCCATCGTTTACGCCTACGATGCCGAACGCGTGCCGTGATGGTAGCGTTTTGCGGCATTGCGGGAACGACACGTCGTTCCCATTCGGCGGGCCGCGGGTGCTCGCTGCGTAAGCCGTCAAGGTCGACGCGCCGACGATCGCCAATGAGCCAAATGCTGCCATTACGGTCATACCGAGCCTCATTGGCTTGCCCCCCAGGCTATTGTCCCGCGACGGGCCATGAAATTAGCGCCTATCGACCTCCTGGGCGTGTCATCTATGTTCGTTACCGGTATGCGTCTTCTATCCGCGCCAGCATCCGGCAGTGCTGTCTTACGATCTCGGTCTTACGGTCTCGGCTCGACGACCCTGGTCACTACCCAGCGGTGGATGCCGATTTGGCGGTCGCGGGTGAACCCGAGCCTCTCGTAGGTCGACAAAGCACCGTGATAGAGGAAGCCGGCGGGCACCGAACCGGCCGGCTCCGGGTATCCCTCGACAGTCCCCCCGCCTAGGCCCGCGATGAGATCGACCGCCCCGGCGAGCGCCGCCGTGGCCACGCCCTGACGCCGGTGCCCCTTACCGGAATAGCAGCACGCGATTCGCCAGTCTGGCGGGGTCGTCTGGCCTTTTTCCTAGGCTGCCCGGTTCTTGATCCGGGGCACCTCGTCGGGTGCGCCGAACTGGCACCAGCCGACGCAGTCCTCCCCCTCGAAAACGAGCGCGGCGTGGGCATTGCCCTCCCGGACCCGCTGTTCCTTCGCAGCACGCTTCTGCGGCACGCGCTCCTGCACCTCGTCGGGCCACGGCTGTCCGGGGTGGAAGCCCATTCTTGCTCGTAATCCGCCTCTCACCGGGCCGGGTGAGCTAGTCCGGGAGCGGCGGCGGCCAGGCGGCGGACGGCAGTGTCCAGCTCGGTCTCGGTCGCCGCGCCGGAGAAGGTCAGACGCAGGTAGGGGCCGGGGGTCTCGGCGGGGAAGAACGGGCGCCCGGGCATGACGAACACGCCAGCGCGGCGCGCCGCGGCGGCCACTTCGGCATCATCCAGGCTTCGGGGAAGCCGGGCCCACAGGTGCGTGCCGCCGTCCGGGAGCACCACATCGACGGCCGGGAGGTGGCGGTTGACCGCGTGGAAGAGGGCCTCGGCGCGGCGACTCAGGGCGCGGCTGAGATCTTTGAGGTAGCGCTGCCACATCGGGCGGCTCACCAGCTCCAGGGCGGTCTCCTGGAGAGGACGGGACACGAACATGTCGTCCACGGCCCGCAGCGCGTGCAGGCGGCGCGCGACCGGACCGCGGGCGATCACCGCTCCCACGCGCAGGCTCGGCGACGCCACTTTGGTCAGTGAGGTGAGATAGACGACACGTCCGTCGGCATCGTCCGCAAGAAGAGGTACGGGGGGGCGCTGGCGGTGAGACAGCCAGCGGGCGAAGTCGTCTTCGATCACGAACGCGCCCGCGGCCGCGGCCGCGGCCAGCACGGCCGCGCGCCTGCTGGTGGCGAGCACGGCGCCGGTGGGGTTGTGATAAGCGGGCTGGCAGAAAAGCGCCTCGGCGCCGGTACGGGCGAATGCTTCAGCGAGGTGCCCGGGGATGACNNCCGTCCCGGTCGGTGGGTACCGGCACAGGACGGATACCCGCGGCCCGCGCCGCAGCCAGGGCGCCCGGATAGGTCGGCGACTCGACCAGAAGCGGAGCGCCGGCGGGGACCAGGGCGCGGAACGCCGCCGACAGCGCGCCCTGCCCGCCGCTGGTGATGAGCACGTCCTGGGCATCAGCGCCAGAACCGGCCTGTTCCGCGAACCACGACCGCAGCCCGTGCAGGCCCGCCGCCGGCGGCCGTTCCCACGCGTCAGGGAGGCGGGCGGCGCGGGCCAGGGCTGACCGGAGCGCCGCGAGCGGCATTAGAGAGGAGTGCAGGTATCCGGTGGCCAGCGAGATGACGTCGTCGGCGTGCGGCGGGTCCGCCAGCGGTGACAGGCCCTCGGTATCGATGACGCGCTCGGCCAGGGTGACGGTCTGCCATGAGTAGTCGGCCGGATCAGCGGGCCGGCCGCCGCGCGGCTGCGCGGCGAACGTGCCCGCGCCCGGCCGGCTGACGAGAATTCCCTCCCGTCCGAGTTCGGCGAGGGCACGGGAGACGGTCAGCGGGCTCACGTGACGGGTCTGGATGAGCCAGCGGGTGGAAGGCAGCCGCTGGCCCGGGCCGAGCCGGGCGGCCTCGGTCCTGAGCCATCCCTTGAGCTGCTCGATGCTGCTATCGTTATTTATGAAGGATAAGGATACCGCTATCGTCCGTGACGCGATACCGGCCGGCGGCGGATGGCGGCTCGCCGGCCGTTACGTTCCTGCCGCCGGGCCTCCGGGTGCCGCCGGACCGCGGTCAGGGGCTATTTTCCGTCCCGGCTCACCCCGCGCATGATCTCGGCACCGGAAGCGGCGCTCATCGCGGCCGCCGGGATACTGTCCGGCATCGTGGGAAGCGCCGGCGGCATCACCTCGCTCATTTCCTACCCGGCCCTGCTGGCCGCGGGCATACCGGCCATTCCCGCCAACGTGGCGAACATCGTCGCGGTCGCCGCCTGCTGGCCGGGCTCGGCACTGGCCTCACGGCCGGAACTAAAGGGCACGGCGTCCTGGCTCCGGCGCTGGGCCTGGGTAACCGCGGCGGGCGGCGCGATCGGTGCCGTGTTGCTGCTGTCCACCCCGGCGGGGGCGTTCGGCCGGATCGTTCCGTTCCTGGTCGCCGCCGGGTCGGTCGTCCTGCTTTTGCAGCCCAGGCTCTCCGCTCGGCGCGGGGACCACGCTCACACCAGCACGCCGGTCCTGCTGGCCGGCTTGCTGCCGGTATCGGCCTACAGCGGCTACTTCGGAGCCGGGTCCGGCGTGATGACCCTCAGCCTGGTGCTGCTCACCGTCGACCAGCACGTCGCCCGGGCCAACGCTCTCAAGAACATGCTCATCGGGACGGCCTCAGTGACATCGGCGGTCATCTTCATCATTTTCAGCCCCGTCGACTGGGCCGCGGTCCTTCCCCTGAGCATCGGGATGTTCGCCGGCAGCATGATCGGACCGCGGGTAGCCCGGCACATTCCCGCCAGCATCCTCCGCTGGCTCGTCGCGCTCCTGGGGATAGGCCTCGCAGTCAAGCTCTGGATCGCTCCCGCATAGCTGACATCTCCGGGACAGTTGAGCCGTCTGAAGGGGCGATCGAAGCTGACGACGACCGGGCGCCGGGCAGGGACCCGGTCCACGAACCGGTCCTGAGGGGTAGTCCTCGCGGATTACCCCTGAGGGCTATGGCGGCGCCCGTAAATCGTCCCCTGGACCGATGCGTGGCGCCGCGTGCTGCGTCATTATCGAGCTATGAACGCCGGTCCCACGACCCCGGCGACGGATTCCCCGGTCACCGCCAGCCGTCGGCGGATCCTGGTGCGGACCCGGCTGGACTTCTGGCTCGACGCTCTCCTGCTGGTGGCCTACACGCTCGCCTACAGCCTTGGCTTCACCGGGATCGCCACGCACGAATGGCTCGGCATCGGGCTTGGCGTGCTCTTGCTGGTCCACCTCACGCTGCACTGGGACTGGGTGATCCGCACCACCAGGAAGCTGCTGCGCCGAGGCGGCCGCGAGCGGTTCGTCTGGCTAGTCAACCTGCTGCTGCTGCTGTCCATGACGCTTTGCATCGCGTCCGGCATCCTGATATCGGAGGTGGCGCTACCGGAACTGGGGATCACCCTTCCGGCCGGCTCCTTCTGGCGGCAGATGCACGACACTACGGCGACGCTGACGCTGATCCTCGTGCCCGTCCACGCCGCGCTGGACTGGCGGTGGATCGTGGGCGTGGCCCGCCGTTTCGCTGCCTGGCGTCCGGGGTGGTCACGGTGAAGTTCCTCCGGCATCTCGCCGCTGCCGTGCTCGTGGTGGCGGTCATCGTCGGGCTGGGCATGCTGTGGGCACACGCCTCCGGCGGCACCGGTGTCGGCAGCGGCCCCAGGCGGGCACCCTCGCCCGAGGCGCTCCTGCGGCTGGAGCAGATCAAGGAGAAGATCAAGACCGGCGTGATCAGGGTCCCTTCCGACAACGGGTTCCACCTCGCCGATACCGGCAACCTGATCCGCACCTGCGAGATCGAGGCGGTACTGGCGGCCGTGGTGATCACGGTCAGCGTCATCCGGCGGCGGCGCCGCCGGATGCGGCGTACCGCCGCCGGGGCGTAAGGCGGCCGCCGCCAGTTCCCGTGGCCGGCACCCGGTTAGCCGATGGCGGTGCCGAATAGGTGCCCGATGCCGTAGGTGAAGGCCAGGCCGAGGGCGCCGCCGATGACTACCCGCAGCACGGCGCGGCGGATATTGCTGCCGCCGATGCGGGCGCTGAGGGCACCGGCCAGGGCTAGGGCGATCAGGACGGCGGCGAAGGTGACCGGGACCCGCGCTGTGGCCGGGGGCAGCAGGATGGCCAGCAGCGGGAGCAGGGCACCGGAGGTGAACGACAGCGCCGACGCGGCGGCGGCCTGGACCGGGCTGGGGATGTC
>PMST01000563.1:10932-13057 GCA_003168295.1 Actinomycetota bacterium
GCGCGCTCGCTGTCGCGCTGGCTGGAGACCGACACGTACTCCCCTAGCGCCATCGACACGGCCCCGGCGACCAGCCCGGCCAGCCCGGCGGTGAAGATGGGGCCGCGGGCAGACGTGGCCCCCGCGACCCCGACGACGAGACCGGCCACCGACACGATCCCGTCGTTGGCCCCTAGCACGCCGGCCCGCAGCCAGTTCAGCCGCCCGGCGGTGCCGCCCGCATGCGGCTCCCCGGGGTGAGTGGCCCGCCCCTGCGCGGCCGCCTGGACCTGAGCATCGGAGGGCGTGATGTCATCAGCACTCATGCCTTCCACTAAACCAGCCGGCGCTGCCTTCTCGCGGTTCGCTCTCGGTCGGACGTGGCTGGTACGAGCGGCGGTTCCGCAGTGGTGTCCGGCCGCGCCAGTCCAGGGGAGATAACCCTGCTAGGAAGGTCAGATGAGCGGGCTTGGCGTAGGGCGGCACCGGTGGGTGACAGCCGGACGAGCAAGTTGTAAGTGACCAGCGCGATGGCCAGGTGCATCACGAACAGGACGGCCACCGCGTCGGCGGGCTGGCCCCGGTACAGGATGTAGACGTCCGGCATCCACAGCACCAGCGTGACCAGGATGGCCAGGCGCAGGAACAGCCAGCGGGGGTCGGACGAGATCCGCGTGACGACCGGCCAGGCCGCGCACGCGATGATGACGCCGATCACCGTCAGCCTGGCGTAGTCGTGAAACTGGAAATGCACGTACCCCCTGGTGCCGGGGAAGATGGCCTGCCCGATGACCACCAGCAGGGCGTCCGCGGCCAGGGACCCGGCGATGGCGGCGAGGGTGACCAGCACCACGCGGGAGACCTTCGGCTGGGCATGCCGCGGCCGCAAGTCGATCCCGGCCGTAGCTGTGAGGTGCTTGAGCATGCTTGGAGGGTAGGCGGCGCGGCCGCCGCGAACGGCCCGTTGTCATGCTTCCTTCATGTTCGGCCAACGGGCAGTGCTGAAAGCTCTCGGTCTAAGAACCGCGTCATGGTTCCTTCATGTCGAGCCGGTAGACCCTCGTGGGGAACGCAGTCCGCATTCCCGAGGAGGACACCCGAGTGGCCCGACCTGGATACCGGCATGCTGGCCGCCACGACACCGAGCCGGGCGGCCCCGTCCCGCGCGATGCCGGCCCAGGGCGGTCCCGGGGACCGGGAGCCCGGCGTCGTCGCGGCCGGATCCGCCGCCTGCTGCGCCACCGTGCGATCCGGTCCGGGCTGGTCCTGATCGCCGTCCTGTGCTGCTGGGCGGCCTTCTCCGTCGGGCAGGCCCTGACCGCCCCGGGTGGCGGTTCCACCTCCTCCAAGCTGGCCGAATGGGCCCGGGACCACTACCTGGGCCCGGTGGTGACGTTCGGCGAGTGGCTCAGCTACTCCCCGCCCAAGGTCGGCGGCACGCCCGGCTTCTCCCTCGCCGCCCCGCCGAGCAGCCTGGCGACGGCCAAGGCCAGCCCTACCCGCTCGCGCGCGCACGGGTTCCAGGCGACCATCCCGGTCCGGCTGAGTTCCCCGGCCGGCGCGCCGCTGCCGGGCGAGGGCGCCTGGCGCGTGCTGGAGAGGGTCAACGGCCAGCCCGCCGTGTTTGGCACCTACCTGCGGCCGGACCGGGTGCACACCTCATATGTGGCCGGGATCGTCTCGCTGGACCAGCGGCTCGTCCGGTTCCAGCTGCGCCCCGGCGCGGAGGATCCGGGCCCGGGTAGCTGGAAGGCTCAGCCCTGGATCCCACCGGGTACCCGCACCGGCCTGCTGGCCACGTTCAACGGCGGCTTCAAGCTGAACACCGCGGGTGGCGGCTTCTACCTCAACGGCGCCACCCACGGCACGCTGACCGGCGGGGCGGCGTCGGTGGTCTACTACCGCAACGGCACGATCAAGATCGGCGCCTGGGGCAGCCAGGTCCGGATGACCCCGGACGTAGCCGGGGTGCGGCAGAACCTGCGGCTGATCGTCGATCACGGCCGGGTCCCGTCGTCGGTGAACCAGGACGTGCTCGGCAGCTGGGGCGCCACCCTGGGCGGCGGCTACTACGTGTGGCGCTCCGGCCTCGGCGTCACCCGGGACGGCCGGGTCATCTTCGTCTACGGCCCGGCGCTGGACGTGC
>PMST01000463.1 GCA_003168295.1 Actinomycetota bacterium
CCCTGATCTGCGCGGGCCGGGCGCTGGCCGGGCTGTGTTCCGGCGTGGTCTTCGGATCGGCCACCGCGTGGGTGCAGGAACTGTCGGCGGGCGACAGGCTGAGCGCCCGCCGGTCCGCCCTCGCGCTGACCGCCGGGTTCGGGCTCGGTCCGGTGATGGCCGCCGTGCTGGCCCAGTGGGCGCCCGACCCGCTGGTGGTGCCGTACCTGCCGCACCTGGTGATCGGGGTGGTGGCCGCGGCCGTGCTGTGGCGGACGCCGGCCTCGTCCGTGCCCGTGCGGGTGACCCGGGCCTGGCCGCCGGCGGCGGTGCGCACCGGGCGGTTCTGGCTGGCGGTCGCCCCGGCCGCCCCGCTGGTGTTCGGCTCGGTGTCGCTGGCCATCGTCGTGCTGCCGGAAGAAGTCACCAGCGCCCGCACCCTGTCGGCCGGTTTCGCGGGCCTGATGACGGCGCTGTCGTTCTCGGCGGGGGTGGCGGTGCAGCCGCTCGCCCGGCGGTTCCGCCGCGCGCTCGCGGGGAACGTCGCGGGCCTGTGCTGCGCGGTGGCCGGGGCCGGAATCGGCATTGCTGCGGTGGCGGACTCCAGCCGCGTCCTGGCCGGCGCCGCCGCCGTGCTCCTCGGCCTGGCCTACGGGCTGTGCCTGGTGTCGGGCCTGCGGCAGGCCGAGCAGCTGGCCAGCCCGGACGAGCGCGGTGCCGTGATCGCCTGCTACTACACCCTGGCCTACCTGGGCTTCGCGGTGCCGTACCTGGTGGACGGCCTGGGCGCGGTGTCGGGCCGGACCGGCGCGTTCGGCCTGCTGACGGCGATCATCGCCGTCCTCGCGCTATGGACGACCGGGTATGCGATCCTTTCCGGCCGAGCGTCGCCACCGGCCTCGGAATCGGATGCCCCGATAGGTGAAAGCAGGCCCGTTCGGCAGGAAAATTCTCTTTTACCGAACGGACAGCGCCGTCCCGTCCCAGGTACCCATACCCTGCCGGGATAGGCCCGTCGCGTGGCCCAGTGCCACTTAATGCAGCTCCCTTAGACCCTGCCGGACAGTGCAACCGGCGTGCAACTGAAGGGCAAACCGCGCCGCTACTCCCGCGAATGACACTCAATTCATAAGCAGCAGGAAGTAAATAGCCGCTAATGAAAAGAGACTAGTCATGAGGGTAAGTCGAGTGGCCGCCACTATCGCCGCAATCGCCATTGTTTCCGGTTGCGGAGTAACTCACCACGGCGCGGCCGCCGTCGCGCCTTCCGCCGCACCTGCGGTTGCCTCCTCCACGGCCGCCTCGGCCCCGGCCACTTCGGCCCCCGCCACCTCGCACCCGGCCACTTCGGCCTCCGCCACCTCGCACCCGGCCACCTCGGCCCCAGCCACCTCGCACCCGGCCACGCATCCGGTCACCGCACAGCCGGTCGCCTCGGCTCCGGCCACCTCGGCTCCGGCCACCTCGGCCCCGGCCACCTCGGCCCCGGCCACCTCGCATCCGGTCGCCGCCCGGCCCGCCGCTGACCCGGCAACGGTGTGGCTGGAATCGCCCGGCGGGCAGGCGCAGGTGACTTTCAACGACGACGTCGATGCCCTGGCCGCGGCCCTGGAAACAGAAAGCCTCTCGACCACCGTCGCCAACCACCTGGTCTTCGAGGCCGATGCCCGCATCGTGCGGGCCCAGGCCAGCAAGATCCTGGCTACCCGCGCCCTGCTGCCGACAGTCAACCAGGCCGCCTACAAGCAAATGCTGAACGACTTCATCACGGTGGCGGACCTGCTCCAGCCGGGCCCGGGCTACGGCACCACAGCCCAGGACGACACCGCCTGGAACACGGCCCTGATCGCCTCCAACATCGCCGTCACCTGACCCGATCTTTCGTCAGGTGCCCCCCATAGCGTGCCGTGCCGCGTCGGCGAACAGCACCGCGAACGAGGAATCGGTGGCCGCGGTACCGGGGCCGGCGCCGGCGCCGTACTTCTGCCGGACATGCCCAGCCGGGTCGATCACGTAAATCTCGTCCTCCGAAGCCGCTCCGTACTCGTGCCAGACCTGCCGGAGCTGGGTCAGCGTCCCGGTCAGGTACACCCAGCCGGGCACCAGGTTCAGGCCTTCCCGCTGGTCGAACGCCTGCAGGGCGCGCACGGAGCGGTCGGCGGGGGAGAACACGACCCCGGCCAGCTCGACCTGATCCCCGCCGAGCAGCCGGGTGGCCTGGCGGAACTCCGGCCCGATGGCCGGGCAGTTAACCCTCTGGCAGGCGGGATTGAGGAAGCTGAGCAGCAGTACCTTGCCGCGCAAGCTGGACAGCGACACCGTCTTCCCGTACTGGCTGGTCAGCGTGAATCCTGGAGCGGGATAGTTCAGCTGCGCCGACGGGCGGGCGATGGACTCGGCCAGGATCGGGTCGGCGTTCGGGCTGACCTGCGCGAGTGACATCAGGGTAGCGCCGAGGGCGATCAGGCCGACGGCGCCAAGCGCTGCCGCCTGCCGCAGGCGCACCGTGACCCAGTCGCGCCGCGGCTCCCGGTGCTCCTGAGTCGAGCGCGTCAGGGCCAGGTAACCGCCGGCCGCCAGCAGGATGAACGGGATCATGCTGTTGGGGTCGGTGCCGACCCCGCCGAGGAACCCCAGGTCCTGGATCAGCACCCAGTCGGCCAGGCACAGCACGGTGAACCCGGTCAGCGCGGGGCGGATCAGGCGCGGGCGGCCGCTGGCGAACGCGACGGCGATCACGGTGAGCGCCACCACGACGAACAGGTTCACCGCGAAGCCGTGCGCATCGTCGAAGGCGGCGAAGGCGGACACCCAGCCGGACAGGAAGCTGGGCTGGGGCGTCTGGGCCATCGACTGCGCCATCGCGGCCAGGGTCCCGGGCTGCCCGGAGGAGGTGCCCTGCCAGAACCCGGTGCCCGGGCGGGCCTGCCCCCCGGCCATCACGGCCAGGAAGACACCGAGCCCGGCCAGGGTCAGCTGGCCCAGCCTGGCAGAGAGCCAGGCCCGGGCGGGCAGCGCGATCAGCGCTCCGGCGACCACGTAAATCAGGACCGCGCCGGGCGCTCCGGTCAGCCAGGTCAGGCCCGGGGCGAAGATCCCGCCGAAGGCTTCGCCGAACACCCAGACCACCAGGCCCCAGCCGACGCTGGCCAGGCCGGCCAGCCGGGACGCCGACCCGCGCGGCGCCGCCAGCAGCCAGCTGCCGAGCCCGATCTGGATCCACACCGCCGCGGCACTGGCCTGCACCGGATGATAAGTCCAGGCGGTGCCGCCCCAGTTCACCAGGTGCCGTACCCAGGCCGACGAGCTCAGCGCGGTGGGCTCGATGCCCTGCGGCAGCAGCCCGGTCGGCATGCCCGGCTGGGCCTGCAAGATCCCGTCGAACAGCCAGAGCAGGCCGAAGCCGATCCGCNNGGAATCATGCTGTTCGGGTCGGTGCCGAGGCCGCCAAGGAAGCCGAGATCCTGCACCAGGACCCAGACGGCCAGGCAGACCGCGACGGCAGTGACGGCGGCCGGCCGCATGACGGCCGGGCGGCCGGACAGCAGGCACAGCCCGGTCGCGGCCAGCACGGCGACGACAGCCAGGTTGACCGCGAAGCCGTGACCGGCGACGAGCGAGCTGAAGCTGGACAGTGCCTCGTGCAGGACGGCGGGCTGCCGGGTGGCCGCCATGCCGCTGATGGCCGAGGCCAGCGGACCGGGCCGGCCGTGCAAGCGACCCTGCCAGGACCCGCGGCCAGGCCATGCCTGCAGCAGCGCGTACGCGATCAGCAGGGCGCCGCCTGCCCTGAGCACCAGCCGCCCGAGTCGCGGTCCGCGCCAGGCGGCTAGTGGCAGCGCCAGCAGGCTCCCGGCGGCACAGTAGAACAGCGCGGCGCCTGGCGCGCCCGTCAGCCAGCTCTGGCCGGGCGCGAGCATGCTGCCGAGCGCCTCGCCGAAAACCCAGACCGCCGCGCCCCAGCCGGCGCTGACCAGGCCGGCAACCTTGGACCAGCGCGCGCTCGAGGTGGCGACGAGCAGGATCCCGATGCCGAGCTGGATCCAGACTGCCGCGGCCGCTGCCTGGACCGGGTGGCGGGCCCAGCCCGTTCCCGCCCAGGTCACCAGGTCCACGACCCAGCGCGGTGAGCCGGCCGCGGCCGGCTCGGTCACCCCGGACGGGAGGCCGCCCGCCATGTCGGGCTGGGCCTGCAGCAGCCCGTCCAGGATCCACAGCAGGCCGAAGCCGATCCGCAGCAGCCGACGGCCGGCTGGTTCGCCCTGGGTGTCCGGACCTGGGTCGCGGCGCGCCCGCAGACCCACCCAGGCCGCGCCCGCGACCACGATGACCAGCAGCGCGATCAGGCCCTGGTGCAGCAGCGCGGCCCGGAACGCCGCCACGATCAGCGGGACCGGGCCGTCCAGGCCGGTGTTCATCCCGGGCATGGCCGCCGCCCTCGCACCCTGCGGGCCTCCTCGGCCTCCGGCTCAGACGGACGCGGGCTCGGGCGCTGGGGCCAGCGCGGCCGGTGCGGTGGCCGGGACCCGGGCATCGGTGCTGGCCAGGTATTCCGCCATCGTGCGTTCCCGGCCCCACCTGTGCTTCATCCATAGGTAGCACAGGAAGGCCGCGGGGCCGAAGAGCGCTTGCGAGGGCACGAGCAGGTCGAGTTCCTGATCGAGGAAGTTGAGCGCGAACGGGATGAACGCCGTCACCAGGGCGCCGAACACCAGGATCAGGCCGAACGCGATCCTGGCCGCCTTGGCACCGTAGGCCTTGTAGGAGGCGACCATGAAGAGCGAGTAGACCAGCAGGTCGCCGAGGCCGACGCCGTAGTTGTCGATGCCGAACCGCATGCCCATCAACGGGTCGAGCGGGTGCGCCAGGTACCCGGCGACGAGCTCATCGGTCAGCGGGAGCACGGTGGCGAAAACGATGTCGTAGGCGGCGAGCGCGAGAGCGAACCACGCCACGTACTGCAGCTTCATCCCGCCCTGGATGTAGAGGTTGGATACCGCAATCGCGCCGAGTCCGACCAAGATGCTGAGCTCGGCCCACCACAGCTGCCATCCGGCGGTGGTGCCCATCAGATGATGGCTGGTCCAGATGTTGAGGCCGATCAGCAGCCCGATGCCCAGCCACGTCCTGGCCGTGCCCAGCACCGGCTTGTAGCCGAGGTAGAGCGAGGAGGTGAACGTGAGCACCAGCAGGACGGTGATCAGCCACAGCGGCAGGTACCCGTACACGAACGGCAAGGCAATGACAAACGCCAGCAAGATCACGATGTCCCGGCCGTTGAAGGTGCCGATCGGCGGCCGTTCCATCCGTACCCGCCGGAAGTAGTACAGCGCACCCAGGCTGACCAGGGCGACACTGACCAAGACGACGCCGAACTCGGTAGCGGTTTGCTGGAAAAGCGAAATCGGCTCAGTTACCTTGGGCATGTCATGCTCCCACGAGCGCGCGCGGCGTAACGAATGTTGTTTCGTGCAGGTCACTTCGAGTCTGGCGCAGCAAGGTGGCCTGGTCGTCGCCGACTATGGTCAGCTCCACGTCCCGGCCGCCCAGCGCCGCGGCGAGGTGGTGGCTCGCTTCGGCCTCGCCGGAGCCGTTGATCGCCCCGGCCGGCAGAGTGATCTGGATCCGGCCGTCCCGGGACGCGGCGCGGTAGCGGGCGGGCCACGGCGCTGCGGGCAGCGCTTCGATCGCGTCGACCAGCTGCCGGGGGGTGACGACCTCGGTCCCGCCGAGGTGCAGCAGATGGTCGGCCTTGCCGAGGATATGGCTGGTCGCCGGGATGCCGGCCAGCTCGCAGCCGGGCGCATCCTCCGGCAGGCGGCGGACGACATCGCGAGTGTCATAGCGGAAGACCGGCATGCAGTCGCGGTAGGGAAAGTACGGGGTGATCACCAGCGTGCCGAGCGCGCCGGCCGCGGCAGGCTCGCCGGTTTCCAGGTCGAGCAGCTCGGTGAGGCCGAGGTTGACATCATGGTGCAGATGACCCTGGCGGCAGGATCGTGCGGTGACCGGGATCGCCTCGGTGATGCTGTAGGAGTCTTCTATCAGCGGCACGCCGAGCAGCTGGTAGGCGGCCTGGGCCAGGCTGGGGGACAGGATCTCCCCGCCTACGGTGACACGCCGCAGCCGGAAGTCGCCCGGGCCCATGCCGCGGTGCCGCGCCGCGGTCACGATCTCGGCGAGATAGCTGGGGCAGGTCAGCAGCAGTGTCGCGCCGCCCCGGGCCAGGCCGTCAAGCGCCTCCTCCGGTGGCACGATGCCAAGCGGCCTGAACCCCGCGCCGGCCAGGCGGCAGGACGCGGCGGACACATGCATGGCCGCAGTCGCCCGGGAGCTGACGTTGACCTGCATGATGTCGCCGGGACGCAGCTCCTTGCGCAGTACCGACGACAGCGCGCCCAGCGCGGGCCACAGCTCCATTTCGTATCGCGACAGCCACACTTCCGCCGGCCGTCCGGTGGTTCCGGTGGTCCGGGTCGCAAGATAGCCAGGCACGTCGGTGCACCGGAAGTCACCGGGCTGCTCGATCAGGTCGGCCTTGGTGGTGACCGGGATAGCCTGCAGCCCCTTGAGGTCGAGCTTGGCCGGCTCGACCTGCGCGGCGGCGAGGCGGCGCGCGTAAAACGGCGACTTGGCGGCGAGTCTGCGGGCGGTACGGCTCAGGCCGCGATTGGTCCATTCCAGCTGTTCCCCGGGGTCGGTCAGCGAGCCGCCCATTGCCTCCTGGGCGTCCGCGCCCGGTTCCCCGAATTCGGTGATCGTGGCGAGCACGTCATCGACGAGCCGACCCAGGTTGGCGGGGTCCAGGCGGCGGCCCCAGACCATTCCCATCGCCATCCGGAACTGCCTGACGCCTGTATCAAACATAAGCTGTCCCGTTCACGTCGGTGCTCGGGCCGGCGCAGCCTCTCGGGGATGCGCCGGCCCGGCTAGACCAGCCAGCGGATTGACCGCCAGCATGCCTGCTAGAAGGTGGCCGAACTGGCAGCAGCGAACAGCACCGCGCTCAGCGAACCAAGCACGTAACGGGTGTGCTTGACGCTGCTCTTGAGTGACTTCATAGTGACCTCCTCCCCGGATGCTCGGGCCGATGCGGGTGGGATGCCGTGGTCATGGGACGACCACGACTTTGAGGTTCATGCCGGGGTGGACCGTGCAGGTCAGCTCGAAAGTGCCGACGGTCATCCACCGCCCGGTGGTGTAGGTGGAGTTCGTCTGCATGAGATGAAAGCCGGTCATGGGATTCCCGCGCTGGGGGCTGACCACGGCCGTGTCTTTGCCGGGACCAATGACGTGAACCGCATTGGAGTCGTTAATCAGGGTGAGCGTGTCACCCCGGTGCACGGTCACCACGTCCTTGGAGAAATCCCTGGTGATCATGCCCACGTCGGCAGAGGGAACCGGCCTCGGCGAGCTGAGGAGGTTAGGGATCAGGAAACCAGCTAATAGGCCTGGGATGATTAGGAAAAAGCGCGGGGCGGAGAGGATTTTCCGGACAGACATCCTTCAGGCTCCTCGGCTCGGTACCTGTTTTCCTGCGCCAGACCGTCACTGCTGAAAGTAACCCGACCCTACGTCCTGTTTGTAGCGGAAAGTCGTAAAAATAGTGTAATGAGATGGCAAAATTAATCACTCAGCACCATGAGGCATGCTAGGCGGATGATGCGTTTTGGGCGCGTGGTGACGGTGTTCTGGCTGGGACCAAGCCGGACGAAGATGATTGGCTTGCATTTGCCGAGCTAGGGAGCGGTTTCGTAGCGTCTGATCCCGCATTGTGGGTCACTTTGCTCAGGGGTGCGCGAGCAGGCTCGGCTGGCAGGACGGGCACCAGAAGGTGATCCGGTCCTGCTGTCCTTCGGAGCGGATAGGCGTGCCGCAGCGACGGCACGCCCGGCCGCGCCGTCCGTAGACCCAGTGCTCCTGGCCCCGCTGCAAGTTGCCGGTCGTTACGTGGCCGTGGCGCTCTTTGTTCGCCTCGAGCAGTCGCCGGGCCAGGTTAACCAGGGCGCCGAGATCCGGTACCGCCCCGGCGGGCTGCCACGGATTGACGCCGCGCAGGAACAGCACCTCGGCCTTGTAGACATTCCCGATCCCGGCCAGGTTTTTCTGGTCGAGCAGCGCCTCGCCGATCGGGCGGTCAGGCTCGGCGCTCAGTCGCCGTACCGCCTCGTCGCTGTCCCAGTCGGGGCCCAGCAGATCCGGGCCCAGGTGGCCGGTGACCCGCGACTCCTCGCTGGTGCGGATCAGCCCGACGACGCCGAGCTGGTACCCGATCGCCTGCCAGTCCTCGTTGGCGAGCACCAGCCTGATCCGGTGATCGTCCCGTATCCGCTCGGCCGCGGGCCGCACCCGCCAGGTGCCGTCCATGCGCAGGTGGGTGTGGACGGTCAGCCCGTTACGGGTCCGGGTGAGCAGGTGCTTGCCGCGGGATGCGGTCTCGGTAACCACGTCGCCGGTCAGGTCCACGGTGGCCAGCCGCGGGACACGGAAGTCGCTGCGGGTCAGCGCCCGTCCCGCCAGCGCCTCATGCAGGCGGCGAGCCGTCTGCCAGACCACGTCTCCTTCGGGCATGAACCTAGTGTGCTCGACCCGGTAAAAGCGCGCTCACTAACCGCTGGTAGTCGTCCCGGGGATCGCGAACTCGACGCTGACCGCCACTCGGGTGGCCCTCGCCCTGGCCCTGCCGGGGAGCCTGATACCCGCTGCCGCCACGCCGGATAGGCTCGCCGGTCACGTTCGGCCCGCCGTTTGCTTTCGGCCCGCCGTTTGCGTTCGGCGCGCCAGTCCCGTTCGGCCGCCCGTTCGGGTTCGGCCGCCGGGGCCCGTCGGGCACGTTGCTCTCGTTGCCGTATCCGTAGGGAGCGCCATAGGGTGTCCCGTAGGCAAGCCCATACGGCGGTGTCCCGGGGGCTTCCACCACGGGCGCGCCTAGGGGCTGACCGGGATACGGGTAGGCGGTGCCGCGGGGGGCGTCGGCAGGCGTCCCGTAGTCCTCCACGGCGGCGGTATCCGACGAGCGGTACCAGCCTCCGCTAGGCCGGGACCGATCCGGCCGGCCCCGGTCCTCTGCGGCCCTGCCCTCTGCGGCCCGGTTTCGGCTGGCTGGGTAGCGCTCTCGGCTGATGTCGTGCGGCCCGCTGGGAGCCTGGTTGGAACGTCCGTCGACCGGTCCGCTGGAACGCAGTGAGAAGGCCGCGCTGGTCAGCGGATCCTCGCTAGCGCTGCTGGCAGCGCCGAGGCGGCGCCGTCCGCTCGTCTCGCCGGGCGCAGCGCCCGTCCCCGTCCGCATCGGCTGGCCGGTGGTCCGGGGATACTGATTCCCCTGACCCGAGCCGCCCTGGCCTGAGCCNNAGCCTCCGTGGCCTGAGCCTCCCTGACCTGGTGCTCCCTGACCTGAAGGTCCTTGACCTGAAGCCATCGGTGCTGGCTGAGTCGGAGTTTGCCGGGTCGGAACTGGCTGAGTCGCCCCTGAAGCGGGTGAAGGGGGTGAAGGGGGTGAAGCCGGACCTGGCTGGTGGGCCGCATAGACAGGCTGAACCGCGGTGCGCTCGGCGGCGCCCGCCGACGATTCTGGATACGCCGAGTTGCCGGTCCGCCGAGTGTTGCCCCAGGCACCGCCCGGCTTGGGGTCCTTGGGTCCGGGTCGCGGCTGCGCTGGCGGATCAGTGGCCAGCGGCCGGTTCGCCGAGCCCTGCTGCGCGGGACGCGCGGTCCTCGCCAGGGGCTTGTCGGACGCGAGGTCATCCCAGAACTGGTCGTCGGTAACGCCGCCGAAGGATTCCGTCGGCCACATTTCCTCGTCCATGTCGGCACCCTTGCGCCAGCCCATACGGCGGCGCGGTCGGCCCGCCCTCGCCGGGTCCTCGTCGGCCTCAGCCGTGTCCCCGTCGGCGCCTGCACCGCCCGCACGGACCAGGTGCGTCGCGGATCGGCTGCCCGGCCTCGGGTTAGCGGGCCCGAAGCCGCCGAGCGGCCTGGGGGAGTCATCGGGTCCGGAGCCCGGCCACGCATCACCCGGCGTATCGTCCAGGCTCACCTCGGGCGTGCTTCCCGCGCCGAACGCGGGCATGGCCATGGTGGCGACCGGACTCCGGCCGGTATTCGGACTCCGGCCGGAAGCGGCGCTCCGGCCCGAATTCGGACTCCGGTGCGCATTCATGGTTCTGTCGTTATCCGCGGCCCAGCGAGCATTTGCGGCTCGCTCGTCACTCGCGGCGGGGGTGCTGCCCAGGTTTCTATCGGCCCTGGCCCGGCCGGATCTGTCGGCCCGAGCACGAGAGTTGCGCTTATTACCACTACCGCTTGTACGGATGCTGAAATAGAAGGCTGCCGCGATGCCGACGAGGCCGGCAACGGCGAGTCCCGCGACCAGAATCATGGTCTCCATCCAGAGTGCCGGGCCCGGTAGGGGCGCTAGCTAGGCACACGCGGCCAAGGACGCGCGCCTACCCTAGTTGTCGCGAGCGCCGTGAAACCCGCTTGATCATCGATTGTTGCTCACGAACGGTGAGCGTGTCACACGATTGAAAAAGTTTGATTTAGGTCTGATCACACCAGCTATGACGTTGATCACGAATGTCCGGTTACGACAATTCGTCCCCGTCCGATTGTGGCGGCCGCGATCGCGGCCCACACCGACAGCAGCGGGGCCCCGGTGGGCAGCTGCAGGACGCTGCGCAGTGCATAAACGGTAAATCGGTACTTATGCCCGTCACCGCTCGGGCACGGAGCGTCGTAGTCCGCAGTGCCCTTGCTGTTCTGGGCCTGCTTGGCGCCCGTGGGCAGCGAGCCTTCCTGGATGTCCGTCGTGCCTGGGTTGATGTCGAACACAAGCCAGTAGATGTAAGGCGTGATCGGCGCGGATGAGTCGTCGACGATGAGCGCGATGCTCTTGGTGCCCGCCGGGGCGCCTGACCAGTTGAGCGGGGGATTCACCTTGGCGCCGTGGCAGGTGTACTGCTGAGCGAGAGCGCCCTGGATGAACGCCGTGCTGCTGATCGTCATCGTGATCGGCGCCAAGGCCGCGCCCGAGCCGGCCGTCCCGCAGCCCGCCAGGGTCAGGACGGCCACCGTGGCCGCGGCGGTACGCCCGCGAAGCACGCGCCACCTTCCGCGGCGAGCCTGGTCCTGGCCTGTCCTCACTCCTGGCCTCTCTTCCGCCGACGGTTGATATTAGAACCTGCTAGGAAGCGTAGGGTGAGGCGGCGCGTTGAATGGTCCAAGGGCGAATTTTCGCGCCGGCCCGCGGAGACGAGAGGGCAGATGCCGAACGCGCTGCGTATCGGGCTACTGGGCCCGCTTCACCTGCAGGACACCGCTGGGCGCGTCGTGCCTGTCGGGGGCCGTCAGCTGCGCGTTCTGCTCACCTTGCTGGCCCTTAACGCCGGGCGTGTCGTGCCGGCTGCGTCGATAGCCGAGCAGATCTGGCCTGACGACCTGCCGGGGAAGCCCGGTAACGCGCTGCAGACACTGGTTTCCCGGCTCTGGGCCGAGCTGCGCCAGGCCGGCCTCGACGAGGTGATCGAGTCGCACCCGGCCGGATACCGGCTCGCGGCACGCCCGGAGGCCATCGACGTGATGGTCTTCGAGACCCTGGCCGTTCAAGGCCGGCACGCCCTGGCGGACGGCGACGCCGAGGTGGCCGCGCGGTAACTGAGGGCAGCCTTGACGCCCCGGCGGTCCGGGTCGCCGCGCGTACCGTGCTCGGACAGGCCGGGTTCGACGCCGCCTATGAACGGGGCCGCGCACTGGCCCGTGACGACGCCCTGGCTCTCGCCGTCGGCACGGTCGCGAACCCGGTCAGTGCCGGTTAGGTCCTGCGCCGGTAGGCGCGTACCGCCAGCGGCGCGAAGACGACGAAGATGCCAAGCGCCCAGAGCAGCGACCTGACCGCAGGGGTGGCGACTGGGCCGCCGGTGAACAGGCCGCGTTCGGCTGCGCTGAGGTCGGTAATCGGATTGACCTTCACGAAAGCCTGCAGCCAGCCGGGCATCGTCGCCGTCGGCACGAGCAGGCTGCTGCCGAACACGAGCGGGAAGATCGCGAGGGACCCGAAGACCTGGACTCCCTGCGGCGTCTTCACCAGCAGGCCGAGGAGAGCCGATACCCAGCACATAGCCAGGGCGAAGGCCAGCAGCAGCAGGCAGCCGGCGATGGCGGAGACCGGGTTGGTTAGCACCCGGAAGCCGAGGATCATCCCGAAGCCGATGGTGACCGCGACCGAGATGACGTAACGCACCATGTCACCGAGGACGGCCCCCGCCAGCGGTGCCCAGCGCGCGATAGGCAGGCTGCGGAACCGGTCAAAGACGCCGCCGGTGATGTCCTGGTTGAGCATGAGGCCGGTGCCCAGCGTGGCGAACACCACCGACATCACCAGTAGCCCGGGGAGTTCGTACTGCAGATAGGCGTGCGTGCTGCCGTGCGCGATGGCGCCGCCGAAGACATAGGTGAACAGCACCAGGAACATGATCGGCTGGAGGCTGAGGCCGAGCACGTCCTCCATATTGGTCCTGATCTTCAGCACGCTGCGCCAGGTCAGCGTGAAGGCGTTCCGCATGCCGCCGAGCAAGCTCAGCCTGCGGGCAGGCTCGGGAATGGCGGTCGCGGTCATCGGTTGCTCCCCTCAAGTTCGCAGTCGCCGTTTTCCTCGTCGTCCGCGCGGTGACCGGTGAGCGTGAAGAACACCTCGTCCAGGCTGGCCTTACGAAGGGTGAACTCCGCGAGCTCGATGCCCCTGTCATCGAGCTCGCGGAACAGGTGCGGCACCAAGGCCGTGTCGGTGACGGGAACGGTCACCACGCCTGCCTCGGCATCGGTCACGACCTCGGCTGTCGTCCCGGCCGCCAGCAACGCGGCGACCTCGGCGAGCCGGGCTAGGTCGGCAGGCGACACCTGAAGGACCTGACCGCCGGCCCTGGCCTTCAGCTCGTCCGGCGTCCCGGTCGCGACGACCTTGCCGCGGTCAATGACGACGATGTCGTGGGCGAGATGGTCGGCCTCCTCCAGGTACTGCGTGGTGAGCAGCACCGTGACACCGTCCGCGATCAGCCCGCGGATCATCACCCACACATCGGCCCGGCTGCGCGGGTCAAGCCCCGTTGTCGGTTCGTCCAGGTACAGCACCCGGGGGTGGCCGACCAGGCTGGCGGCCAGGTCCAGCCGGCGCCGCATCCCGCCCGAGTAGGTCTTCGCCGGGCGCCCGGCGGCGTCGGTGAGCTCGAAGCGGGCGAGCAGTTCGCCCGCCCGCGCCCGGGCGTCCGAGCGAGGCAGGCCAAGCAGCCGTCCGATCATGATGAGGTTGTTGGTCCCCGACAGCCCCTCGTCCACCGAGGCGTACTGCCCGGTGAGGCCGATGAGCTGCCGGACCTGGTGGGCGTCGCGTACCACGTCATAACCGCAGACGCTCGCCTGGCCGCCGTCCGGCTTGAGCAGCGTGGCGAGGATCCGGACCGCGGTCGTCTTACCCGCCCCGTTAGGCCCGAGCACGCCGAGGACCCGGCCCTGCCGGGCCACCAGATCCACGCCGCTCAGCGCCGTCGTCTTGCCGAACCGCTTGACGAGCCCAGTGGCCTCGACCGCGTTCGCCGTAGTCGCGTCATATCGCATGATCCCAATAGTGCTGCATCCCGCTGTCAGAACGCGCACAGCCTTCTGTCAGCCGCCGCTGAGGCCGTGCGCGACATGCCAGGGTGCCGGCGCGATGGTCAAGACTGTGGGCATGGAGTTCTTCTGCTACCACCGTGACCGGCCCGCCGCTGTGACGCTGCGCTACGAGCTGCTGGAAAAACACTGGTCCTACATGGACCAGTATCAGGCGTAGATGATCGCCCGTGGCCCGACCCTCGATGGCGACAGAGACACGCCCACCGGCAGCGTGCACATCCTCGGCCTGCCCGATCCCGCCGCCGCCCGCGCGTTCGCCTTCGACGAGCCCGGCTACCAGGCCGGCGTATACCGCGACGTGCTGCTGCGCCGGTGGCGCAACCTGCTGGGGCGCACTATGTGGGACTTCCCCGGCGGCCGGGCCGGAGGTGACCGGTACCTGGTGCTCGGCCTTGGCGCGGGGCAGGCCGCCGACCTCGCCGTGCCGCACGGGCAGGACGATCTGATCGCCTACGGGCCGCTGCTGTCCGACAACGGCGCCACCTGGCTGGGCACAGCAGTGCTGCTCCGGGCGCCGGACCCGGACAAGGCACGGGCCATCCTGACCCCGGACCGGTACGCCGACATCGAGGTACACAGCTGGCAATTCGGCGGACGGCCGTCATGATCTGTGCACGTCAGCCTTCAGCAGCCGCACCACCGAAAATGGTTAATCGCACATAGCTCAATACGACACTAGCTTCACGCGTGACTCAGCAGCGAGCCACCCTGACCGTTTACCTCGGGCAGGTGGACGTGCAGTCGCAGTTCATCAGCGCCTTCGAGGTTAACTGGACCGCCAAGCCGTCCACTGGTGACGCCATGTTCTTCCCCGGGCAGTTCAAGAACATCTTCAATGTTGCCCGCCGGCCAGAGGGCAGCGTGTACTTCGCCGGCGAGCACCTGAGCGTCCACCACACCTGGATCGCCGGTGCCATTGATTCGGCCTTGCTCGCCTGCCAGCAGATGCTCGGCCGGCCGGAGCTGGTGCCGATCGGCGCCACCGTCCCGACAAATCCGCCTTCGCCCGACTAGGCCAATCAAGCGGCGCCGCCCTGGTCCTCTCGCGAACAGTCAGTCTCGCTGCCGCGCGCTCCCGAACATGATCTCGTCCCAGGAGGGCACGGAGGCCCGCTTGCCGCGCGCCGACTTGCGGCTCTGACGCCCCGCCTGCTCACCGGCGGGTTCCGCCGGGGCGGCAGATTCAGGCTTGGCGCCTCTCGCCGGTGACGCCGCAGCGGCCGCGGGAACCGTCGGTTCAGGCCTTGCCGCCGGAACCGTCGTTTCTGGACGAGCCTCCTTCGCCTCGGGCTGAGATGCTCGAGGAGCCTGAGAGGGCTCCGGTGCTCGCGGAGCCTGCGAGGACTCCGGAGCCTGCGTCGGCTGAGGCGTCCGGGCCGGCTGAGGTGCATGGCCAGCCTTGGATACCTGTGCGGCAACAGTAGCCGGAGTAACGGGGGACGAGGCCGCGGCCGCCGGAGGCTCCGTCGCGGGAGCCTTGGCAGGCCGCGAGGGCTCCTGCGCTGCGGGCTGCGCCGGCGAAGTCCGCCCGGCGGGCGGACGAACTTCGTCGCCGCCAGTCTCGGACACTGCTGCCGGTGCCTCAGGTACCGGCGGGGTCGGGGCCTTCGGGGTCGGTGCCGACGCGGCGGGCTCGGAGGCAGGCGGCCCCGAGGAGCCGGGACGCTCGTGCCTGGCCCGGCCGCCGTTGCCAGGTCCGCCGGATCCGCTGTTTCCGGATCCGCCGTTACCACTGGCGCCGTGACCACCGCCGCCGTGACCGGCGCCGACCGGAGCGAATCCGGATGTGCCCGTCCCGGACTGGCCGTATCCCTGGCCTGACGCGGCGCTGAGCCGCGGGGCCAGCTGGGTGACCGTCGCCTCGCCCGGCGGCGGCTCGGCGGGCTGGGGCGGCTCGCCGCCCGGCAGCGACATGCGGGCGGCGTTGTCGTCAGCGGGCAGCACGTGCCTGCGGCGCGGGTCGAAGACCCACTCGGCCTCGTGCAGACGGCCACTGGAGACAAATGCGAGCTGAACCTGCCAGCTTCCGTCGCCACGCTTTTTAGCGTCCCATTGAGCGTCTTCCGGATCGGAACCGAACGTCTGCAACCGCTCGGCCACGATCTCGCCCAGTCTCGGGCCTGGCGTCGACGGGGCCGAGTCCCCCCGCCGTCTGACCGATGCCCGCTGGGCTTGGTCTGCCATGTAGGCACGCTCGGCCAGGACCGGACCCTCGAACCAGCGCACGCGTTCGACCGCGATGCCGGCCGCGTCCGCGATCTCCTCGACCGTTTCCCCGGCCCGGATTCGTGCCTGGATCTCCTTGGGTCGCAACGGGCTCTCCACTTCGATCTCGTACTGCACGAGCCGGGAAGTCTGGCCGAGGGCAACCGCCCTGAGCCGCTCGTCTATCGGCAACGTGAAGCGTGCGCTACGCCCCGGCACGGCCAGGACAGCGTAACGACCGTCCTCGCTCACCGCGACGAAGCGCAGTTCCTGCATCGTCGTCCCTTTCGCTCCGGCTTGTCTGTGTGCCGGTCATGCCGCCACGAGCGCCTTACTTCCCAGGCGCTTCCCGGCGTACTCTAGCGGAGCGGCCGACCCGAAGGCCGAGGACCACTCCCACCTCCATGAGTCTGTCGGGTCCAGAACGGCAAGGCCAGCACCACGCTCGGCATGTCCGGAGTTAAATCCGGGGATCGCGGCCGCAAAGATGTTCTCTAACAGAAGCACCTGGTAATCTGGTCAAAGGATGTTCGCTAACAGAAGTATTCTGCATGAGCAGGCGAGACCCGCCGTCATCCGGGAGAGCCGGCGGGCACCGTGGCTCGCTGTGAGCGTGGTCTGTTTCGGCGCGTTCATGGGCCAGCTGGACGCCAGCATCGTCACGATCACGTTCCCGGCGATGGAGCACACCTTCCGCGTCTCGGTCGCCGGGGTCCAGTGGGTGTCTCTCGTCTACCTGCTCGGACTGATCGCCATGCTCGCCCCGGCCGGGCGGCTCGGCGACGCGGCCGGCCGCAAGCTCGTGTACACCTACGGCTTTGCCGTCTTCACGGTGGCCTCGGCGGCCTGCGGCCTAGCGCCCTCCCTCGGTGTCCTGGTGGGCCTGCGTCTCGTCCAGGCCGCCGGGGCCGCGATGCTCCAGTCCAACAGCGTGGCCCTGGTGACCACGAGCGCGCCGAAAGACCGGATGCGCTTCGCTCTCGGAGTCCAGGCGGGCGCGCAGTCCGTCGGGCTCGCGCTCGGCCCGACCCTGGGCGGCCTGCTCACCTCGACGGTCGGATGGCGGGCCGTGTACTGGGTGAACGTGCCCGTCGGCGTCGCGGCGCTCGTCGCGGGCCGTTATCTGCTGCCGCGCACCCGGCAGTTCAGCCCGCGGGAGAAATTCGACTGGCCGGGAACCTTGCTGCTGGTGGCATGGACAAGCGCGCTGCTGCTTGTGCTGTCCGCGGCCTCAGGCCTTGACCTGCCCGCCTGGCTGACCGCGCTGCTCGCGGCGACCGGCATCGCGGGCGTGATCGCCTTCGTCCGGCGGGAGATCCGCGCGCGGCATCCGCTGATACCGGTGTGGCTTCTGCGATCCGCTCCTGTGGCGTTGGCGCTGATCGGGGCCGCCTGCGGGTACCTGACGCTGTTCGGGCCGCTGATGCTGATCCCGCAGTTGCTCGGGCCCGGGCCCGGCGGCGAGGCCCGCACCGGACTGCTGCTCTCGGCCTTGCCCATCGGGTTCGGCGTATCCGCGTTGTTCGGCGACGCGGTACTGCCGAAAACCTGGGGGGACCGGCGCCGCGGCTTCACCGGCGCGGCCCTGACCTGCGCGGTCATGTGCACAGCGATCTTCATGCCGGTAACACCGATCACCGTGGTGACACAGCTCGCCCTGGCGGGCCTGGGTCTCGGCATCTTCATCCCCGCCAACAACACCGTCATCATGCGTGCGACGGCCGACTCCTCCGCCTCCCTGCTTGGCGGCCTGGTCAACATGGCCAGGGGGATTGGTACCACGCTCGGCATCTCCCTGATGGCGCTGGCTCTGCACCTGGGCAACCCGGACAAGTCCGGGCACGGGTACGCTGAGTCCGCGGGGGCGCGGCCCGCGTTCATCTTGCTTGCCGTCGTCTCTGCCGTTGCGGCCGCGATCGCGCTTACCAGCCGCGCGCAGGGGCAGGCTGAGCGGTTTCAGGGAGGCGGACCCGTCAGGTGCACATCGCTGAGGGAAATCTGGCGCAGGACCTCGTAAGCCAGGAGCAGATCGGGCCCGAAATGGCCGACATCGTGTCCCGGCTGCGGCGGGCCATGCGCCGCGCGGCCCGCGCGGCCGACCCGGCCCTGGGCCTTTCCGTGGCGCAGCTCGAGCTGCTTTCCTGCATGGCCGAGCACCCCGGGGTCAGGCCCAGCCAGCTGGCCAGGCTGCTGCGGCTGGCGCCGAGCTCGGTGGCCACCCTGCTCAACGGGCTTCAGTCAGCCGGATTCGTCATGAGGACGCCGGGGGGCGACGCCGGTGGCGCGGGGGACCGGCGCACCGTCAGCCTGGACCTGTCCGAAGAAGGCGCGGCGGCGGTGACGCGATGGCAC
>PMST01000011.1 GCA_003168295.1 Actinomycetota bacterium
GAGATCTGCTACGTCGAGGGCGACAACTCGTCCTCCGCCAGCGGCCCGGCGGACATGGACTCGTTCTACGTCTCGTACGACGACGCCGCATCCTGGAGCGTGCTCCCGCTACCGGGCGGCATCACGTTCACGTCGGCGCTGTCGTGCGGATCGGCGGCCGCCTGCGCGGCCGGCGCGCTCTACAACGGCCAGCCGGTCTTCATCACCACCGCTGACGGCGGTCACTCCTGGACGGTCGACCCGCTCCCGGCCGGCGACGGCCAGATCTTCAAGCTCAGCTGCCCGTCGGCGACGACCTGCCAAGGACTGGCGGCGGCGCAGGGGAAGTCGATCGCGCCTGGGTTCAGCGGGCTGATGGCCTCCGTTCGCGTGGTTGGCACCACCGACGGGGGCAGGCACTTCACCGCCGTCCGGTTCGCATCCGGGCATTCCCTGCAGGACATCAGCTGCCCGACGACGGCGTACTGCGTCGCCGTCGGCGTCTACGACGAATCCGTCCGCAGAAGAAGCGCGCTCATGAACGGTTTCGTGATGATCTCCCGCGATGGCGGCGCGACCTGGCGTTGGGGCACCCTGCCAGCCGGGCTCAGCCCCGGGCCGTTCCCCGAGGTCTCCTGCCTGAGCACCGCCCGCTGCTGGATGATCGGCTACGTGCACGACGTCGCTTACAGCGTCATGGCGTCCTCGGCCGACGGCGGCGCTACCTGGACGGAACATCACCTCCCGGCCGCGATCCCCGACCCGCAGCTGTTCAGCTTCGCCTGCCCGACCGCCGTCACCTGCTACGCAGCAGGCGGGGACTCCGTCCCGCAGCAGATCGGCAACACCTACAACGCCGGCTCGGCCGTGGTCGCCGTCACGCAGGACGCGGGCCGGACCTGGAACCGGGTCAGCTTCCCGGTACCCGCCCATGTGCCGGGCGGCATGCAGGGAGACTCCTTCCTGTCGATTGGCGGGATCCAGTGCCCGCGGGCGGGCAGCTGCGTCGCGCTCGGCGTGTCCGATCAGGGGTCCACGTCCACGCCCGTGTACACCAGCAACCCGTAGGCGCGAGCTCGAGAGTTCTCTCTTGAGAGCTACCTGTCGAGAGTTATCTCTTGATATATCTCTCTCGAGAGATTAGTATCGAGACATGTCTAGCGACGAAGCAGCGATCACGCCCCCGCCGCCTGAGAGCGCGCCGGAGGATCCGCAGATCCGGAAGATCACCGCCGCGCGGACCCTCCGGGCGCTGGCCCATCCGGTGCGGATCGCGCTGTTCGAGGAGCTGGCGCTCGGCGGCGCGATGACCGCCACCCAGGTCGGCGAGCGAATCGGCGAGTCGGCCACCACCTGCTCGTTCCACCTGCGCCAGCTGGCGAAGTACGGGTTCGTGGAGGAGGCCGGCGGCGGCACCGGCCGGTCCCGGCCGTGGCGGCTGACGTCCATCGGCATGTCCTTCAGCCCCAGCGGGGACACCGAGGCGGAGATCGCGTCCGACGCTGTGACCCGCATGTCCGCGAGCGCCAGTTTGAGCGTTACCAGACCTGGAGGTCAACGAAGGCGTCGTACCCGCTGGAATGGCGGCAGGCGGCCACCGACAGCCAGTACCTGTTCTACCTCACCGCGCCGGAGCTCAAGCAGCTCAGCAGCGAGGTGCACGAAGTGCTCGAACGCTGGGTCATGCTCGAGGGACGGCTGCTAGACCCGTCCAAGCGCCCGGCCGGCTCGGTACCGGTGGAGACGATGCTGCTGTCCCACCCGGTCGCGCCGCCGGCGTCCGACGGCGGCTCAGGCCATGCCTAGGCTGACGGCGCTGGCCGGCCTGCTCACCCTGACCAGCTTCGGCGTGTTCCCGATCTCGGTCGCGCTCGGGGCCCTGGTGGTCCGTCACCGGGGCCCGACGCCCTTCTTCCCGCTCGCGGCGGCCACCACGGCCGTCGCCGTGCTGGCCGGACTCAGCCAGCGCGCCTGGCGCGACTTCGGCGCCAGCCACCCGACAATCACGCCGAACCGGCAAACCATCTGGAAGGACAAACCGCATGAATCCGCTGCTAGCCAGTGATCTCGCCAGCTGTCACGCCCGCGACCTTAGGCACCAAGGCGACCTGCGCCGCCGGCAGGCGCTGATGACCGCGAACCGCCGCCATCGTCAGTCCCCGCTGCGCCGCCAGATCGGCTTCCGGCTGATGGAAGCGGGGCTTCATCTGGTGTCGAGCTCGGCCGACTGAGGGACTGGTGGGGCCGCCGCTCAACAGCGGCGTTGGCCTGATCGCTGTAGTCTGTCCGGGACGGCGCGCCTTTGTTCGGGTGTGCGCCCCGGGCGAGGGCAGCCGCGATGCATGAGCCCGCCTACTCTGACGCTCTCCGCGTCTTGCGCGACGCCGCCGGCGGCGACCTTCAGCACGTGATCGCCGCCGCCTGCGAGCCGGTTCCGGCCTGGGATCCGATCGTCTACCTGGGCGACTTCTCCGGCGAGGAGCTGCTCCCGCTGACCCCCGGGGAGGCCACCGAGGTCGTCGCGGGATCGATGGCAGGCCGGGCGTTCAGCACCGGCCAGCCGGTGACAAGCGCCCGCGACGACGGGATCCGGGTCTGGGTCCCGGTCAGCGAGCAGGCCAGCAGGACCGGGGTGCTGGCGGTCACGACCGCGGATGACCGCCCCGAGACGATCGAGCGAGTCGAGCTCCTCGGCGTGTTCGCCGGGCTCGTCATCGTCGCGGCCGCCCGGGTCAGCGATGTCCCCTATATCCGGCGGCAGGGACGCGAGATGTCGCTGCCGGCGGGCATGCAGTGGGACCTGCTGCCGCCGCTGAACACCCGCACCCCGGGGGCCACGATCGCCGGCCTGCTCGAGCCCGCCTACGACATCGCCGGCGACGCGTTCGACTACGCGGTCGGCGGCGAACTGCTGGACTTCGCGATCCTGGACGGGATGGGCCACGGTATCGGCTACCCCGCGCCGACCGGGCTCGCGGTCGGCGCCTACCGGCACGCGCGCCGCCGCGGCGCCTCGATCGCGGACATGCACGCGGCTATCGACGAGGCCCTCACCGGCAACTACGACGACGATTCGTTCGCCACCGGCGTCATCGGCCGGCTGGCGTTCGGTACCGGCCGGCTGGAGTGGTCGTGCGCCGGGCATCCGCCGCCGCTGCTGCTGCGCGNNTACACCGACGGGGTGACCGAGGCCCGAGCGGCTGATGGGGACCTGTTCGGGCTGGACCGCCTCACCGACCTGCTGGAACAGGAAGCGGCCAGCGAGCGGCCGCCGGAGGAGATGCTGCGGCGGCTGGTCCGGGCGCTGCTCGAGCATCAGCCCGAGGGCCTGCGCGACGATGCAACGCTGCTGCTTGTGCAGTGGACCGGACGCGCAGAGTAACAATCTGCATGCGAGCGGACGAAATTGATCACACGGCGGTGATCAGGAAATATTGGGGTGGGCGAGCCCCATGCGTACGGGCACGGGGGGAAGCGGGTCGATGGTGAACGACGGCCCCGGCGCGGACCGCGGCGGCTCAGAAGACCCGGCTGACGCGGGCCGCCCGGGTCAGATCGCCGACGGCACCGGTCAGTCCCCGAACGGCTCTGACGGCTCTTCTGGCGGGCCTGGTGGTTCGTCTGGCGGCCCGCGGAGTCGCTGGAGCCGCTGGCGGGGATGGCGGCCCTGGGTCAAGCCGGTGCGGCGGGTGGTGCTGCTGTTCATCCTGGCGCTCGTCGTCGAGTACCTGGTGGTGCCCGAGCTGGTGGGCGCCAGAAAAGACCTGTACCTGCTCGACCAGGTGAACGGCGGATGGGCGGCTGCCGGGGTGGTGCTCGAGGTCGTCTCCCTGTTCACCTACGCGGTGCTGACCAAAGTGCTTCTCCCGCCCGGCCCCAAGCCGAGCCTGTCCCGGCTGTTCCGCATTGACCTGTCGGCGGCGGCGGTCGCGCATGTCATCCCGGCCGGGACGCTGGGCACCGCCGCGCTCGGGT
>PMST01000364.1:0-1510 GCA_003168295.1 Actinomycetota bacterium
GGAGTGGTCAGGTCCAGCGCATGGCTGAGTTCGGTCAGGGTCCAGGTCGCCATCGGGGTGATGACAGCCGCCCCGGTACGCAGGCCTGCCTGCGTGCAGATCATCCACTCGGGCCGGTTCGAGATCACGACGGCCACGCGCTTGCCTGGACCGAGCCCAGCCGCGATGAGCCGCTGCGCGACTGCGTTCGCGCGCTCGTCCAGTTCCGCGTAGGTATAGCTGCGCCCCGCGAAGGTCAGGGCGACGCCCTCGGGATTTGCGTCCGCCGCGGCGCTCAGGAACCGGTGCAGCATTACTGAGTCACGCAGTTCGGCGACCGGTCCGGTCATCGCGCTCCTCTCGGCACAACTTCCCCGTCCGCTGTCATGAGAACCTCGCGGACGTCGGGCTCCGCAATGAGCGCGCGCATCCGCTCGGCGAGGACGAGCGGATCGATCTCGCCCGGTCCGGTCTCCCCGGTGGCGATCATTCCGGCCACCGTGTAGAAAGCCGCGTGCACTCCCTTGTCGGCCAGGGCAGCGTGCAGGGTCAGCGCGTAGGCCCGCAGGCCGGCCATCGCCAGGCCCAGGTTGCCGAAATCGCGCAGCGGCAGCCGGGCTGAGCCGCCGCCGACAAACACCAGGTTTCCTGACCCTCGCCCGATCATCGCCGGCACCAGCACCTGGCCGACCGCCACCGCGCCGAGTACCAGCAGGTCCAGGTTGGGCCGCACGTTGGCGACGGTAGCGTCCAGGACATCGACCAGGTCAGCGCTGCGGCCGCCGGGTTGGAAGATGCCCACGTCGACCGGATACTGCCGGTCGATGTCGGCGACCAGCCCGGCTAGGTCACCATGGCTGGTCACGTCGGCCTGGTAGGTACGGGCGAGGGTGCCGTCCGCCGCGAGTTCGGCGGCGACGGCGGCCAGGCGATCTGCCGATCGCGCGATGAGGTGGACCGCGTATCCGTCCGCGCCGAACCGGCGAGCCGTAGCCCGGGCGAAGCCTGTTCCTGCCCCGACGATGAGCAGGTTCTGTGCCATGTCCATGCCTCTCCGTCGTCGCGCTAAAACGTATACTTTTTTGCATTCAAGCTAGCTGACGCGTGGAAGCCTGGTCAACGCCTGGGCGAGCCGCGTCTGAGCGACCGTATATATCAATCATTAAACTACATCTCGCGATCGGCGGCTACCCCACGACGCAAGCGCGTGCGGGCCGGACCGCCTGCCGCGTGCGGGCCGGACCGCCTGCCGCGTGCGGGCCGGCCGCTTGCCGTGAAGAAGTTTAATCTTTAAACTTTCGCCTCTCGGCGGCCTCCGGCCCGCCGCCATGACCCGAGGAGCATCAGTGCGGACGTTCACGAGCGGAGCAGATCTGGCAGCCAGCGTCGGTCAGGAGATCGGCGTCAGCGACTGGCATGAAATCCCCCAGAGCCAGATCGACCTGTTCGCCGAGGCGACCGGTGACGACCAGTGGATTCACGTCGACCCCGAGCGGGCGAGCCAGGGCCCGTACGGCACGACCATCGCACA
>PMST01000364.1:1545-6467 GCA_003168295.1 Actinomycetota bacterium
CGCTTCGCCGCGCCAGTCCGGGTGGGCTCGCGCGTGCGGGTGCGCGTGTCACTGGCCAGCGTGGACGAGATTCCGAACGGCGTGCAGTCGGTCTGGTCCGCGGTGATCGAGCTCGAGGGATCCGCCAAGCCTGCCTGCATAGCGGAGCCCGTCACCCGCCATACGTTCTGACCAGGCCGGGCCGCTCCTTGGCGGAGCCAGGGCTATCTCGCCCGGCTGCGGCCGAGGCGCTGCACGACCAGCCGCTCGGTTCCCGACCGGTGCCGGTCGCAGAGCTCGATCAGCCGCTCCACGTCGCCCGAGCGCACCGCCTCGATGATCCGCTCGTGATCGTCCTGCAGGTGCGCGAACGTCTCGGTCTCGTACAGGTGCAGCGAGCGGTAGAAGCCCGACATGTACCACAGCCGGGCGATCTCCTGGCGTACCAGCTCAAGCGGGGAGCAGTCGAAGAGCGCGAAATGAAAGGCCAGGTTCACCGCCTGGTACTCGTCTCGTGACTCGGCGTCCGACATCGCCCGCATCTGCTCGCTCAGCGCCGCCATCGCGTCCACGTCGACCAGTGACAGGTCGACGGACCGGATCACCTCGGTCTCGAGCAGCCGCCGCATCAGGTAAATCTCGGACAGGTCCTCGCTGCTGAAGCGCGCGACGGTGAAGCCGGTATTCGGCTTGTGGACGAGGATGCCCTCGGCCTGAAGCGTCGCCAGCGCCTCCCGCACCGGGATCCTGCTCACGTTGAGCTGCTCGGCGAGCTCGCCCTGATGGACCTTCTGGCCCGGCAGCAGCTCGCCCGACAGCACCATCTCGCGGATGAGGCCCAGGCACCGCTCGACGCCCGAGGCCTCGGCGGACGCGCGCATTCCGGCCGCAGCCATGCTGGCCCCCTCGCTAGGTGTCACGGCGTCACACCTAGACACCGGCAGTAGTGAACGTATACATTTTTGCATTAATTATAGGGGGCCGCACGCCGTCGCCGAGGGTGCTGTCCCAGCGAGCCGCGGGCAGGCGGCCGGCACCCGGGAGGTCGCGTTGGGGCTCAATCTGTCTGGCCTGCAGGCATTGTTCGAGCCACGGTCCATCGCGATCCTCGGCGCATCGTCCGATCCCGCCAAAATAGGCGGACGGCCCATCAGCTTCCTGCGTGACAACGGCTTCGCCGGCGTCATCTACCCGGTCAACCCGCGGCACGCGGAAATCCAGGGCCTGACCGCGTACGCTCACCTGACCGACATCCCGGAGCAGGTCGACCTCGCCCTGATCGCGGTGCCGCGGCCCGCTGTGCTGGCCGCCGTGCGGTCGTGCGCGGACGCGGCGGTCAGGGCCGTCACGATCTTCAGCGCGGGTTTCGCCGAGACCGGGGATGAGGAGGGGACGCTCCTGCAGGCCCAGATCAGCGACATCGCGCGGGAAACGGGCCTGCGCGTCCTCGGGCCGAACTGCCTCGGCAGCGTGAACCGCCGGCACGGCGTCTCGGCCAGCTTCGCCGCATCCGAGCGTGCGCCCCGGCCCCCCGGCAACACCGGCGGGATCGCGCTCATCAGCCAGAGCGGCGCCGTCGCCGCCTACTGCGTGCTGGCCGGNNCTCGCCGACTGCCTGGCCTATCTCGCACTCGATGACGACGTCAAGGTGATCGCCGTCTACCTGGAGGGCAGCCGGGACGGCGACGCCCTCCGGGCCGCGCTCGCGATCGCCCGCGACCGGGGCAAGCCGGTCGTCCTGGTCAAGGCAGGCCGCTCGGAGGCCGGGTCGAAAGCAGCGGCTTCGCACACCGCCTCGCTCGTCGGCTCGGATGAGACCTTCCAGGCGCTGGCCCGGCAGTACCACGTCTGCGTGGCGGAATCGCTGGACGACCTCATCAACCTGGCCTACACGTTCGGCTTCTCCGCCCTGCCCGGCGGCACGCGTACCGGCGTCATCACCAGCTCCGGCGGCGCCGGGATCCTGATGGCCGACGCCGCGGCCGACGTCGGACTCGAGATGCCGCCGCTCCCGCCGCAGGTCCAGGCGCAGCTGCGGGCAGTCTGGCCGGCCGCCGGCGTCGGCAACCCGATCGACACCACCGGGCAGCTGGTCAATGACGGCCGCCTGTTGTCCGAGTTTCTCCAGGTAGTACTGCGGGAACGCGTCTTTGACTCGCTGATCGTCTTCCTGAGCTACATCGGCATGTTCCCGGACTGGTCGCCGGTCGCCGTCGACGCGCTGAGCGACGCCAGGGCTAAGTACCCCGACGCGGAGATCTCCGTAGCGATGCTCACGACACCGGACGTCAGACGCCAGGTGGAGGCGCTGCGCATCCGGGCCTTCGACGACCCGACGACGGCCGTGCGGGCGCTCGGCAGGGCAATCTCGGTCACGCGCGGCCTGGCGGAGGACCCGCCCCTGCCGCCCAGGGGCCGGGGTCCGGCGACGGTGCCAGTGCCCGCCGGGACGGTGCTGTCCGAATTCGACTCGGCCGCGCTGCTGGAAGCCGCGGGCATACCCGTCGCGCCACGGCGGCGGGTTCACTCCGCGGCGCAGGCCGCGAGCGCTGCCGCCGAGCTGGGCGTGCCGGTAGCCGTCAAGATCATCTCTGCCGACCTGCTGCACAAGAGCGACGTCGGGGGTGTCATCCTGAACGTAACCGGCCCCGGCGCCGCCGAGCAGGCCTACCATCAGGTCATCACGTCAGCGCAGGCGGCGGCGCCAGGCGCCGCGATCGACGGGGTACTGCTCAGTCCGATGATCAGCGGGGGCACCGAGACCATTATCGGCGTAAGCAACGACCCGGTCTTCGGGCCGACCGTGATGTTCGGGCTGGGCGGGGTGTTCGTGGAAAGCATCCGCGACGTGACGTTCCGGCTGGCCCCGTTTACCCCGGCCGAGGCCCTGCGCATGGTGAGCGAGATCCGCGGCAGATCCGCGCTCGAGTCGCCCCGCGGCGGGCGCCGACGCGACCTGGACGCACTGGCCCGGACGCTGAGCGCGCTGTCGCTCTACGCGGACGAGCACCGCGAGGATATCCAGAGCATCGACGTTAACCCCCTGATGGTGCTCGGCGAGGGCGACGGAGTCGTCGCCGTCGACGCGGTCATCACCGGACGATGAAGGCGAGACAACGATGACCGATCCCGGTCCTCCGATTACCGCGGCCCGGCAGGGCCAGGTGCTGACCCTGACCCTGAACCGGCCCGCCCGGCGGAACGCGCTGGACACCGAAGCCTGGGAGATCCTCTTCGGCGAGCTGCGCAGCGCCAGCATCGACGAGTCGGTGCGCTGCGTGGTGCTGACCGGTGCCGGGCACACGTTCTGCGCCGGGGCTGACATCACCGCGGTGCCGACGGGGCACCCGCTGGTGCGCATCCGCCACATCAGCCGGGTCGCCGAGCTGCTGCATCATTTCCCCAAGCCGGTCGTCGCGCAGGTCGAGGGGTACGCGATCGGCGCCGGCTGGAACCTCGCGCTGTGCTGTGACCTGGTCGTAGCCGCGGAATCAGCGCAGTTCAGCCAGATCTTCGTCAGCCGCGGCCTGTCGCCAGACTTCGGCGGCAGCTGGTTGCTGCCCCGGCTGGCCGGCCTGCAGAACGCCAAGAGGCTGGCCCTGCTGGCCGAGCGCATCGGCGCCGACGAGGCCAGGCAGCTCGGCCTCGTGACCTGGGTCGTCGAACCGGCAGAGATCGAGGAGTTCGTCGCCGACCTGGCCGGCCGGCTGGCGGCGATGCCGCCGATCGCGATCTCCCAGACCAAGGAGCTGCTCAACGCGTCCGCCGTCAGTACGTTCGGCGAAGCGCTCCAGGCTGAGGCACGGGCACAGACGATCAACTATGCGACCGAGGATGCGCCGCGCGCCATCCGTGCGTTCAAGAACCGCGAAGACGTCACCTTCACCGGCAGATGGGCCCTGGAGTGAGCGAGCAGATCACCGTCGCGACGCAGGACGGAGTCGCGACGATCACGCTGAACCGGCCGGAGAAGCTCAACGCGTTCACACCGGTCATGCAGCGCGAGATCGTCGAAGCCCTGGCGGCGACCGACGCCGACGACGACGTGCGGGTCGTCGTGGTCACGGGGGCCGGGCGTGCCTTCTGCGCTGGCGCCGACTTGTCCGGCGGGCTGGCGGCGCCGAATCCCGCGGCGTCGGACGCGGATCTCGTCGGGTCGCTGCCCCGCGACGGCGGCGGCGTGGTCTCGCTCCGGATCGCGGCGTCGCTCAAGCCCGTGATCGCCGCGATCAACGGCGCGGCGGTCGGCGTGGGCCTCACGATGACCCTGCCCATGGACATCCGGATAGCGGCGAGATCGGCACGCTTCGCGCTCCCCTACGCCCGCCGCGGCATCGCTCCGGAAGCGGCATCCAGCTGGTTCCTGCCGCGCGTGGTCGGGATCTCGCGGGCCATGGACTGGGCCCTGAGCGGCCGGCTCTTCACCTGCGACGAGGCGCTGGCGGGAGGCCTTGTCTCCGCGGTCGTGGACGACGAGCTCCTGATCGAGACCGCGCTCGGCCTCGCTCAGGACATTGCCAGCAACACCTCGGCCGTGTCGGTGGCGGCTACCCGCAGGATGCTGTGGTCGATGCTAGGGGAACGGTCGCCCTGGACGGCGCACTACGTCGAGACTCATGTCATCGCCGAGCTGAAGCGCGGCGGCGATCCGGCCGAGGGCGCCGCGTCGTTCCTGGAGAAGCGCGCGCCGGACTTCCCGATGCGGGTCAGCTCGGACCTGCCGCCGGCCACGCCGGACTGGCCGGCCCGGCCGGCAGACCTGGAGCGCTCGGTCCGCGATCTGTCCGGTGGCGGAAGCTGATCAGCGGACCATCGTCCGCCCGCCGTCGACGGACAGCACCTGGCCGGTGAGGTAACTGGAATCCGGTGACGCCAGGAAGACGTACGTGCCTGCCACTTCGGCCGGCTCGGCCCACCGGTGCATGGGGATTCCCTCGAGGTAG
>PMST01000547.1 GCA_003168295.1 Actinomycetota bacterium
ACGTGATCGCGGGTCGCGGGGTGCACGGTGTCCCAGGCCGCCCGGTCGGGTATCGCCGGGTAGGGGTGCCAGGAACCGGGGCGGGGTAGGCGAGCCAACAGCCGTTCGGCGGTGAAGGAGGCCGCGAGAACCCCTGAGGACATGCCGCCCACCATACGAGGACCCGGTCGTACCAGGAGGCATGACGTCGTGACCAGCGTGGGCTGGCGGCCGGGACTCTCTTCGGCGAGTATACGTATTGACGTATAATCGCCAAGTGTGGACTGGGAGATCGAGGCCACTGATCAGTTCTTCGCGTGGGCTGAGACGCTCGAGCGGTCCGATGCTGAAGCTAGGGCGATGCTCGACGCGGTGATCGACATGCTGGCTGAGCGAGGGCCACTGATGAGGCGTCCCTACGTCGGCGAGATCGTGACTTCGCGCCACCACAACATGAAAGAGCTCCTGGTACCGGCGGGCAGGATGGATCTCAGAGTGCTGTTCTGCTTCGATCCGCGCCGGATGGCTATCTTGCTGCTGGGTGGCGACAAACGCGAAGGCTCGATGTGGAATGCCTGGTACGAAAACGCAGTTCCGGAGGCTGATGACTTGTACGACGTATACCTCGCGGAGCTTAAGAAGGAGGGGTTGCTGCCATGAGCGGACATCGTTCCTGGTCCGCTGATCGCAAGGCCCGGCTCACCGACCCGGAGGTCGCGAGGCGGGCCGCGGAAGCGCGGGCTGAACTCGATCGCCGAGAACACGAGTACCGGCGGACACTTGCCCAGGTGAGGAACGCCCGTCGGCTGACTCAGACCCAGCTAGCCAACACGCTGGGCGTGAGCCAGGCTCAGGTCAGCCGGATCGAGAATCAGGCGGACCTGTACTTGTCGACCCTGCGCAGTTACATCCAGGCGATGGGAGGCGAACTTCAGCTCCGCGCAGTCTTCCCCGACGGGCAGGCCACCGCTCTCACCGTAGCGGAACTACTGGAGCCTGCCGAGGGCGAACTCCATCACGCGAGTCGTACTCCGGAGGTCGATATACATACCGCCTTCGTTTATGTCCACCGCGATGTGGCTCGATACGACATCCTGGATGAGGGGTTCCATGCCGCTGGTGCCGCCTGAACTTGCGAGGCCATATGCGAGCCAAGCCGACAAGGAAGCCGACTGGCAACGTCTTCTGCAGCGCGCAGAAGCGTTGAAGGAACTGACGGAGCTTGCTGACATCCCTGAGAGCCAATGGCCCGCAGGAGTAGCTTCCAAAATGCGGGCGGCGCCGCCCATCGCAAGCGAGACGGCAGCTCAGCGACTTATCCGATGGCGCAGTTTCTTCGTCAGCGAGCTAGCTGACCTAGAGCGGGCCGTCGTCGTCGCAGCCAGCCAGGGGGCCGCTACGACGGTACCCGACATCGATCTCCGCAGTGCCGTCTACCTCGCAGGGCGACTGCTTGCGAGCCTCTACGGCAATCCGGTCGGTGAGGTCGTGCCCTAACTTCCTTATCAACCTCATTGCTCGGCGGTCGTGTCGGAGTCGGGGCCGAGGGCGGCTTCGGTGATCTGCAGGGCCCACTGCTGCAGGGACAGCGCCTTGTCGGCCTGCCCAGCTCGCGGTAGGTGTGGGCCACCTGGAACGACTCCTTAGCAATCGCGTGGAGCGCGATTGCGATAACTGAGAGGAACTAGAAGGTCGCAGTGATTGGCCGTAGCACTCTTAAATGGCCCCACTGTTCTACTTTGATCTGGCCCCAGCCGGGGGTCAGGGCGGCGGGGTGGTAACACTCTGATCTGGCCCCACCGGGTCTGTCTGGCGGCGACACGCCGGGCAGGTTCCGGGCAACGCGGTGCGTCTGGGTGAATAGTTGGTCACATTCAGNNCGTTCCTGCTTGGGGTGGGCCGGATGGGACGGGACAAGGTGTCGCTGTTTGCGCAGATCCGGGAGGATCACCGGCAGCTGGGTTTAGGGGTGCGGGCGCTGGCCCGGCGGCATGGGGTGCACCGGCGGGTGGTGCGGGAGGCGCTGGCGTCGCCGGTGCCGGCGCCGCGGAAGACTCCGGTGCGGCAGGCTCCGGTGCTGGGTGCGGTGGCGGGGCTGATCGACGCGATGCTGCGGGAGGACCTGGACGCGCCGCGTAAGCAGCGGCATACCTCGCGGCGGATCTGGCAGCGGCTGGCTGATGAGCACGAGGTGCCGGTGTCGTATTCGTATGTGTGCCGGTACGCGGGGCCGCGGCGGGCCGAGATCGAGGCGGAGCACCGGGCGGGGCCGGGCAGCGTGGCGGGGTTCGTGCCGCAGGCCAAGGAGCCGGGCGCGGAGGCGGAGGTGGACTTCGGGCCGGTGAGCATCGTGCTGGCCGGGGAGGTGGCGGCGTGCCACCTGTTCGCGTACCGGCTGTCGTTCTCGGGCAAGGGCGTGCACCGGGTGTTTGCCTCCTGCGCGCAGGAGGCTTTCCTGGAGGGGCACGTGACGGCGTTCGATGTCACCGGCGGGGTGCCGTGGCGCCATGTCCGTTATGACAACCTCTCCCCGGCGGTGTCTAAGGTGCTGGCCGGCCGGAACAGGACCGAGACGGCGCGGTGGTCCTCGTTCCGGTCCTGGTACGGGTTCGAGGCGTTCTACTGCGAGCCGGGCATCGGCGGGGCTCATGAGAAGGGCGGCGTGGAAGGGGAGATCGGGCGGTACCGGCGCCGCTGGATGGTGCCGGTCCCGAAGGTGGCCTCGCTGGCGGAGCTGAACGCGCGGCTGGCCGAGGCTGACCTGGCCGATGACCGGCGGCACATCGAGTTCCGGGCCGCGGTCGTGGCCGAGGATTTCGCGGCTGAGCAGCGGTTCCTTTCGCCGCTGCCGGGTGAGGGGTTCGATACCGGGACGGTGCTGTGGCCGCGGGCGGATAAGTTCGCGCGGATCAGCGTGGGCAAGTGCCGGTACTCGGTGCCGGCCCGGCTGATCGGGTCCCGGGTCCGGATCCGGCTGACCGCGAACGAGCTGGAGGTCTTCGACGGGTCCCGGAGGGTCGCGGTCCACCCGCGGCTGGCCGCGTCCGGCGCTGAGCACCTGGACCTGGATCATTACCTGGAGATCTTGCTGCGCAAACCGGGCGCGCTGCCCGGGTCGGTGCCGCTGGCCCAGGCCCGGGCGGCGGGCACGTTCACGCCTGCGCACCAGCAGCTGTGGGACGCGGCCCGGGCCCGGCTCGGCGACGGGCCCGGCACCCGGACGCTGATCGAGGTGCTGCTGCTGCACCGGCGGCTGCCCGCCGGGTCGGTGACCGCGGGGATCACCGCGG
>PMST01000160.1 GCA_003168295.1 Actinomycetota bacterium
TGATCACGGTGGCGCCCACCGGACCGATCGCGACCAAGGCCGACAACCCGGCACTGCCGACGCAGCCCGAGGAGATCGCCGACGCGGTCCACGAGGCGTATCTGGCCGGCGCCTCCGTGGCCCACATCCACCTGCGGGACACCAGCGACCGGCCCACGGCGGACCTGACGACCGCGCGACGGACCATGGACCTGATCGCGGAGCGGTGTCCCATCCTCATCCAGATGTCTACCGGTGTCGGGCTTACGGTCCCGTTCACCGAACGCGAGGCGCTCGTCGAGCTACGGCCGCGGATGGCGACCCTCAACCCCTGCACGATGACCTTTGGCTCCGGTGAATTCCGCAATCCGCCGGCCGACGTGGTGCGGCTGGCGCGGCGGATGGCCGAACTCGGGGTCAAGCCGGAACTGGAGATCTACGACACCGGCCACCTCGACGCCTGCCTGCGGCTGCGCGACGCCGGGCACCTCAGCGACTGGCCGCTGCAGTTCTCGATCGTGCTCGGGGTCAAGGGCGGGATGGCGGCTACCGCGGACAACCTGATCACCATGGTGCGCCGCCTCCCGGCGGACTGTGTCTGGCAGGTGGTCGCCGTCGGCCGGGCCAACCTGGAGCTGACCGCCATCGGCCTCGCCCTGGGCGGTAACGCGCGGGCCGGGCTTGAAGACACCCTGTATCTCCGCAAGGGCGAGCAAAGCCCCGGCAACCTGCCGCTGGTCCAGCGGGCCGTGGCGCTCGCGGCCGCCCTGGATCGCCCCGCCGCCTCAGTTGACGAGACGGCCGCCCTCCTCCGGCTGCCGCCCCGCTAAAGACACACCCGCCGAGCATTGGAACCGTCATGTCAGACAATTCGGAACGGACAGTCCCGGCCGCCGTCGGCAATCCACCACTGACCACGGTCATGGACGGCGCGGTCGCCGTCCTGTCCATGGGACAGGCTCCCTACAACTTGATGGACCGCGCCCTGAACCGCGAGCTCATCAACGGACTCGAATGGGCCAAGCGGGAAGGCGCGCGAGCCGTCATCCTGCGCAGCTCCCTCCGGCACTTCTCAGCCGGAGCCGACCTCGACGCGATGATCGCCGACGCCGACCAAGCCGACGTCCTGCCCTGGGGCTTTACCGAGACGCTGCGGGCCTTCGACGAGCACCCGGCCCCCGTCATCGCCAGCATTCAGGGAGTCTGCGTCGGCGGCGGCTTCGAGCTCGCGCTGGCCTGTGACCTCATCATCGCGTCCGAGTCGGCCAAGATCGGCTCGGTCGAGGTCACCGTCGGCCTGCACCCGCTGATGGGCGCGGTGCAACGGCTCACGCAGCGGGCCGGCGCGGCCCGGGCCAAGGAAATGGCGCTGCTCGGCCGGCGCTACCCGGCCGCCGCCCTGGAACGCTGGAACATCATCAACTGGGTGGTAGCCGACGAGCAGCTCGAGAAGGCCACCATGGTTCTCGCCCAAGAGCTCGCCCACGGACCATCGGTCGCGCACGCGGCCACCAAGGCCCTGGTCTCGGTCGCGGTCAACGAGGGAATCGCGGCCGCCGATCAGGCCATGACGGAGCTTCAGCGGCCCATCATCCGTTCGGCCGACTTCCGCACCGGCGTCAGGTCGTATCGCGAGAACGGCATCGGCATGGCCGAGTTCGAGGGGAGGTGAGCGGCATGCCGCTTCCGCTCGAAGGGATCCGCGTCGTTGATTTCTCCCGCGTGCTCGCTGGCCCGCACTGCGCCAAGACGCTGCTCGACCTGGGGGCCGAGGTCATCAAGCTCGAGCCGCCCGGTGGCGACCTGTCCCGGAAGGCGTTCCCCGGCCACGGCGAGATCTCCGGCTACTATTCCCAGCAGAACGCGGGTAAGCGCAACCTGAGCATCGACCTCAACGCGCCGGGCGCCCGCGACGTCGCGCTTCGGCTCTGCGACACCGCCGACGTGATCGTGGAGAANNCGGTCTCGGCCCGCAACCCCGGTGTCGTCTACGCCTCGATCAGCGGGTACGGGCAGCACGGCCCGTTCCGGTCGAGAATGGCTTATGCCCCGACGATCCAGGCGGAGACGGGAATCACCGCCACCACGGCCGACCATTTCGAGCGGACCGGCGCACTGCGCAGCGACTCGCTCTCGCACGCCGACGTGTACTCGGGCCTGCACGCCGCCATCGCCATCCTGGCCTGCCTCACCGAGCGGGAGCGCACCGGCCGGGGCCAGTACATCGATGTGGCCATGGCGGCCGTGATGCTCTCCGTCAACGAGCGCGTGCACGCCGACCTTTCCGATGCCGAGCTCGGCGCCGAGCGGCCGATCCTCGGTGCCACCGACGGCCCGTTCTTCGTCGGACCCGGCGGGGAACGATTCGCGAGCCCGATGAGCCTGGTCGGCAGCATGTCGTTCCCCTTCTACCTGGCCGCCATGCGCCGGCCGGATCTCGGCCAGGACCCTCGATTCCTGACCCCTGAGCTGCGCCTTCGCAACCTGCAGGCGCTGCACCGCATCGTGCAGGAGTGGATCTGGACCTTTGCTGACATGGAGTCACTCGACGCCCAGCTGGACGAGGCCAAGATCGCTACTGGACGGGTCCGCAGCGTCAAGGAGTTCGCCGGCAGCCAGTGGGCCCGCGACTGGCATGCGGTGCGGACCGTGTCCGATCGGTCCGGCGGTGAGATCAAGATCCCGGGCCGTCCGTGGCACTTCGCGGACCAGCCGACGGCCGACGAAGGTCAGCTGGCGGCCCGTCAGGGCGAGCACAACGCCGAGATACTCAAAGAACTCGGATTCAGCGCCGCCCAGATCGAGGCGTTCGAAGCCTCCGGAGCGCTGGTCCAGCCGAACCGGGACGGTGTACCTGGCTCGTGCCCAGATCCTGCACCCCGCGCCTGACGCCGGCGGCCGTCCGCGCGGCTGTCGGACCGCGGTACGGAAGCGGAACGGAGCGGCCGCGGAGCCGCTCCGTTCCGCATGCTACCCGCCGTGGCTCAGAGGCTGATGACGACTTTGCCGCGGGCGTGGCCGTCCCGCATGTACTGGAGGGCCGCGGGGGTCTGGCTCAGCGGATAGGTCCGGTCGATGACCGGCCTGACCTGGCCGGACTCGATGAGCTTGGTGAGCGCGAGCAAGTCCGGTGCGTTCTCCGAGCAGATCAGCGTGGTCAGCGTCTGGCCGGTGAACGGCGAGAGGAGCAGCGCCCGGAGCTGCCGGTCGCTGCCTGCGAGCCATCGTCCGCCGGTCTCGCCCCCGACGATGACCAGCGTCCCGCGGGGATCCAGGACGGAGCGGAGGTGCTTGAGCGGACGGTTGCCCCCGATGTCGAGGATCACGTCGTAGCGGTGCCCTCCGGCCGCGATGTCCTCGCGGGTGTAGTCGATGACGTGGTCCGCGCCGAGGGACCGGACCGTGTCCATCTTGGCCGTGCGGCACACGCCGGTGACCTCGGCGCCGGCTGCCTTGGCGATCTGCACGGCGAAGGTCCCTACCCCGCCGGACGCGCCGATGATCAGCACCCGGTTTCCGGCTTGCACGTGCCCGCGGTCGCGGACCGCCTGCAGGGCCGTCAGCGCCGAGACGGGGACGGCCGCGGCCTGGGCGAAGGTGAGGTTCGCGGGCTTGGGCGCGAGCTTGTCCGGCCGGGCGCTGGCGTACTGGGCGAAGGAGCCGTCGGCGATGCCGAACACCTCGTCGCCGACGTGCAGCGTCGTGACGGCCGGGCCGGTCGCCACGACTCGCCCCGCGACTTCGCGGCCCCGCACCGGGGTCTTGGGGGCGCGGATCCCGTATCCCGCGAGGCGGACCGGGTAGGGCAGGCCGGTCATCAGGTGCCAGACGCCCCGGTCGACGCCGGCGGCATGCACGCGCAGCAGTACTTCCTGCTCGCCGATCACGGGCCGGGCGATCTCCTCCAGTCGCAGCACGTCCTCGGCCTCGCCGTAGCGGTTCTGGGTGATCGCCTGCATGGTTGTCCCGTCGGTCGTCCGCTGCGTGGTCGTCGCGGTAGAGGTGTTCATGAGAGTTCCCTTTCCTGCTGGTTGTTGATCTCGGAGGTCTGAGCCGGGTCAGGCGTCGCGGCGCGCGACCCGCAGGGCTGCCGCGCCCAGGGCGATGACGGCGTATACGGCCAGGACCACGAGGGCGGTGCCCGGGCGCAGCAGCCCGGCTGAGCGATGGACCGTCACGGCCGCCTGAGTGGCGATGCCGGGCAGGTACTGACGCCAGCCAGCCGGCAAGAACTGACCGACGGTGAGTCCCCCGATGATGATCAGTGCCAGGGTGGTGGCCGCTCCCGCGGTGTGCCGGATGAGGCCGCCGATACCGACCCCGATGACAGCGACGAGGCTCACGGCCAGGGCTCCGAAGAACAGGGCCCGGAGCACGCCGGGGTGTCCGATGGTCACGGCGACGTGTCGGCTGGCGAATATCCGCTGGCCGAGTTCGAAGCCGGCGAGGTTGCCGAGCAGCGTCACGGGGAACGCGAACGCGGCCGTGGTGGCGGCCTTGGCCGCCAGCACGAGCGGTCTGGCGGGCATGGCGCTGAAGGTGGACCGGATCATCCCGGTCGAGTACTCGGCGGTGACCGTCCGCACGGCGAGCGTCCCGAGGACGACCGCGGCGATCATGACTCCGCTCATCGAGGCGCTGGCCGGGTCGAACACCTGGTGCTGCTGGGCCGTCATGGTGTGCCACTGGCTCATCTGCGAGAGGGCCACGGCGACGCTGAAGCCGATGCCCAGGACCAGGGTCAGGGCGGCGGTGCGCCAGGTGGAGGGCAAGGTGCGAAGCTTGGTCCACTCGGCCTTGAGGATGTGGGCTTTGAGGATGCGGGTCTTGAGGGTCCGGCTGGCGGCCTGCACCGGCCGGGCCGGGGTGCGGATGCGGGTGGTGGCGCTCATGTCAGGCTCCTTGGCTGGTGCCGGTCAGCTGGCCGGCGTGGTAGTCGGTTTCGTCTCGGGTCAGCTCGAAGAACGCTTCCTCGAGCGACGCGCCGTGCACCGCTAGCTCGAGCAGGGTGATGTCGTCGGCGGACGCGACCGCGCCGATCGCGGCGGAGTCCAGGCCGGTCACGATCATGGCGCCGTCCGGACAGCGCTCGACCAGGGCGCCGCGGCGGGTCAGGGCGGCGGCCAGGTCGGCCGGCTGAAGGGCCCGGACCCGGACGCTGGCGGTCGAGTTGCGGTTGACGAACTCGTCGGTGCTGGCGTCGGCGATGATACGGCCCCGGGCGATGACGAGCAGGTGGTCGGCGGTCTGGGCCATCTCGCTCATGAGATGGCTGGACAGGAAGACCGTGCGGCCCTGGGCGGCCAGCGACTTCATCAGGTTCCGGATCCACACAATGCCGTCGGGGTCCAGGCCGTTGATCGGCTCGTCGAACATCAGCGTCTCGGGGTCGCCGAGCAGGGCCGCGGCGATGCCGAGGCGCTGGTTCATGCCGAGCGAGAAGGTGCCGATCCGTTTTCCCGCGACGTCGCTGAGGCCGACCATGCCGAGGACCTCGGTCACACGGCGGCGGGCGATGCCGTTGCTGTCGGCCAGCCACGCCAGGTGACTGGCCGCGCTGCGGCCACCGACGATGGCCTTGGCGTCCAGCAGCGCCCCGACCGACCTGAGCGGGTCGGTCAGGTCACGGTACGGCTTGCCGTTGACCAGGACGGAGCCGGAGCTCGGCGTGTCCAGGCCCAAGATCATGCGCATGGTGGTCGACTTGCCGGCCCCGTTGGGGCCCAGGAAGCCGGTCACCCGGCCGGGCCGGACGGCGAAGGAGGCTTCGTCGACCGCGACCGTCGTGCCGTAGCGCTTGGTGAGGTGCTGCGCCTCGATCATTGTTCGTCCTTCCCTCGATGTGTTGTGGTCTTGACCGCCAGCCTGTGCCGGGGAACTGAGACGGCACTGTCGCAGCGCTGAGGCGGGACCTATGGTGGCCTCATGCAGGTACGGCTGTTCGGCGAGCTCGAAGCGGTAGCTGACGGCGTGCCGGTGCCGGTCCGCGGCGCCAAGCAGCGGGCCCTGCTGGCCCTGCTGGCGCTGCAGCGGGGGCGGCCGGTCAGCGCTGACCGGCTGATCGACGTGTTGTGGGGCGACGGGCAAGCGTCCAACCCGGCCAACGCCTTGCAGGCCCAGATCGGTCAGCTGCGCCGCGCCTTCGGGGCGGCGGCGATCCTCACCAGCGAAGCCGGCTATGCCCTCGCCGTCGGCCCCGAAGATGTCGACGTCGTCCGCTTCGGGCAGCTGGTGGCCGAGGGGAGACGGCTGGCGGGAGACGGCGAGGCGGCGCGGGCGTCCGCCGCACTGGGCGAAGCGCTCGGCCTGCGGCGGGGTGAGCCGCTGGCCGAGTTTGCCGACGCCGGCTTCGCTGACGCCGAGCGGGCGCACCTGGACGAGCTGACCCTGGTGGCGGTCGAGGCCAGGGCCGGAGCTGAGCTGATGCTGGGCCGCCACGGGGAGCTGGCCGGCGAACTGGAGCCGTTGTGCCGGCAGCACCCGCTGCGCGAACACCTGTGGGAGCTGCACATTCTGGCCTTGTACCGGACCGGACGGCAGGCCGAGGCCTTGCGCGCCTACACCGAAGTCCGTGATCGCCTGGTCGGCGAGCTGGGCATCGACCCCGGTCCGGCCCTGCGGGAACTCCAGGCCCGCATCCTGGCCCAGGACCCCTCGCTCACCCCGGCCAGCGCCCCAGCCAGCACAACGGCCAGCGCAACGGCCAGCCCGGCTCCGGTCCCGGCGGCCGCGCCGGCGACGTCAGCCGGGAACCTGCGCGCCCGGCTGAGCCGCTTCGTCGGCCGCGACGCCGAGCTGACCCAGCTGCGTGCGACGGTCCGCTCCAGCCGGCTCGTCACGCTGACCGGCCCGGGCGGCGCGGGCAAGACCCGGCTGGCGGTGGAGGCGGCCGCCGTCCTGGGCGACGACCACCGGGACGGCGCCTGGCTGGTCGAGCTGGCCGGCGTGACCGGGCCCGACGGAGTGGCGGCGGCCGCGGCCGCCGCGCTCGGGGCGGGCGCCGCCGCCGTCCCCGGCGCTCAGCCAGCGGGGTCGACCACGGACCTGATCGTGCGCTACCTGGCCGGACGCTCGCTGGTCGTCGTCCTCGACAACTGCGAGCACGTCATCGGCGAGGCGGCCGCGCTGGCCGACACCCTGACCGGAGCGGTGCCAGGTCTGCGGCTGATCGCTACCAGCCGCGAGCCTCTCGGCGTCCCCGGGGAAGTCCTGGTGCCGGTCGGCGGCCTGGCGCCGCCGGCCGCCGTCGAGCTGTTCGTCGACCGCGCCCGGGCGGTCCGGCCCGGCTTCGGTCCGGACGGGCCGGCCGGCGCCGTCATCGAGGACATCTGCCGGCGGTTGGACGGCCTGCCCCTGGCCGTCGAGCTCGCCGCCGCTCGCCTTCGGGCGCTGCCCCTGGCCACCCTGGCGGAACGCCTCAACGACCGCTTCCGGCTGCTCAGCCACGGCGCCCGTACCGCCCTGCCTCGCCAGCAGACACTCCGCGCGGTGGTGGACTGGAGCTATGACCTGCTGTTCTCTGACGAACGCCGCCTGCTGCGGAGGCTGGCCACCTTTACCGGCGGCTGCGAGCTCACCGCGGCCGAGGCCGTCTGCGCCGACGAGCAGGTGCCGGCCGGCGAGATCCTCGATGTCCTGAGCCGGCTGGTCGACAAGTCCCTCGTCGTTGCCCACGGTGACGGAGGCGAGGCCCGGTTCAGCCAGCTCCAGACGCTGTGGCAGTACGGCAGGGACCGGCTCACCGAATCCGGCGAAGCCGACGCCATGCGGGCCCGCCACGGGGCGTATTACCGGCAGCTGGCCACCCAAGCCCACCAGGGCCTGCGCGGCGCGGCCGGGCCGATGTGGCGGGACCGCCTCGTCACGGAGTCGGGCAACCTGCGGGCCGCGCTGGACGGCTACATCGCCACCGGCGATGCTGACGCGGCGCTGTCGCTGGCGTCGGGGATGGCCTGGCTATGGTTCATCACCGGCGACTTCCTCGAAGGAGCCCGCTGGCTCGGTGCTGCGCTGGGCGCCGAAGGGCCACGCCGTCCCGAAGTGGAAGCGACCGCCTGCCTCTGGCACGGCTATTGCGTGGGCATGTCGACTGACCCGGCGGCGGGCGTCATCGAATGCGAGGAGGCCGTGGCCGTCCTGAGGGACAATGACGACCGGGTCCGGCTGGCGGAGGCGCTGGTGGTAAGCGCGACGGTGCTGGGGTTCGCGCATCATTTCGACCGATCACTCGAAGCTTTGGCCGAGGCGCGGGACCTGCTGGAACCGGCCGGCCACGGCTGGCTCCTGGGTGTGCACGACCTGATCGTGGCCTGGAACCTGTTGTCGACGGGGCGGCTGGAGGACGCCGAGCCATTCGCCCGCTCGAGCCTGGAACGCTTCGACGCCGCCGAAGAGGTCTTGGTCGTCGTCTCTCCGCTGAACGCCCTCGCCAGCCTCGCCGAGGCCCGCGGAGACCTCGAGGCGGCCTCGGCGGCCTACGAGGCGCTCGTGCAGCGATGCCGGGCCACCGGGCAACCCCTTCAGGTGCCGTTCAGCCTGGTCGCCCTGGCCGCGCTGCGGGCCAGGCAAGGCGATGACGCCGCCGCCGACGGCCTTTACGCCGAGGCGATCGACTGCAGCTTCAACCCGTGGGTGTCGGCCGACGCCATGATCGGCCAGGCGGCGGTCGCCCGTCGCCGGGGTGACCTGCCGCGGTCCCGGGCCCTGCTCGACGCGGCGGCCGGGCACTACCGGCAGATCGACCTTCCGGCCGGCCCGCCTCGCGTGCTGGCCGGCCTGGCCTGGTGGGCACTCGCCAGCGGTCACCTCCAAGACGCTGCCGTCTTCGCCGCTGACGCGGCCGAAGGGGCCTCGGCCAGCGGAGACCCGGCCACCCAGCTCCTAGCCGAGACCGCCGTGGCCGCGGTCAACGCGATCGCCGACCCGACCCGTCACCACCTCGAGGCCTTCGTCGTCCTCGCGCAGCGACGGGCCGACGGGCCGACTTACCGCTCTTTGACCGACGAGCCAGACGTGGCCGCCCTCGCCGCCCGCCTCGGCTGACCTCAGCCGCACCTCAGCGCCGCTTCAGGCCACCCGGGGAACCTGGCCGTTATGCCGCCATCGCCAAGCCAGCGTCCCAGCCACTATGATCTGCCCGCCACCGGGCCCGCGGTCGAGGACCACGGCCGGGCGGTCACCACCCATCCTCAGGCGGCCGCGTGGTACCGCCGGGCGCAGCGAGCCGCTGACCCGCGCCGGGCCGCCATGGCCCTGCGCCTCGCCGTCACCGCCGACCCGGACTTCGCCCTCGCCGCCGCCGATCTGGCGGCCATCACCGGCACACCGGGCCGCCCTCCCGGTCGCTGGCCGATGAACTGGGAACGCCATCACATCGAAGTCGTCACCGCCGCGGCCGCGGGCCACCTCACGCGAGCATCTGACCTGCTCCGCGAGCACCTCGCCAGTGTCGGCTGCGACCCTCTCGCCGTCCGGATCACCGCCCGGCTCCGAGACGCTACGGCGAGGGACGACGACTTGGACAACCTGGCCACCCAGCTTCCCGGTTGCCACGCCACCCCGTGGCCGGGCACCCCTTGACGCTTCCCCGGCACGGCCCAATGCCCTCCGGAGCCGGGGACGCAGGTTTCGAACCTCAGACGCCTGGCATCACTCGGGCCTGGGGTCCCAGCGGAATCGCCTGATCGCGACAAAGCCGCCCGCCACTCCCCAGATCGCGAGGACCAGCAGCTGGCGGCCCGCGAAGCCGCGGTCCAGGGCGAACGGGTTCAGCAGCGCCTGGTTGAACGGCCGGACCGGGAAGACACCCGCCAGGTCATTGAGGAACCGGGAGGTGATCTGGAAATAGGTGCCGGAGATGAACACCAGCGGGAAGAAGACGAACTGCACCACGGCCGGCGCGGCCTCCGCGTTGCTGATGAGGCTGGCGACCGCGACTCCCAGCGCGCAGAACGCGGCCGCGCCGATGACCAGCGTGACGATGATGGCCGCCCAGTGGCTTGGCAGCGGCACCCCGTACAGCAGGCCCATCCCCAGGATCAGCGCCGCGTCTACCAGGCTGACCATGATGCAGTGCGCCACCAGCCCGACGAACATCACCCAGGCGGGCAGCGGGGTGCCGCGCAGCCGCTTGAGGATGCCCTCCTGGCGGCGCAGTGACAGCGTGATGGCCAGCTGCGAGTAGCAGGCACCCATCACCGACACCGCCACGATCGTCGAGGTGTAGTACTGCAGCCCGGTGACGGGCCGGCCGCCGATGGTGGCGAGCTTAGCGTTCCCGAACACGCCGGCCAGAATGGCGAAGAAGAGCAGCGGGAAGGCGAAGATGAAGAAGGCGCTCTGCGGATTGCGCCAGAAGCTCAGCTGCTCGTAGCGGACCTGGTGCCAGACCAGCGCCGCGGTGTTGCGGCGGGCCGGCGCCCCAGCGGCCGCTGCCTGGCTGGTCATCTGCGCCTTCCCATCCGGCGCCGGGGCGCGGGTGCGTCCGGCGGCGCGGCGTCCTGCGCCGCCGTCAGGCTCAGGTAGACGTCCTCCAGGCTCGGCCGGTCCACGGTGAGCCCGGGCAGCGTCGTGCCGTGGTCCAGGGCCCATCCGGTCAGCCGGTGCAGCAGCTCGGTCGGCTCGTCGGCCTCGAGGACCACCCGGCCGTTCTCGCCGGCCGCGGCCTGGACCGGAAGGTCCGCCGCGGAATACCCGCCGGGGAGGGCGAAGCTGATCCGCGCGCGGGCCACGTCACGACCCCCGAGCGTGGCGGGCGTCCCCTCCTCGATGATCTTGCCGCGGGAGATGACGGCGACCCGGTCGGCGAGCTCCTGCGCCTCGTCCATGTAGTGGGTGGTGAGCAGGATCGTGGTGCCCAGCCCGGAAAGCCCTCTGATGACCTCCCAGGCGCCGCGCCGCGCGGTCGGGTCGAAGCCGGTCGTCGGCTCGTCGAGGAAAAGGACCCGGGGGTTCCCGATGATGCCGAGGGCGAGATCCAGCCGCCGCTTCTGCCCGCCGGACAGCGACTTGACCTTGCTCTTCTCCTTGCCGGTGAGACCGACGAGCCCGATCACCTCGCCGACATCGCGCGGATTGGAGTAGTAGCCCGCGTTGCGGGAGATCGACTCGCGCACGGTCAGGTACGGCTCCACCGCGAGCTCCTGGAGCACCAGGCCGATCTGCTCGCGCAGCTGCCG
>PMST01000491.1:0-889 GCA_003168295.1 Actinomycetota bacterium
ATCCTGCCGATCCGCGGCAAGATCATCAACGTCGAGAAGTCACGGATCGACCGGGTCCTGAAGAACAACGAGGTCCAGGCGATGATCACGGCGCTGGGCGCCGGCATCTACGACGAGTTCGACATCACCAAGCTCAGGTACCACAAGATCATCTTGATGGCGGACGCCGACGTGGACGGGCAGCACATCCGCACGCTGCTGCTCACGCTGCTGTTCCGGTTCATGAAGCCGCTGGTCGAGGCCGGGTACGTGTACCTGGCGAATCCGCCGCTCTACAAGGTCAAGTGGGAAGGGCGCGGCAACGACCCGGACTACGTCTTCTCCGATGCCGAGCGGGACCGGGTGATCGAGGCGGGCATCGCCGCCGGCAAGAAGGACCCGCGTCCGCGGGACGGCGTGCAGCGGTTCAAGGGCCTGGGCGAGATGAACCCGAACGAGCTGTGGGAGACCACGATGGACCCGGCGCACCGGGTGCTGCTCCAGGTGACCCTCGACGACGCGGCCCAGGCCGACGAGCTGTTCAGCGTGCTGATGGGCGAGGACGTCGAGGCCCGTCGGGCGTTCATCACCCGCAACGCCAAGGACGTCAGGTTCCTGGACATCTGATCAGGCCGGCCCCCAGTGCCGACTGTTCCAAACGCTTGAGTAGGGATTGCGAAAAGTGACCGAAGTTACCGATCTGCCGCAGGAAGGGCACGACCGCACCGAGCCGGTCGACATCCAGTACGAGATGCAGCGCAGCTACATCGACTACGCGATGTCGGTCATCATCGGCCGTGCCCTGCCCGACGTGCGGGACGGGCTCAAACCGGTGCACACCCGGATCTTGTACGCGATGTACGACGGCGGGTTCCGGCCCGACCGGGGCTTCTTCAAGTGCTCCCGGGTC
>PMST01000491.1:975-13344 GCA_003168295.1 Actinomycetota bacterium
ACGACGGCCGCTCGTCCGAGCCCAAGGTGCTCCCCAGCCGGTTCCCGAACCTGCTCATCAACGGCTCCGAGGGCATCGCGGTCGGCATGGCCACCAAGATCCCGCCGCACAACCTGCGCGAGGTAGCGGCCGGGGTCGCCTGGTACCTGGACCACTTCGACGCCACGGATGAAGAGCTCCTGGACGCCCTGATGGAGCGGATCAAGGGCCCGGACTTCCCCACCCGCGGCCTGATCGTGGGCCGCCGCGGCATCAGGGACGCCTACACCACCGGGCGCGGCTCGATCATCATGCGGGCCGTCGTCGAGGTCGAGGAGGACGCCCGGGGCCGCGCCTGCCTCGTCGTCAAGGAACTGCCCTACCAGGTCAACCCGGACAACCTCGCGCAGAAGATCGCCGAGCTGGTCAAGGACGGCCGGGTCAGCGGCATCGCCAACATCCAGGACGAAAGCAGCGGCCGCACCGGCCAGCGGCTGGTGATCGTGCTGAAGCGGGACGCCATCGCCAAGGTGGTCCTGAACAACCTGTACAAGCACACCCAGCTGCAGGACACGTTCGGGGCCAACATGCTGGCGCTGGTCGACGAGGTGCCGCGCACCCTGCGGCTGGACCAGATGGTCAGGTACTGGGTCACGCACCAGATCGAGGTCATCGTCCGGCGCACCAGGTACCGGCTGCGCAAGGCTCAGGAGCGGATGCACATCGTCTCCGCCCTGCTCAAGGCCATCGACCGGATCGACGAGGTCATCGCGCTGATCCGGGCCGCGGCGTCCGCCTCGGAGGCTCAGCAGTCCCTGATGGGGCTGCTCGAGCTCGACGAGATCCAGGCCCGCGCGATCTTGGACATGCAGCTGCGCAAGCTGGCCGCCCTGGAGCGGCAGGAGCTCATCAACGAGCACGACGACCTGGCGGCCAAGATCGCCGACTACGAGGACATCCTGGCCTCGCCGGAGCGGCAGCGGCGGATCGTCGGGTCCGAGCTGGCCGAGATCGTCACCAAGTTCGGCGACGAGCGGCGGACCGAGATCATCGCCTACGACGGCGAGGTGGCCGACGAAGACCTGATCGCCGAAGAGGACNNCACTGGATCTTGTTCTTCACCAACAAGGGCCGGGTCTACCGGGCCAAGGCCTACGAGCTGCCCGACGCCGGCCGCGACGCCCGCGGCCAGCACGTGGCCAACCTGCTCGCCTTCCAGCCGGACGAGCGGATCGCCGAGGTGCTCGCGCTGCGCGACTACCAGGTCGCGCCCTACCTGGTGCTGGCGACCAAGTCCGGCCTGGTGAAGAAGTCCCGGCTGACCGACTTCGACTCGCCGCGGTCCGGCGGCATCATCGCGATCAACCTCCGCGAGGACGACGAGGTGATCGGGGCGAGCCTGGTCTCGCCCGAGGAGGACCTGTTGCTGGTCAGCAAGGGCGCGCAGGCCATCAGGTTCCGGGCCAGCGACGAATCGCTGCGGCCGATGGGTCGCGCCACCTCCGGCGTGATCGGAATGCGCTTCAACGACGGCGACGAGCTGCTCGGCATGTACGTGGTCAGNNAGGGCCGCGGCGGCCGCGGCGTCGTCACCGCGAAGATCGTGGAAGCCCGCGGCGAGCTGGTGGGCGCGCTGATGGTGAACGCCGACGATGAGATCTTCGCCATAACCTCGGCAGGCGGGTTGATTAGGACCAGGGCCGGGGAAGTAAAGCAGTCGGGTCGGCAGACCATGGGAGTTCGGCTGATGAACCTGGCCACTGGAGATAGCGTGGTGGCCCTGGCTCGCAACGCGGAGTCGCTGGTCGAAGACGATGGCGAAGAACTGGCGGACGAGGACGATGAGCAGGGCATTTCGGCCGATCCCGCCGACCAGGCGGATGAGGTTGAGCCTGGCGACGCCGCGGACGAAGCCGACGGAGATGGAGAATAATACTGGCGACGGGAAGGAAACGGCCGGGACATCCGGCTTAGCAGGTCAGCGCAACTATTTCGGGGGCAGGAGCGTCCCATAGGGCAAGCGAAGTCCGGCAAAAAGCCGTCTTCTTCGCACCAGTAGTCATATGGGCGTCTCGTCCGGAGATAACCTCGTGAGGGTCTGGACAGAGGGAGGACGGCTTGGACAGGCGCACTAACGGGCCCGAGGGCTCAGGCGGAGCCTCGCCTACCATCGTGACCTCGCGAGCAGTCGATGAGGTGGACGACGACTCCGAAACTCTGGCCTCGGACATTATGGCGGCCCCGCGGAGGCGGACAGCGCGTAAGCCAGCCACTGGAGCTTCTCCCGTCACGACGGCACCAGCCAACGGTGACATATCCGACCGTAAGGCCAACGGTACTGTCGCCGCGAGCGACACGCCGGCCAGCGACACCGACCAGGTGACGGGCACTCCGTCCGCGGCTGGCCCGGCGGAGGCTTCCGGCCAGGACGGAGCCCGCGGCGCCGAAGCAGACGCCACTCTCGCGGACATACCCGCTGTGCCCGCCGACCAGATCGGCCCGGCGGCGTCGGGCCCGGCGTCTTCCGGCACCGCGTCTTCCGGCCCAGCGACTTCCGGCAGGGGGTCGTCGGGCTCCTCGCCGCCCGGGGACCAGACGCCGACGGTTTCACCGGCTGCGTTCGCCTGGGAGATGCCCGATCCGCCGCCGAGCTCGCCGTCATCTCCGGCCCGGACCTTCCTGAGGGCGGGCACGAACGTGAAAAGCGCGATCACGTCCCGGACGCCAGGGATGACCGGACCGGGCACGGCCAAGCCGGCGACCGGCGAAGGCAAGCCCGCGACCGGCGAGGGCAAGCTGACGATCGGCGAGGGAAGACCCGCGGCTGCCGCGGCCTCGGCGCGGAGCGGGTCGAAGAAAGCATCGTCAAAGCGCAGCGCGCGGCAGGCGCACCTGACCGTGGCCCGGGTCGAGCCCTGGTCGGTGATGAAGTTCAGCTTCGTGGTGTCCCTGGTCGCTTTTGTCATCTTGTTCGTGGCCGTGAGCCTGCTCTACGGCGCGCTGGACGGGCTTGGCGTGTTCGAATCGCTCCAGCGGCTTGTGTCGAGCCTCACGTCAAGCCAGGGCTCGGCCGGCGTGAACGCGTCGAAATGGTTCTCGGCCTCCCGCGTGCTCGGTTATACGGCCCTGCTCGGCTCGCTCAACATCGTGCTCATCACCGCGATGTCGACCATTGGCGCGGTTGTCTACAATCTGACTTCACGCCTGGTCGGCGGGGTGGAAGTGACGCTCCGCGAGACCGAGTAACGCGGCGGTGCGCAGAAGCTCCGAAACCACGGCACAACCCGCCGCACCGGTACGGTAGGATGATTGTCGCTTACGTTTCCGCAGGTCAGCATGGGGTTATAGCTCAGTCGGTTAGAGCGCGTCCCTGATAAGGACGAGGCCCGTGGTTCAAGTCCACGTAACCCCACAAATCACTTTCCAACCAGAAATAACGCATCCTCTTGATCATCGCGAGTCGCGGCCCGGCTGTCGGAGAACGCTGGCCGGACCGGACGGCTTTGCTAAGCTGCCCTACACCTGCGGTCGGCGGAATCTCCTTCCACTGGCCCGTTCCGATCTGGAGGATTCCTCGCTGTGAAGAAGCTAATCGTGCTCGCCGCGCTCGGGCTTGGCGCATTCGCCGTGTGGCGTAAGGTCCAGTCTGACCGCGCCGAACTCGACCTGTGGACCGAGGCTACAGCGGCCGACGAGGACTTATCCGCGGCCGGGGGCCGTCTGGTAAAGCCAGAGCCGGGGAAGTCGGGGAAATCCGATCCGGCACGAGGAGGCGAGCCGGTGAGCGACACCTTGGCCGTATCGCTGGTGTGCTGTGACGTACTCGGGGCGGCCGCGGTCGACGGCAACGGTCTGGAACGGGCGTTCGCGGAAGCGATCGCCACCCAGGGCGTGGTCACTGGCACCGCGGCTTACACCCGGGCGATGGTTCAGTTCGACCGGACCCGCGGCTGGGCGCCCGGAGACGTCATGCGGAGCCTGTTCCCGGAGGATGAAATCCGGGCCCAGGCCGCCAGCCTTTCCTTCGAGCGGTCATTCCGGGCGGCCGTGGACCGGTTCGGTGTGCTGCCTTTGCCAGGGGCGAACGAGGCCCTGGCCAAGCTCACTGCGGCCGGTCTCAAGGTATGCTTGCTGTCGTCGCTGTCCCGGCCCGCGCTCAGCCTCATCATGGAACGCCTCGACTGGGGCCAGCGGACCGACCTGGTCCTGTGCGCGGACGATGTGACGAGGGCTTTTCCCTGGCCGGACCTCATTCTCACCGCGCTGCTCCGGCTCGGCGCCGGTGATGTGCGGAACGTGGCCGTGGTCACCGCCAGCGAAAGCGGCGCCGTGGCCGCCCGGCGAGCCGGGGCCGAGCTTGTCGTCGGCCTGCTCAGCGACGTCAACGGGGCGAACCGGCTCGGCCGGGCCGGGGCGACGCACCTGCTCGCGGACATCGGGGAACTGCCTGATCTGCTGTCCCAGGCCGGTATCGCGCCCCTCGGGCCGCACCACGGCGAGTGACGAAACCCGCGTGGCCCATGGCAGACTTGAAGCATGCCTGAGCTGCCGGAAGTGGAGTCGCTGGCCGCCTTCCTGCGTGGCCACGCGGTCGGTCATGCCGTCGCGAGGGCTGATGCGGCGTCGTTCTCGGTACTGAAGACCTTCGACCCGCCGCTGGCCAGCCTGACCGGCCAGGTGATCACCGATGTCGGCAGGCACGGCAAGTTTCTCGACCTCTCCTCCGACCAGGGCTTGCACTTGATCATGCACCTGGCCCGGGCGGGCTGGCTGCGCTGGCGGGACGAACAGCCGACCGCGCCGCCGAAGCCGGGCAAGAGTCCGCTGGCCTTCCGGCTGACGCTCGACGACGGTTCCGGGTTCGACCTCACCGAGGCGGGCACGCGCAAGCGCCTCGCGGTCTACCTGGTCCGCGATCCGGCCGAAGTGCCCGGAGTCGCCTCGCTCGGGCCCGACCCGATGGCCGCGGACTTCACCGCGGACACGCTGGCCGGCCTGCTGGCCGGGCGCCGGACACAGGTCAAGGGCGTGCTCCGCGACCAGCGGATCATTGCCGGCATCGGCAACGCCTACTCCGACGAGGTGCTGCACGCGGCCAAGATGTCACCGTTCAAGATCGCGGCCAGCATGACGCCGCAGGAGATAGCCATCCTGTACGACGCGATCAAGACGACGCTGGCCGAAGCCGTGGAACGTTCGGCGGGCCTAGCCGCCGCGGATCTGAAGGGCGAGAAGAAGAGCGGACTGCGGGTGCACGGCAAGGCAGGCGAGACCTGCTCGGTCTGCGGCGACACCATCAGGGAGGTCTCGTTCGCCGACTCCGCGCTTCAGTACTGCCCGACCTGCCAGACCGGCGGCAAGCCCCTCGCCGACCGCCGCCTGTCCCGCCTGCTCAAATAGCTGCCTTTTCCCGAACGGCCGTGGCACCCGCACCCAGCCGGCTCGCCAGGCACGGCGGGCTCACAGCGGGTACCCTAGGCGGGAGACATCTCGGGGCTATAGCTCAGCTGGAAGAGCNNCCCCTTAGCTCCACAGGTCAGAGGCCTAAATTAGATCCGGAGCGTGTCGCCGGGAGCCAATCCGGGAGCCAAAGTGTTACCCTGAGGACATGGGTAGGCGCGGTTTTGGCGATGATGCCATCTACTTTGACCACTCCGGTGACTGCCGCGATGCGCGGCTTCACAAGGGGTGCCCCGGGCGGTGGCGCGGCGCGGTGTCGCTTGGCTATGGCCCAGACGGCAAGCGGATCCGCCGCAAAGTGTCCGGCCACACCAAGCAGGATGTCAAGGACAAGCTCGGGAAGCTGCACACCGACCTCGATGCGGGCATCCGGACGCCCGCCAGTCGCTACACCGTGGGCCAGGCCATCGACGACTGGCTGTGCGAGGGTCTGGATGGCCGTTCGGAGAAGACGGTCACGCTCTACCGGCAGGTCCTGCAGCCTGTCGTCGATTCCGTCGGCAAGGTTGCCCTGCGGGAGCTGACCGCCCAGGATGTCCGCCAGGCGCTGGCGGAGGTCGCCAGGACGCGTTCCAGCCGAACGGTGGGCATGGCGCACAACTCCCTGGAGCGCGCGATCCGGCATGCGGAGGCCAACGACTACGTCCGCCGCAACGTCGCGGCGCTGGTGAAGCCGCCAACCGGACAGACAGGTCGGCCGTCCCGATCGCTCACCCTCGAGCAGGCCGCTTCGCTGCTGGCTGCCGCCGACACATCGCCACTAGGCGCCTATGTCGTACTGTGCCTGCTGACCGGGGTCCGGACAGAGGAAGCCAGGGCACTCACCTGGCATCACGTCGACCTTGACGGAAATGCCGCGGCAGACCCGCCGATCCCGTCTCACGTCGCGATCTGGCGGTCCGTGCGCGCCCATGGCGACACCAAAACCCAGCTGTCCCGGCGTACGCTGCAGCTCTCAGAGCGTGTGGTCAGGGCGCTGCGGGAGCATCAGGTCCGGCAGGCCGAACAACGGCTGCTGGCGGGTGACGTGTGGCAAGACCGCGGGCTGGTGTTCTGCACGTCGGTCGGATCGGCGCTCGACGCGGCGAACGTGCGCCGCGCGTTCAGGAAGATCACGAAGGCGGCCGGGCTCGGTGAGCAATGGGCTCCCCGGGAGCTGAGGACTTCGTTCGTCAGCCTCATGTCCAGCTCCGGCGTCCCCGTGGAGGAGATCGCCCGCCTGGCCGGGCACTCCAACTCCCGTACCACGGAGGTTGTCTACCGCCGCGAGCTGCGGCCAGTGATCACTACCGGTGCCGAGGTCATGGACAGAATATTGTCGAGCTAGCTGATCTTTAGGAGCCGGTTGGGAAAGTGTGTGCGGCGGGAAGCCGATTGGCATCGATTGCCCGCCGGGGTTTGGTAAGGGCTCCCAGCGTGAGCACGTTCGGGCTAACACTTATCGACGGTCGCCGCCGGTCCAGGCGTTAAGGACTTGGCGGAGCACTGCGGCGGCTGCCTTGCGGCGCGCCGGCTTGGCCGACCATATGGCGGGCAAGGCGATTCCGATGTAGATGAGCAGGACCAGGGCCGCTGCTCCGCTACTGAGGATCAGGAGCAAGTGGACTGGCAGGGTTACGGCGAGGGCGGCGGTGATCGCGCGGGCGGGAGCGTTCATAAGCATGAGGATGCGGACTGGCGTTGCTGGCCGATGCTGATACCGAAAAGATGCGGAGGGCTGGCGAAAGGGGGCAGGCAGAACGCCAGAATGGAGACGAGAACAGCGGACGACGCCGGACACCGGAAGCAGGCAGAGCATGGAACTGGGGGATTCAGGCACCACCTCCGGCCCGCTGGCCCGGTTCTGCGACCGGCTTAATCGCATTCAGGTGGCCTCCGGCATCAGCCGGGCAAGCCTCGCTGGCGCTGCCCACCTTGGCACGTCGCAGATGTCGGACATCCTGAACGGCAAGATCAAAAGGCTTCCCGACTGGGATGTCACCATTGCGGTGGTCCGTGCCTGCCTGGAATACGCAGGAGCTAAGGACAGGCCCGTGCCGCCCGATCTGCGCGACGAGGGAGACTGGCGGCGCCGATACGCCGATCTTGAACACGACCTTGATTCCGAGGCCCGGTCAAGGCCTCGCCTTGCCGTACTGACCGGGTGGCTGCTGGCCGACGTTACCGATCCGTTCGCCCTGGAAGTTCACCGGCCCGCGGAGCCCGACACTCCGCAAGGCGACCTTCCAGCGCTGCCCGTGTACCTGCCCCGGGAGCATGACGTGAAATTGGAGCGGGTTGTCGCGGCAGCTGTGCAGGGCAGCAGCGGGATCGCGGTGCTGGTAGGCGGGTCCTCCACCGGGAAGACCCGGGCGTGCTGGGAGGCGCTGCGACTGCTGCGCGGCCAGCCTAAGCCATGGCGGCTGTGGCATCCGATCGACCCTGCCCGCCCGGAGGCGGCGCTCCGCGAGCTGCCCTCGATCGGCCCGCGGACCGTGGTGTGGCTTAACGAAGCCCAGTTCTACCTCGACGTCACAGCCGACGGGCTAGGGGAACGGATCGCCGCCGGGCTGCGGGAGGTGCTACGGGATCCTGCCCGCGCCCCAGTGCTAGTCCTAGCTACGCTCTGGCCCCAGTACTGGGATGCACTCACTGCCCGCGCTGCAGCGAGGGCAGACTTGCACGCCCAGGCCCGAGAACTGCTGGCACGCCGGGACATTAGCGTGCCCGCCGCATTCACCGCAGACCAACTGCGGCAGCTCCCTGCCGCGGGGGATCCGCGGCTGGCCTGGGCTGCCGAGGCTGCCGAAAACGGGCAGGTCATCCAGTTTCTAGCCGGGGCGCCGGAGCTGATGGCCCGCTACCACAATGCCCCGCCGGCCGCAGCGGCGCTGATCAACGCGGCGATCGACGCTCGCCGCTTGGGCATGGGGATCATGCTGCCGCTGGCTTTCCTTGAAGCGGCCGCGCCGGGCTACCTGACTGACACCGAGTGGGACGGGCTCGGCGAGGAATGGCTGGAGCAGGCCCTGGCCTACACCGCCGCCCCGTGCAAGGGCATCCGCGGTCCGCTGGCCCGCATTCGCCCCCGCAGCATCAGTGGCGTCGTCTCGGCCCCCGAGCCGACTTACCGATTGGCTGACTACCTTGAGCAGCACGGCCGCCATGCCCGCCGCCTCTATATCCCCTCGACCGGCTTCTGGACGGCGGCAGGCCGCTTCGCCAGCCCTGACAACCTGCCCGCCCTGGCCAGAGCCGCCGAGGACCGCGGCCTGCTCCGTGATGCAGCCCGCTTTCGCAAGCGCGCCACTGCCTATGGGAACACTAGCGAAGCGGCCGTTCTCGTCCAGCATTGGCGTTCTCTGTATCCGCACTCAGCTGACTACAATCCTGCGCGGTGGGCCGCCGCCCATGCTGCCCTCAGCAGCCCGGCTGATGTCGCCTGGCTGCTGGAGGCCCTGCTGGTGGCAGGCGCAGAAGAACAGGCTGCCGCTCTGCTAGACCGCGATCCCGCCGCCCATGCTGCCCTCAGCAGCCCGGCTGATGTCGCCTGGCTGCTGGAGGCCCTGCTGGTGGCAGGCGCAGAAGAACAGGCTGCCTCTTTGGCAGGCCGCGCGGCGGACCACTCCCCAGTCGACAACCCGGACGCCGTCGCCCGGCTACTAGACGTCTTGCAGCGGGTGGGTACAGGAGAACACGCTGCCGCTCTGGCGAGCCGCGCCGCAGAGTACACCCCAGTTGAGAACCCGTATGCCGTCGCCCGGCTGCTGGGTGCCGTGCGGAGGGCAGGTACAGAAGAACAGGCTGCCGCGCTGGCAGGCCGCGCCACCCACACCACTCATGCTCACTCCGACAATCGGAGAGATATCATCCAGCTGCTGGCCACCTATCCGTGGGCAGGCACAGGAGAACGGGCTCCGGCGCTGGCGGGCCGTGCTACCCATCACGACAACCCGTACGAAGTCGCCTGGCTACTGGACGTCCTGTGGTGGGCGGAAGGACAGGCTGCCGCTGTGGTTGCCCGCGATCACGGCGCTCACGGCAAGCCAGGAGACACCACCCAGCTGGTGAAGGCTCTACGAAAGGCGGATACAGAAGGACAGGTTGCCGTCCTAGCGGCCCGCGCCGTCGCCGACGCCCACCTCGACAACCCCTACGAAGTCGCCCGCCTACTGAACGCCCTCCGGGGAGCGGACGCCGACGAACAGGTTGCTGCCTTGATCGCCCGTGATCCCGCGGCCGTCGTGGCCTTGGACAATGCGCAAAGCGTCGGCTGGCTGCTGGCCGCCCTGCGGCAAGCGGGTGCGGATGAGCAGGTTGCTGCCTTGATCGCCCGTGATCCCGCGGCCGTCGTGGCCTTGGACAACCCGGATGGCGTCGCCCGGCTGCTGGCCGCCCTGCGGAAGGCAGGTATAGAGAAGCAGGCTAGGACCCTACTGAACCGGCTGCCCGCCGAGGGCTGGTTCGGTGATTTCCTTGAACATGCCAACCATCGGATGCGGTACAGATTTGGACGTGAGTCCGACGGAAGTCCAGCCGCACCGTGGGGCTGGGACGACTTGGACTGACCACACGACACCGAGGGCTTGTGAGACCGCCTCCCCAACTCCGCAAGGGAGCCACTGGTGCGTGCGCACTATGAGCAGGGATCGGAGCGATGACCGGGAATCATCGCTCCGCTCATCACGGCGCAACTCATGCCGCAGCGCTCGCTTTAAATGCACCGCGGGCGGCCAGACGGTGCAGGAGCGCGGAGACCGGCTCCCGTGGCCGCTGGCCCCGCGTCCTGGCCTGTTCACAGAGCTGCCTTGAGCGGCAGATGCGGCCCGTGTGGTCAGCGCGACGGCTTCCTGCTGTCGGCCGCCCGGCATCGGGGGAGACAGGTCTGACGGTTCGCGGGAGGCGATAACACAACGGACGGTACATTCGCTCCGGTAAGCCGCCAGAACTCGCCCAGCGAGCCCGGCTCTAGGCCGGCCGAGGCGGCCGGACGGGAAGGAGACGGCAGTGACCAGCGTTCCGGAGCTAGACCAGGACCGCGGGCGCTACACGGGCGGCCTGGCCGGCCTTGCGGGCCTGGAGGCGGTCAGCGAGCAGCTCGCCGGACCGATCGCCGTCCTGAGCGCGGAACAGGGCCGCCGAAAGGCCGGCGTGGCGGTCACCCGGGCGGCGTGGAAGAACCTGATCTTCGCCGGCGGCCCCGGTGCCGGCAAGACCCGGGTGGCTAAAGCTGTCGCCCGCATCTACGCCGAGCTCGGGCTCTTGTCCGGGGACCTGCGCGAGATCGCCGCCGCCCACCTGGTCGGGACCACCTTGCAGGAGACCGGGGCGCTGGTGGACGAGATGGCCAGGCGTGCCGGCGGCGACCTGCTTATGATCAACGACGCGCACGCCTGGTACGGCCTGCCCGATCACGGCCGGCACCTGCTCCGCTGCCTGTACAAAGAGCTCACCGTCTCCCGCGATCACTCGCCCAATCACTCCAGCGGGCTGGCCGTGATCCTGGCCGGGTCAGAAGGCCCGCTCCGCGACATGCTCCGGGCCAACCCAGCTTTGGCCGCTCGCTTCCCGGCCGTCATTCACTTCCCCGGCTACCTTGTCAAGACAATGAGCGACACCATCAGCCAGCACAGCCGGGCGCGGCGGCGGCCGCGCGCCGACGGGGAACGCACCCGCGGCGCGATCTTGCGCGCTGCCGCGTCGCTGGCCACCGTCGACGGGCTGGCGGGCCTGTCGATGGGGAACCTGGCCGCAGCGATCGGCATGAGCAAAAGCAGCCTGTACGCGCACTTCGGCTCCAAGCAGGAACTCCAGCTGGCCACCGTGGAGGAGGCGGGCCGGATCTTCGCCGAAGAAGTCGTGCAGCCCGCACTGGCGGCTCCCCCCGGCCTGGCCCAGCTGGCGGCGGTGTGCGAGGCCTTCTTCGACCACCTGCGGCGCCGCACCTTCCCCGGCGGCTGCTTCTTCGCCAGCGCGGCACTGGAGATGGGCACCCGCCCGGGCCCGGTCAAGGAGCGAGTCGCCGCCTTCCAGTCCGGGTTCGTGGCGCTGGTCCGCGGGTTCGCCGCCACCGCGGTCGAGCAGAAGGAACTCCCCGCGGACGAGGACCCTGACCTGCTCGCCTTCGAGCTCAACGGGATCATCCTGGCCGCCGACACCAACTTCGTCCTGCACGGCGACCCCGCGGTCCTGGACCTGGCCCGGCAGGTCACCCGCAGGCGGCTCGGGCTCAACCGCCGCGAAAACGCCGGACAGGGGTGAGGCCGGACAGGTCCCCGGCCGCGAGAGCTCCCGGGCCGCCACCGTCATGGCAGAGGACAGTGCCGGGCTGCCGGCAAGCCCCGCCGGGACACGCGCCAACCCAAACCCGGCCCAGCACGTCGGTCTCTAGGTCAGCGATATCCTGCCCGCTCGCCGGCACCCGATGATCATGCAGGTCGCGCACCTAACCTAAAGCCAACCCGCGCCTCCTCAACTTCACCAGAGACGATGAGTCATCATCCCAGGCGAGATAATCTCACGGAGACTGAGGGAAGATCAGAACGACTCGTCGGCAGCCCGCCGGCTGCGCAGGCCCTGGTCCGGGCCCCATCGGCTCGCCGGTCGGCCATCGGCAAACTCAGGAACCCGCCGGGCTCCTACGCCAGACACCGAAACCGTCAACACGCCGCGGAAAACCGAGCAAGGGCTCACCACACCCCCATCGCGGTACGCTTCCGACACCAAGCAAAACACGGCCCGCGTTGCGTCGACCGCTAGATTCCGCCCCCGGTCACCGGACTATTTCGGACTGGTCTTACGAGACAGCGTTTCCGCAGGTCGTGCCGCCCGCCAGGCGGTGCTCCGGCGTGTCCGATGATCGATGGGCGTGTGGTCTGTTCGCTGCGGTCCTGGCCTTCCCCGATCACGACAGGGACGGCAATCCGGTATGTGCGGGGGATGCGGTCGGGT
>PMST01000057.1 GCA_003168295.1 Actinomycetota bacterium
GCGCGTAGGTAGAGCCTGCGGTAGTGGACTGCTTGACCATCACCCCGGCTTTCGACCACGGGTCAGCAGCGGTCTGCGACGTCACCCGCGCCACGATGCTTTCGTCCCCGGTCATCGGCTGGTACACGTAGTTGAACTGGTCGCTAGAGCCCCAGATGTCCACGCCGTTGCCGTTGACGGTGAACACACCGTTGCTGTACGAGGCTGACCCGGCTATAGCCGGGCTGCCCACATCCGTATCGGTCCACGGGGATGGCAGTGTCCCGTCCGCGTATGCGGACTGCGCGCCGAGACCACAGAGTCCCGTCACTACCAGCGCCGCAGCGCCTAGCATTGCTAGATATTTTCGCAAGGTTTTCTCCTCTGTCAGCCAGGTCCCCCCCGAGCCGGGCCCGGCCACTCGCTGACGGATCAGGAAGATGCAAGCTTCCGTAAAGGTTCGCCTAGGGTCCATCTTCCTGTTGCACAACAGTAAGGTAATCGCTTCCGGTTATTATGGGAAGTTACCCATAATGTTCACAACTGTTACGAAATGTAACTAAACTGGACTACGATACCTGAACAGGGACCCTGCGGCTGGCGAGTGAACGCTGGCGCACTACGGAGGACGGCGAAGGCGGCGTCGGCTCGTAGTGCCGGGTTGAGCGGGATGGAGGGGAGTCTGCAGTGATGAACCATGCGCCTGGGCGCGATGACTTGCAGTTGGCCGACTACGCGGGCGTGCTCCGGCGCCGCTGGTGGCTGATTCTCGCACTTGCCGTCGTCGGGACGCTGGTTAGCATCGGTTACTTCAAGGTTTCGCATAAAGTCTACATCGCCACCGCGTCGGTATACGTGACCGCGAACGGTGGAACGGCCAATCAGGTGGCTGGCGGACGCACCACAGGCACGGTCAACCTTGACACTGAGGCGCAGGTCGTGCAGTCCGCAACGGTCGCGCAGGCCGCGGCCAAGTTGATGCATGCCACCGAAACGCTGCCGCAGCTCATCAAACGCGTGAGCGTGACGGTCCCAGNNCAGCTGCCAGGCGTCGTCGGCGACCGGCGCCGCGAGCTGTGCGCAATCATTCGCGCAGGCGTTCCTGAGCTATACGAGCTCAAGCACGAGCGCCTCCGCCAATAGCCAGATCTCGGCGCTCCAGTCCAAGATCAGCGCCCTAGAGTCGGCCTCGGCAAAACTGACTGTTGAAGTCGGCAGCCTGCCGGACAACTCACCGCAGCGGGCCGCGGCCCAAGAACAGCTGAATTCTGATCAAGGCCAGCTGAGCTCGTTGAACAGCCAAGTCGCGCAGCTGACCACCGAGCTGACCAATCCCTCAGGCGGATCGATCATCAGCAATGCCATCCCTCCATCGAGCGCGTCAAGCCCGAAGCCGTTGCTCATCTTCCCCAGCGGGTTGCTGGCCGGCCTTCTTATCGGCCTCATCCTCTCCTTCATCGTGGACCGGAGAGACCGGCGAGTCCGGTCGCCGCGGGATCTCATGAAGATTAACGTGCCCGTACTGATGAGCCTGGTGCAGAAGAGGTCTGCGGTCGAGCTGGCGATCGCCTCCCCCCGGTCGCAGGTCGGCCGGGATTTCTCCGGGCTGGCCCACTTGCTCACCAGCTCACGGCGGACTGGCAGCCACGTGATCCTGGTTACCGGCGCCAGCGTCGGCAATGGCGTCAGCCTGGTGGCGGCCAACCTCGCCGTCTCCCTATCCCGCAATCAGCCGGACGTCACGCTGGTGTGCGCCGACCTCGAGGGATCCTTGATCCCGGCTATGCTCGGCCTGCCGTCAAGCCCGGGCCTTACCGACCTGCTGGCCGTCGGCTCACCGATCCGCGACGCCGGAGAGCAGGTGGCCGTGGCGCCGCGGCTTCGGGTGATTACGCCCGGTTCGGCCGCCAAAATTGGCACCGAAGATCTTCAGCAGGACGCCGTGGAGGGGCTGATGGCCAGCCTGCGCAGTATGGCCCGGTGGATTATCGTGGAGGCTCCCTCCGTTACTTCTGGCCCTGATGCGTACACTCTCGCTCAAGCCGCCGACGCGGCCATTTTGGTCGTTGAAGTTCCCCGGACACGCAGTGACCAGGTACTGGCCAGCGTCGAGTACCTGGACCGGATGGGCGCGAGCGTGTTCGGCACGGCGCTTCTCCGCTCGCCAAAGGCGGCCGTGCCGCGCGAAACCGCAGTACCCGCTGAGACAAGCCATGCCCCACCGGGACGCCAGGTGGCATCTTCGGTACTCAGTGCTGATGCCGTCCCGGAACCCAGCGCTGATGCCGTTCCGGTAACCAGCGAGAGCGCGGCCAACGGTCACGCAGTCCCGTTCAGCACGGTGTTCGGTGAACAGGCCGACGAGGACCAGACCGTGATCATCAAGTCCGCAGCTGAACAGGCACCCAGTTCCTCGCCCAGGGGCTGAGCCAATGAGCAGGTCGGGGGCGTGGGTTACGCGTGTGGTGACCACGTCCTCGTGCGGAATAATTATCGTCCTGGGCGGGTGTTCCGCGGCCGTTGACAGCTCCCCGACGGCAAACTCCAGGCCGGCCGCGGCGTCATCGCCCGCCAGCGTCGCGGCAGGCTCGAAGGCCACCGCGAGACCCACCTCGCCCGCCGGGTCTATGGCCCCGCTTACCGGGCTCAGTGTGACGGCCGCCGTCGCGCTGCGGCCGGCTGTCGCCGTCGCGGTGGCTGGCTCGGATCCGATCGGCCTCAGCTCTGCCGACCTTGTCTTTCAGGAGATGACGGTGCCGGTCAGGTATCTGGCCGTCTTCCAGTCAGACGAGGCGAGCACCGTCGGAACGGTGACGAGCACCAACCCGTCTGACGGCCAGGCACTGTCGGTGCTTCACCCGCTGACCGGCTACGACGGGGGCACCAGTTCGTTCATCTCGGTCCTGGACGCCACCAAGATCATCGACGACGGGTACGCCAAACATGCGTCGCTGTATTCGGCCGGATCTGATGGCCTGACGGTCTCGACGGCGGCGCTGGTCGCCGCGGGACCGTCCGATACGCCGCCGCCTGCGCTGTTCTCCTACCGTCTCCCGGGCGAGCCGCTCGCCACCATACACGAGACCCATCCGACGTCGGTGAAGGTGGAGGTACCCGGACAGTCGGTCGAGCAGTGGGACTTCGACACCCGGGCCGACCGTTGGGTAGAGACGGCCGGCGGCCCGCGGATCAGCGTGGCCAATCTGGTCGTGCAGATCGTCTCGTTCAAGACCGTCTACCTCAGCCGCAAGTACGGGGAGACTACGCAGAGCCCTCGAGTGATCGGTACGGGCCAGGCCGTGGTTTTTTCCGGCACGGCGCCCGGCGGGGACGGAGGCACAGCGGCCGCGGGGACCTGGACCAAGCCGGGCCTCGCGGCGGTCACTAACTACTTTGATGCTGCCCATGTACCGATGGATTTCGTGCCGGGGCCGACGTGGATCGTGCTAGCGCCGGCGGGCACGCGCACCAGCCAGGCCGGGGGGTAATGGCGTCATGACGCTCACAACGCCGCGCCCCAGCACCACATTCACCAGCAGGCAGGCCGACAAGACGCCGCGCGGCAGGCACCGGATTAGCAGCCGCAAGCAGTGGTTCGCAAGCCATCCAGCCTGGCCGCTCGCCGCCTTGCTGGCCGGATACCCGGTCTGGTGGGCGTTCGGTCTCGCTGACGAGTCGGTCTTCATTATGGCCGTCCCGATGCTGATGCAGATGCGCTCCTGGCACCGGCGCGGTCGCTCTGTCAACGTTCCCCCGGCGTTCGGCCTGTGGCTGCTGTTCCTGGTGTGTGTGGCCGCCGGGATCGCGACATTGGGCCTGTCGGCACCGGACACCGTGGTGAGCCTGCTGTCAAACCGGGTCCTTTCCTTCGCGGACCGGGGTGTGACCTACGGGGCGCTCACCGTCATCCTGCTGTACGCGGGCAACCTGACCGAAGACGAACTGCCGCGCCGTCGGCTGGCGTGGCTGCTCGGCCTGGTCGGAATCTACACGACAATCGGCGGCCTCGGCGGTGTGGTCGCCCCGCGTTTCCAGTTCGCTTCCCCGCTGGCCTATCTGCTGCCCCGCAGCATGCAGTCGAACACCCTGATCCAGGCCGCCGTATATCCAGGCTTTTCGCAGGTCACTAGCGTGCTAGGGGTGACCGAGGGACGCCCGA
>PMST01000237.1 GCA_003168295.1 Actinomycetota bacterium
CCATAAAACCCGGCAGAAGCCCCCGCAGCAACGCCCGTATCTGGCTGGGCTCAACACGCTCCGGCCGGTCCCCGTCCCATGCGGGGACCACGTAGCCGACCAGCTGCGGTTCCCCGAACCGGTCCGCCCGGGCGACCACCACCGCCTGTGACACTCCAGGCAGTGCGCACAGCGCGGCTTCGACCTCGCCGGGCTCAACCCGCATACCCCGGATCTTCACCTGGCTGTCGGCCCGCCCGATGAGTGCGATCCGGTTCCCGCCCAGCCACCGCGCGCGGTCACCTGTCCGGTACATCCGCTCCCCGGGGGGCCCGAACGGCGCCGCGACAAATCGCTCGGCGGTGAGATCTGGGCTTCCCAGGTAACCCCTGGCCAGGCAAGCCCCGGACACATACAGCTCACCGACGGCCCCCTCAGCGACCGGCCGGAGGGCCGCGTCCAGGACGAGGACACCCGTGTTCGGAACCGCTCCGCTCCGCAGCAGGACGTCGCCGCCGTCATAATCAGCGACCAGGCTCGGGCCGGATTCCGTGGTGCCGTACACGTACGTGAAGGCTGCCTCGGGGAAAGCGTCCCTCAGCCGCTCTCCCAGGCTCCTGGACAGCGCGGCGCCGGTGAGAGTCCACTGACGCACCGAGCTGAACTGGCCCACATCGGCCTGGTCCAGGAGCGCCGCCGCGAGCGGCGGCACGACCCACATTCTCGTCGCGTCGCTGGCCGCTACCAGGGCGGCCAGCAGCCGGGCATCCCGGCCTTCGTCCTGATCCGCAAGGACGACGGGGATTCCGGCCGCCAGGCTGGCCCATAGCTCGGTCGATCCGTCAACGAAGCTCATCGAGCTCCGCGCGCACATGCACTCGGTTCCGCTAGCGGGAAAGCCATCGCGGCACCACGCAAGCTCGTTCACGACGGCGGAATGCACCAGCATCACGCCCTTGGGCCGCCCAGTCGAGCCAGAGGTGTAGAAGATCTGAGCGGCATTGGCTGGATGCAGGCCCGCTACATCAAGATCGGCGGCGCTCGCCTCGACCGGCCCAGCCTCGATGTCGTCCACGTTCAGCTGACCGCATGGCGCCCCGGGAACGGAATGCCGCCCGGCGGTGAGCAGTATGGCCGCATCGGAATCCGCGAGCAGCCAGGCAACCCGGTCCGCGGGATACGCCGGGTCGAGCGCCAGGTAGGCGGCGCCGCTCTTCAGCACGGCAAGCAGCCACACCACGAGCCGCACCGATCTCGGCATCAGCAGCGCGACGCGCCGCTCGGGACCGATTCCCCGCTGGACCAGCAGGCGCGCACGGCGGTTGGCCCGCTCGTTCAGCTCAGCGAACGTCAGCGAACCGCCGGCGCCGGTGATCGCGACCGCGTCCGGGCGCAGCCTCGCCTGGCGCTCGACAAGCTGGTGGACCAAGCGCGCGTCACTTCGATGCGCGTTCCCGTGCCATGCCGCGGGAACGATAACCTCACCGCCATTCCTACACGTGAGCACCTGCCCAGAAGGTGCCGTACCCGCTCAGATCCGCGGGGTCCCCGGCACCGTCAGAATGCGAGTTCCTGGCCATCGCCTGAGCCAACTGATTCAGGCCCTGCAGAAAGACATCGTATGTTTGGTCCGGGGTCGACAGCTGCGTGGCGAAGACAGGTTCCATATCCTCGTGATACAACGAGAAATCCCGATGTATCAGGGTCATGCCATAGCGTTCCGGGAATTCGAAAAGCGCACTGCCAGGGTACGGGACCAGCATGGACATGTACGACGCTTGCAGCAGTCCATTGTCAATGAGCCCAGCTACCCAGTCAATGCTCCGGCGCATATCATCGGGTGACTGATCCGGGAAGCCGTTGACTACGAACGAACAGGTCGCGAGTCCGGCATCCTGGACTCTCTTCAGTGTCTCTTCCGTGGCACTCACCTTCATGTGATGCTTGTGCTGCTCGTGACTCTGCTGAAAATTCGTCTCCAAGCCGATCTCAACCCATTGGCATCCGCTGCTCTTCAGCTTGCGCAAGAGGCGATTATCGTTGAGACAGTTCAGCCGGGTCTGGCAATCATAGTTAACGTCACCCTCGATTTCCAGCGCTTTCAGCAGCGTCATCGTGCGTTCCGTATTAAGCGTGAAGGTCTCGTCGCCCCAGTAGATATTGTGGTGATTTCCGTACCGGCCACGATAAGCGCGAATCTCGTTCAGCACCCTATCGATCGGAAAATACTCGGGTTTCCTTCCAATGGTCTGAATGGTACAGAAGCTGCATTGGTAGGGACAGCCGAGCGCATAGACCTGCCGCAGGTAGCGGATGTCCTCGCCCACATCCGGAGGGAAAAGATCAATTTTCGGGAATGGTATTTCCGCGGCTGCCAACTGCGGGTACCGCAGCCGTGTCCGCACGACCTCGCCACCGGACGTTCGATAAAATAGGTTTCCGACTGCGGCAACATCGGCACGGGCCGTCAAGGCATCGAGCAATTCCGGCAGGGCCACCTCACCCCGGTCGGCGATCACATAATCCACGGAGGGAAGGCCTGCCACATGACTCGCCAGCGGCGTGGCCGCCACTCCGCCATAAACGGTCACGGCGCTAGGGTGCAGATCCTTAACCATTTTCGATATCTGACAAGCGAAATGCAAGTTAACCACCATCGGGGAGAAAAGGAACACATCCCCCGGGTGATCAGCGACCGCCCGCCGCAGGGCGTTTTCGTCCAGCTTATCCGAGCCCGCGACGACAAGGCCTTCCACCGTATACAGATCGAGAACTTCGATGTCGCCATATCCGCGCGCGACGAGGACACCCGCAAGCCAGTGCATCCAGTGCGGCAGCTCCCATAGGTTGCGCCGCATGTGCCGTAGCCCAGGGTGCGCGAGGTGATACTGCACATCCCAGCTTCGCCAGAATGACTGGCGCTGCTCCACCTGCACCGTAAACATCGGCGTGTGCACGAACACTATTCGCATTGCTACCCACCGAGAATTAGCGGTGCATGAATTAGCGGTGCATGTTGATATGAAATTTTACAGGCCACCACGATATTCGATCCTAGGCACGGAGCGCGAAGCCTGTCAAGGTGCCTGCGTATAAGGACGACGCGAGGCGCGAGGCGCGCTGACACCGGCGCCTAGCGGCCGGCATCACCCGAGGTCCGGCCGGATCCCAGCCACAGCACGTGACGATCCAGTTCCCGAGGATTACCATGACTGACGAGACAGGCAGCAACCTACGGAGGAGGATCGGCATGTGGGATGCCGTTGTCGTGGGCGCACGCTGCGCCGGAGCCACGACGGCGCTGCTACTCGCGAGACAGGGGCACCGTATACTCCTCATAGATCGCGCCAGATTTCCTTCGGATACCATGTCCACCCTCTTCATTCACCAGCCCGGCATTTCTAGGCTTGAACACTGGGGCCTACTGGAGGCTGTCATCGGGTCAGGCTGCCCGCGCATTCACGATGCCACGTACATGCTGCAGGATGTCCGGCTTCACGGAAAAGTTGCCGAGCTGGGGAATGTTGACTATGCGCTCGCACCGCGCCGTCATATTCTGGACCAGATTCTTATAAACGCGGCAGTGGACGAGGGAGTTGAATTCGCCGAGGAATGCACGCTAGACGAACTCCTGTCGGGAGACGACGGCCGGATCGGCGGAGTGCGGTTTCGCATGCCAGGAGGAGCCGTGGCCACGGAGGAATCCCGGCTGACAATAGGCGCCGACGGCATGCGCTCCAGGGTGGCGCGACTGGCCGACGCAGGGTTCACTATCGACGATCCCCGTATGACCTGCATCTACTACTCTGGCTGGACCGGTCTCGAGATAGGGTTCGAGATCCGGGAGCGGCCGGGAAGATGGCTCGCCACGATCCCGACCAACGACGACGTTACGCTTATCCTCACTTATTTCCCGCAGTCCGAATTCGCGATGGTTAAGGATGATCCGCAGGCCAGCCACCTTGCTGCAATCCGGGCGTCAGCCCCAGACTTGTACGATCAGCTTGCGACCAGCGAACAGGTGGTGCGGCTGCAAGGTACCGGTGATCAGCAGAACTTTTTCCGCCAAGCCTGCGGGCCAGGCTGGGCACTTGTCGGAGACTCCGGACATCACGAAGACAGCATCAGCGCCCGCGGAATCACCAACGCATTCATCCAGGCGGAACTGCTCAGCGAGCACGTCGGTGGCCGCCTCGATTCCGAGCAGCAGCTGACTGCCGCGCTATCGCGGTTCGCCAGGCAGCGGGATGCCGCTCTTATCGATGTGTATCGAAGCACGCTGGAGACGGCGCGGCTACAGGCGCCACGATCGCGCGTAGAGATGCTCCGCGAGATCAGCCTGGTACCCGAGCTTACCCGCCGGTACTTCGCGCTCGCCGCCGGGATCATCTCGATGGACGAATTCCTTACCCCAGAGCTGATAACACTGATCCGCCGCTGATTCGTGGTGGCCAAGGCCCAATGCCATGGGCTTTTCCACCTGGAGCCCTCACCCATCCCATCTTAGCCGCTGGCATTGGGCTGAGGCCGACCTGAGTCGTCATTCTCCTCTCCTCGGTGCATCGGTTCCTTTTCGCTGGTCGGCCAACATGCTGAGGCTGGCCGAAGCGGATGCATGCCAGTGATATCCCCGGTCAAGAACCGTGCGCTCGCTGACAACGAAGCGGCCGAAGAATTCCTCGCATGTGCACATAACATCTGACTGATCGAACGGGCGGCAGGAGAAAACGTCCAGGAACAGCTCTCCGCGCCGTGGGTAAGTATGGATCGAGGCGTGGGACTCACTAAGTATGACCACGGCCGAGTGACCATAAGTCTGAGTACGGCCTTCCTCGCTCGCCAAATGAGGTCCATCCACGACCCTCATTCCTATCTTCCTCACAAGGGATACTAGGAATTCCCCCAAGCGCACTGAGTCATCAATGGCATCGATTCGCTCAATCTGACTGAGGCGCAACATCAGATGCATCCCGTAGACTTGATCGCTGACGGTGCTATCTTTCACTCTTATTTCCCATCTCTACTTGAGCGGGTGGCCGTGGATGAGCACGACCGGCGGCCCGCCGCCGGCATCGGCGAGACGAGATCACCTGATGTCACGGGCCGTATCGTAGGCTAAATAGCCACTGTGTGGACGATCCAGATGTTGGGTTCCCAGTATTCGCCGAGGTCGTCGTCGCGGTCGATGTGCACGGTGGCCAGACCGGCCGGGAAGACATAGTCCCCGGTCTCGGGGAATTGCATGCCGGTCCATTGCTCCCAGTCACCGGCCGTGCCGACAATGCGCATGGAGCGCGGAATGGCCGGGCCGATGCGGGCACCCAGCGCGGTGTGCACCCGGACCCACGGGTCGAACGGCGTGCCGTCATCGCGAGTCCACCGGGCATACCGTTCGATCGGGATCGTCGGGTAACGGTCCTTGTGGTTGGGCCGGACCGGCACGATCAGGCGCGAAAGCCCTTCCTCCCCGGCAAGGCCGGCCATCGCGCGCAGCAGCACGGTGGACAGCCGCATGCCCTGATGGCTCGGCGGGATCTCGACGGCCAGGGCACTGAGCGCCGTCGGCTGTCCGTCTCGCGCGCGCAGCTCGAACCCGGCGGCTATCGTCGCGTCGATGCCGGGACCGAGCCCGTCGTCGGTCCCGTCCCAGGCAACCGGGATTGCGTGCCCCTCCGCCAGGAGCAGGTCAGCATCCGGGTCGTACAGCAGGATCTGCCATTCGGGGAACTCGGCATAGAGCCGGGCCCAGTAATGGTTAAGGTCGCCGTGCGTGTTGTATTCGGGCCACACCGCGGCGCTGAGATCGCTGCCCCACCACCGCTCCCAGAGTTCAGGACGCTGGCTGTATCGGACGACTTCGCCACCCATGGGTGCAATGTAACACTTTCGGACCCGAGCCCGCCTCACTGACAGGGCCGGGTCCGCGTTACCGGCCAACGGTCCGTGCCGACCAGCAGGGTGCCCTCTCGCCGGGCAAATTCACGGCGCAGCTCCTCGAAGTGCGGACCGAGGACCTGCGCGCTGAACGTATGCCGCGCGTCATCCCACACGGATGACCTGGTCAGCTCTCAGCCGACCATGCGAATAGCCGATGGTGGGCGCCAGGTCGTTGAGCATCGCCGCCGAGGCGCTGCGAGCGTACGACGATTGCGCAGCCGACCCCGGTGGAGCGGGGCCGGCTGCGCAATCCGTAAGCGAGAGCCGTAAGCGGAAGCCGATACTCGGCCGGGCCGCTGAAGAGCCGCTACAGATTGGCCATCGCGTCGTACAGCGACTCGGCGTTGTTGCCGAAGTAGGCGGAGAAGATGTACCCGGGCAGCGACGAGTAGATGAAGTCGTTGACCCCGTCGATGTACCCGAACTCCCCGTTGAACGACATCAGCCACGGGCCGCCGCTCGAGCCGTCGGTGAAGTTGCACGGCGGCCCCATCGTGCTGGAGACGTCAGCCCAGTTGAACTCGGAGCCGTTGCAGTACTGCAGCGTCTGGCCGTTGAAGGCGCCGCCGCCGGGTAGCCGAAGTCGTACACGTACTCGCTGGACGGCCAGTTCCAGGCAAAGCCCTGCCCGCCGACCACGTTGACGATGTGCTGGCCGTAGGCGTTGGTGTTGATGACGGCGCCGCCCATGTCGTCGCCCTCGTCCTGGTTGTTGACGTAGTTGGTGGGCGCCCCATAGCTCCTTGGCCGTCCACACCCCGTACGGCGCGTTCCCGTTGCTGTAGTCGGGCACGAAGATCCAGTTCGTGCGCCACCCTTCCCCCGGGACCTCGCCGCCGAGGCTGCCGTACACGCAGTGCCCGGCGGTGATCACGGAGTCCTTGCCGTTGCTGTGCACCGTGCTTCCCGAGCACTCCCAATTCTCGCCGTTGTGGGTGGTGAAGAACACCTTGCCGGTGGTCGTGGCGGGCGGCAGGTAGGGGTTCCCCGTCCACGGGCTGCCGACAGACCCGGACTTCGGCCTGACCCCGCGGCCATCGGTCGTCGCCATCCGCGCGGCCGGCCCGGCCAGCGCCTGGTCCGGTGCGGTGCCGGCGACGTGCCCGGTCGACCCGCGCACGCCGGGCGGCGCGGCGTGGGAGTCCGCGGCGGACTTGACCGTGATGCCGGCCCCGCTCCGCGCGGACAGCATCCGGCCCGGGTCCAGTACGCGACCGCCCGCTTGGCGGCCGTGCTGGCCTCGCTCACGCTGGCGGTCGCGTGCCCGGTCACGCCCGAGGCGCGGGTTGCCGAAACGGTCGCCGCGGAGGCCGACGCGGGCACGAAGCCAGCCAGCCCCGCCGCACGCATCCTAAGCTGTCGTAGCCGTGCTGGTCACCGAGGCGTCCGGGACCGCGGGCTGGTTGTTGAGGGCATAGCCGGCCAGGCCTCCTTCCAGGCGGGCGAGGGCGCGGGTGGCCTGTGATCGCGCGTCCGCCGCGAGCCGCTGTCCGTGCCATCCGGCGAGGACCCTGGCCCGTACGTGGGCGACCAGCGCCCGGTGCACCCCCATCAGCGCGCTGGCCGCCGTCTGGGCCTCGACGTCCCCGGCGTCCCGGCCGGTCTCCTCGGCAAGAAGGCGGGCGAGCGCCTGCGTGTAGCGGGCTACGACCTCCCGCTCGCGTACCTGCAGCGCCGGGCTGCCGCCGATCAGCGTTGCGCCCTTGGTGATTGCCGTTGCGGCTTCATCGGTAGCGAGTCGTCCCGGCGTTTCGACAAGCAGGCGGCCGAACGCCGTGACCGCTGACTCCCCAGGGCCGCGGCGGCGGACCGCCTCGATGAGCTTTTCCTCGAAGAACTGCAGGCCCGCGAAGACCAGGTCCTCCTTGGCCGGGAAGTAGTTGAAGACGGTCACCTCGGACACGTCGGCCGCCCGGGCCACCTCGGCCACGGTCACCGCGTCAAAGCCGCGGTCGGCGAACAGCCGCGACGCCGCCTCGAAGATCATCTGCCTGGTCTGCTGCTTCTTGCGCTCGCGCAGGCCGAGTTCGACGGTCATAGCCTCCAGCTTATCAGAATCAATTTAGTTACTTAAGGAATTTAGTGACAAAAAATTCTGTGTTACCATAAACTTTTAGCAGCACAATATTCTTTGAGACAGCCCGCAAAAGTCCGATACAGCCTGCAAAAGGAGGAACCGTGACTCCCGGTACAGTCAGCGCGCGCGGCCCAGCCCCGGCGGAGCCACTGCCTTCCGCCGCCGCGACCGTAGGGACGGAGCCGGCCACAGGGGCGCTCCGGGTCTCATCGCGGTTCGGGCTGCGGGGGGCGGCCCGCAAGGCAGCCCTTACCGCCCACATCCTGGCCGGGGGCGCCTGGTTCGGCATCGCGGTCGTCGTGGGCTTCTGCGGAATCGCCGCGGCGGCGACGGGCAACCCGGCATTGCCCCACGTGTTCTTCACGATGATGCAGACGGCCCCCTGGCTGTCCATCCCCGTCGGGCTGGTGGCCGTGGCCACCGGCGTCCTGCTCGGGCTGGGGACGACCCACGGCCTGATCCGCCACTGGTGGGTCGTCGCCAAGATCGTCATCGCCGCCGCGGTCATCCTCGCCGACGCACTGATCATCGGCCCAGCCGCCCAGGGTGCCGTGCAGAGCGGGCACGCCTCAGGCGTGCTGCTCGGCGCCGCAATGGGCCACGTCTGCGTCCTCGCCGTGGCGATCGCCCTGGCGGTCTTCAAGCCACCGGCCCGCACCCCGTGGGGCCGGCACCGCACCGTCGCAGGCGGCGGCAGATGAGCGGGGGCGTCCGCCGCTCCAACTCCCCCCTCGGGTCTGCGGACCCAAACCGGGAGAACCCGGGCCCGCAGGAAGGACAAAACCGGTGAACACCGAGAACCTGACGACGTCCGGTCGACTGCATATCCTTGACCCGGGACAGCACCCGGCGCACTGAACTACTCAAGCTGCGCCGCCCCAGCATCATCTACGGGGCCGGCGGGTCAGCGGCCGCCCTCGCGCTCCTTGCCACCATCGTGACCTTTACCACCGCCAAGGCCAGACCGTGGGTGGTCAGCGTCGCGGCGTCCCTCACCACGACCCTCGGTCAGCTCGCCGGCTCTGGCGGGCTGAGCCGCGGGTTCAGCATCGCGGCCGGTGTCCTCGGCCTGCTGGTTTTCGTACTGTTCATGACCAGGGTCACGACCGAGTACGGCCTGGGCACCATCCGCGTCATGCTCACCAGGCAACCCGCCCGGTCCCGGCTGCTGGCCGGCAAGCTCCTCGCCCTCGTCTGCTGCGCCGCCGCCCTGCTGCTGGCGGAAATTCTCAGCATCGGCGCCGCGGTAGCGCTGGCTCAAGCACGGGAAATCTCTACCGCCGCCTGGTTTACTGGCACCGGGCTGCGGCACGCTGCCACCGACTACGCCAACGCCCTGATCACCGCCACCTGCTACGGCGTGACCGGCGCGGCAATCGGCGTGCTGGTGCGCTCCACCCCACTGGCGCTCGGCCTCGGCATCGCGTGGCTCGGCCCCGTCGAGCACATCCTCCAGCTGTCCTCGGGCAACGCGGCGAACTGGCTTCCCGGGCTGCTCTTCGACGCCATCGCCACAGGTGGCACCCCCACCGCCTCTTACCAGCGCCCGCTCATCTTCTCGCTCGTCTTCAGCCTCGTCGCGCTTACCATCGGCACGGCCAGCTCCGTGCGCCGTGACGTCAGCACCTGACACAGCCGGCGTACGCCGCGGGCTCACCAGCCCCGACCACAGCCCAGGGCACCGCGCGGCGGAGGATTCACGAGGTGCGGCGGTATCCGGGATGGACGCCGGTGGTCAGACCTTGCCGGGCGGCCAGCCGGTTGAGCAGGTCGTTCAGCACGGCGCGCTCGTCGGCCGTGAGGCCGTCGGTCATGGCGTCCTCGTGCGCCGCGCCGAGGCGGCCGAGTTCCTTCATGAACTGAGTGCCTTCCTCGGTCAAGTAGAGCGCATAGTGCCGACGGTCGGCTGGGTTCCGGCGTCGTTCGATCAGGCCACGTTCTTCGAGTCCATCCACGAGGAGTACGAGCCGGCTGGCCGGGGTTCCGAGTTGCCGGGCGATCGCCTGCTGGCTCTGTCCGGGATTCCAGGCGATGAGGCGCAGCAGCCCCGCCTGGGCCGGGGTGAGGTCGAGCTCGCTGATGCGCTGGGCGAACCGGGCGGCGGCATACGCCCCGAGCTGGGCGAGCAGGAATGCGCTTCCCGTCCGCCGCGGGCGGACCGCGCCCGCCTGCGTCTCCTGCCCGTTCGGGCCATCGTGATTTTTCGTAGCCACGGCAAAATCATATCCGTTTGACAATCGTAGACAAGATGTAATGATTATTGGGTGACTACGACCTAGCTTGCGGGACCAAGGAGAAACCATGACCAGTTCGCAACCCGACGACCGCCGCGGACGCCGGCAGGGAGGTCCGCCGCTCCTGGCACCAGTACTCGCATACGGTGCCTTGACGATCGCCGCCGTCGTACTTTCCGCTGCGGTGCCGCACCCGTCGGCGTCGGCCGAAGCCGTGCTGGCTTACGACCGTGCTCACCACACCGCCCTTCAGGTCGCCGGGTTCCTCATTACCGGCGCCTCCGTCCCGCTGGCCATCTGGACCGCCACCGTCTACCGGCGGCTGCGGACGCTGGGAGTCACAGCGCCCGGCGCCGTCATCGCGCTCGCCGGCGGTTTGCTCGCCGCCGCCTTCCTCTCGCTGTCCGGCCTGATCAGCTGGACCAGCTCCCAGGTCTTCGCCGCAGCCGGACCGGGCCTGGCCCGGGCCCTGGCCGACCTGAGCTTCGCCACAGGGGGAGCCGGGTTCGTCGTGCCCTTCGCCCTGCTGCTGGCCGGGATCTCCGTGCCCGCGCTCATCCTCCGCCTAACGCCCAGGCCGTGGGCGTGGCTCGGGCTGGCCGTCGCAGTGGCTGCCGTCCTATCCACCTTCACCCTGCTCACTGCTACGTTGGACGTCTTGCTGCCGATCGGGCGTTTCGGGGGCCTGGTCTGGCTGATAGGGACCAGCGTGTTGCTGCCGCTCGACCGCCGGGCCGTGCGCGCCACCCGGGCCACGGAATACCGGCAGGGAGCCGCGTCATGACAGGCGCCAGCCTCAACCCAGCGCCGGTCCGCCCGGTCACCACCGAGCCGGCGCGTGTGACCGGCAAGGCAACTCGGTCTCGGCCTCGTGCTGTCCGCGCTGCTCGCTATCGTGCTCGCCGGCGCTACGGCGCTGGCCGCACGGAGCGCCGCGCCACACTGGGCTCACACGGCGGGACTGACCGTCCTCATCGTCGCCGAGGTCTATCTGGCGATCATCGTCGGGCTGTTCCTTGGCGTCCGTGGCCTCGGCCGCCGTGCAGCCACCCGTGCCTCGGCCCGGCTGCTCGCGCTGCGCCGTCCGGCCGGGCGCCAGCTCGGCTTCGCATTCCTTGTCCTTGCGCTGGCGGTGGCCGCCGGGATCGCGGTGTCGCTGGCGTTCAGCCCGCTCACCGGTGGCGTCACGGCCACACTGAAAGAGATCGTCCGGGACGGCAGCGACGAGTCGCGTCTGCCCACCGCCACCATGCTGACCTGGGCCCTTATCGTGGTCCGGCTCGTGGCCCTGACCGGCACCGCGGAAGAACTCCTGTTCCGCGGCGCCCTCTACGGCTGGCTGCGCCGCCGGTGTTCGGTGCCCGCGACCATCGCCGTCACAGCCGCCTTGTTCGCACTCGAGCACGCCTACTACCCGATCCTGGTGCCCCTCGTCCTCAGCTTCGGCGTCGGCGCCGGATGGGTCCGCCACCGGACCCACAGCATCCTCCCGACCATCGCCATGCACGTGTCCGTTGATCTGTCCCTCTTCATCGCCGCGATCGCCCTCTCTTCGTGAGGATCAGGCGCGAAAGGGTCATGCCGGTGGCGGACGAGCACCACGGGCGAGGAATGTACCGGCGGCTGCTGGGGAGTGCTGCCTGGCGTCGGCTCACGCTGGCGGCCGGGTTTCAGCGGTTGTCGGTCGCGATGGCGTCGATTGCTCTGGTGCTGGCCGGCCACCGCGCGGTCGGGTCGTTCCGGGCGACGCGCTGATGGCCAGTGCGTACACCTTCGCCGACGGGATCGCCTCGCCCTGGTCCGGGCCAGGCGATGGACCGGGTGGAGCTTCGGCGTGGCGTGAGTGAGTGATTCAGAGGACGTCATCGCTGCAGCGCAGGCACGCGCCGAAGCGATGGCTGGGAAGGATGACATACGGCTTCGCGAGTTGCTTCACCCTCGCTTCTTGTGGATATCGCACAAGGGCGAGTGGTTCGACTTCGACACCTACCTCCAGTCGAACCAGCACGGTCCGAACGCATGGTTCGGGCAGGAACTGCATGACCCGCAGGTGCAGGTCGTCGGCGACACTGCCGTCCTTCGCTGCGTGGTTGAAGACCGGGTTGACGTCGGCTCCGGAGAGCCGGAGACGTTCATCATGCCGATGACGCAGACCTGGGTGCGAGAAAATGGCCACTGGCTGTGTCTGGCCGGCAGATGACAGCCGGTCCCGTCAGCGAATCCGCTTGCGGTGCGGACGGTCGGTCGTGGCGTTCGGTGCCCGGGTGTTGCACCGGGTCGGCGAAGGGATGAGATCGTCGCCCAGCTCGCCGTTGGTGATGCGGCGTTCTGGATCGCTGCTGCCGCCTCGAGCGCCGAGCGCCTCGTCCCGCGGGCGATCGGCGGCGCGACGGGTCGTGCGCTGCTCGTTGTCGGCGATCCGGACGCGGTGTTCGCTCAGGCCGTCGCCGCCGACGCAGAAGGCAAAATCGCCGGTCCAGGCCGAGCACGGTTGGGATCGGTAGACTCATCGATCCGTTTGGCCACGAGTGGAAAGCCGGCAAACGCTCATCGGCTGGCCGCCGCAACCGCCGTCCCAGTAATGGATCGGCGAGGTCCCCGGCGTGCTGGGTAGCATCGGCAGCTGTTGGGTCCGCGCCGCCTCGGCGCCCGCGAAGGTGGTCGCGCTAGGGGTCGACCAGGGTGCGGGGATAAGTTGAGGGTGCGTGCGCCCTGCGTCCGCTGCGGTTCTCGGTGACCGCGCGGGCTAGGCCACGGAGGGCGGTGCCGGTTGGCCGGGCAGCAGCTTAAGAGACAGTGGCGATCTCGGGCGTGCCTGAGCAGGCGCGGATGCTCCACGCGTTCGGGGCCGGGCTCACCGGAAGACCTTCGCGGATCGTTCTTGCTGCATCACCAACTGCCAGCGCCATTCGCCATGGCAGGCACCGGGTTCAGACCAGCCGACCAGGCGTCTCGTAGCCTCGTGATCCGGCGCGTAACCGGTGCAGGTACACGGCAGGTACATGACTGGCTCTCAACAGATGAGAGCCAGTCGCAGATGTGAGGACCAGGCCCACAGCGAACTAGACGTCATCTATCCCGCTCGCTGATGGTTGCCGCAGCTCTAACCAGGTCACCGTCCGCCCGCCATGCTGCCGCCACCCCCACCGCGCCGC